>JBFELL010000171.1:0-6056 GCA_041552135.1 Gammaproteobacteria bacterium
AGCGCCTTGAAAAAGGCGTGCGTCATCAGGTGGAAGATCGCGACGCTGTAGGCGGATGCGCCGAGCGCAACGGTCATATAGCCCAGCTGGGACAACGTCGAGTAGGCTACGACGCGCTTGATATCGTTCTGCACGATGCCGAGAAAACCCATGAACAGGGCCGTGATGGCGCCGATGACCATGACGAACACCAGCGCCGTGGTGGACATCTCGAACAGCGGCGACATGCGCGCCACCATGAAGATACCGGCCGTGACCATGGTCGCGGCATGGATCAGCGCCGAGATCGGTGTCGGGCCCTCCATGGAGTCCGGCAGCCAGACATGCAGCGGCACCTGCGCCGACTTGCCCATGGCACCGATGAACAGCAGGATGCAGATCAGCGTCATCAGCTGCCACTCGGTGCCGGCGAAGATCTCGATGGTGGTGCCGGCCATGCCGGGCGCCGCGGCAAACACCGTCGCATAGTCCATGCTGTTGAAGAAGGCATAGATGGCACCGATGCCCAGCAGGAAGCCGAAGTCGCCGACGCGATTGACCAGGAAGGCCTTCAGGTTGGCGTAGATGGCCGTCGGGCGCGTGTACCAGAAGCCGATCAGCAGATAGGACACCAGGCCCACCGCCTCCCAGCCGAAGAACAGCTGCAGGAAATTGTTCGACATCACCAGCATCAGCATGGAGAAGGTGAACAGCGCGATGTAGCTGAAGAACCGCTGGTAGGACGACGGCGCACCGGCCTTGGAATGGGCCGGCCAGTTGTGGTCGTCGTCCGCCATGTAGCCGATGGTGTAGATGTGCACCATCAGCGAGACGAAGGTCACCACGGTCATCATCAATGCGGTGAGGTTGTCGATCAGGAAGCCGATCTCGAATTTCACGCCATCGGAGACCAGCCAGGTGTAGACGCTGGCGTTGTAGGGCTCGGCACCGTCGATGGCAAAACGCTTCAGCATGATGACCGACAGCACGAAGGCCACAGCGACACCGAGGATGGTGACGGTGTGGGCACCGGCACGGCCGATCTGCCGGCCGAACAGTCCGGCGATGATCGCGCCTATGAGGGGCGCCAGCGGGATGGCGAGCAGCATGTTTTCCAGGGACATCGGCATCAGCCCTTCATGGTATCCAGGTCATCGACGTTGATGGTCTGCCGGTTGCGGAACAGCACCACCAGGATCGCCAGGCCGATGGCGGCCTCGGCGGCGGCGACGGTGAGGATAAAGAACACGAACACCTGCCCCGCCACGTCGCCGAGGAAATAGGAAAAGGCGACGAAGTTCATGTTGACGGCGAGCAGCATGAGCTCGATGGCCATCAGCAGGATGATGACGTTCTTGCGGTTCAGGAATATCCCCGCCACGCTCAGGCCGAACAGGATCGCGCCCAGGATCAGGTAGTCGGATAAGGCAATCATTGCAGGCATCCCTTGCTTTGGCGGCCATTCAGAATTTCACCGCAGAGACGCAGAGGACGCGGAGAAAAACCATCATTGATGCAAACAGCCAGGTCAACATCCCGGGCATTGTTGCTTGCTTGAAGGTTTACAGGCATTTTTCCTCTGCGCTCTCTGCGTCTCTGCGGTAGTCTTTTACTGCTTTTTCTCGGCTTCCATTTCCACCAGCCGCACACGGTCGGCGCGCTTCACGGCAACCTGGTCGACCGGGTTCTGCGCCTTGGTCTCCGGGCGCTTGCGCATGGTCAGCGCAATCGCCGCGATAATCGCCACCAGCAGGATCACCGAGGCGATCTCGAACGGGTATACGTAGTCGGTGTACAGTACGCTGCCGATTTCACGCGTGTTGCTGTAGTCCGCGCCGTGGCGTTCGGGGATGGCGACCACCTCGGCACCGAAGTTCTTCACCCCCAGCACCATGAACATCTCGGCGAATATGAGCAGGGCCACGGTGAAACCCACCGGCAGATATTTCACGAAGCCCTCGCGCAGCGGCGAGACATTGATATCCAGCATCATGACGACGAACAGGAACAGCACCATCACCGCACCGACGTAGACCAGCACCAGGGTGATGGCGAGGAACTCCGCCTCCAGCAGCAGCCACAGGCCGGCGCAGGTAAAGAACGCCAGCACCAGGTGCAGCGCCGCGTGCACCGGGTTGCGCACCGTGATGACGCGCCCGGCGGCATACACCAGGATCGCGGCAAAGACATAAAAGACGAAGCGTTCGAATCCCATAAGGCTTACCTGTATGCCGCGTCCTGCAGGCGGTCTTTCGCGATCTGCTCTTCATACCTGTCGCCGATCTCGAGCAGCATCTCCTTGGTCATGATGTTCTCGCCGCGGTTCTCGAAGCTGTACTCGAAGTTGCGTGTCTCGACGATGGAGTCGACCGGGCAGGATTCCTCGCAGAAGCCGCAGTAGATGCACTTGAACAGGTCGATTTCGTATTTCGTCGTGCGCCGGGTGCCGTCCTCGCTCTCCTCGGCCTCGATGGTGATCGCCAGCGCCGGGCAGACGGCCTCGCACAGCTTGCAGGCGATGCAGCGTTCCTCGCCGTTGGGGTAGCGGCGCAGCGCGTGCAGGCCGCGGAAGCGGTTCGACTGCGGCGTCTTCTCCTCCGGGTACTGCACCGTGATCTTGCGCTTGAAAAAGTGCCGCCCGGTGACACCCAGCCCCTTGCGCAGCTCGGTTAATGTCATGCTTTTCAGAAAGTTGGAAAACCTGTCCATAATCTACCTCAATCGAACCACGGGCCGACGTCGGCGACCACGGCAGCGCCCTCCACCACCAGCCATACGATGGTGATCGGGATGAAGACCTTCCAGCCGAGCCGCATGATCTGGTCATAGCGGTAGCGCGGGAAGGTCGCGCGGAACCACAGGAACAGCAGCAGGAAGAAGGAGGTCTTGAACAGCAGCCAGTGAATACCTGAACCCAGCAGCAGGCCGATCACCGGCCATGCAAACACACTCTCCGGCACAATACCCTGCAGCGGCGTCAGCCAGCCACCCATGAACAGCAGGGCCGTCAGCGCGGCGATCAGGATCATGTTGGCGTATTCCGCCAGGAAGAACACGGCGAAGGCCATGCCGGAATACTCGACGTGGAAACCGGCGACGATCTCGGACTCGCCTTCGGCGACGTCGAAGGGTGCGCGGTTCGTCTCGGCAACGCCGGAAATGAAATACACCAGGAACAGCGGGAACAGCGGCAGCCAGAACCAGTGCAGCACACTGCCCTGCTGGGCCTGCACGATATCGACCAGGTTGAGGCTGCCACCGGCGATCAGCACACCGACCAGCGCGAAGCCCATGGCGATCTCGTAGGAAACAATCTGCGCCGCGGAGCGCATGGCGCCGAGAAAGGCGTATTTCGAATTGGAGGCCCAGCCGGCAATGATGACGCCGTAGACGCCGACCGAGGTCAGCGCCAGGATATACAGCAGGCTGGCGTCGATGTTCGCCAGCACCATGGTGTCGGTGAACGGCATCACCGCCCAGGCCGCCAGCGCGGGGGCGATGGAAATCATCGGCGCGATCAGGAACAGGAAACGGCTGGAGTTCGTCGGCACGACGATCTCCTTCATCAGCAGCTTCAGCGCATCGGCGATGGGCTGCAGCCAGCCGCGCGGACCAACGCGATTGGGGCCGATGCGCACCTGCATGTAGCCGATGATCTTGCGCTCGGCAAAGGTCAGGTAGGCCACGCCCAGCATCAGCGGGATGAGGATGGCGACAATCTTGAGCGTTATGAAAAACGGCTCCCTGATCAGTTCCCAGAATTCAGCCATGGTGGTTTTGCCCGCTAGTCCCTGTTATGCCCGCTCTATCCGGATGGTGCCGAAGCAGGGGCCGAGCCCTGCCGCGGCCGGTGTCCCGGCCGGCAGCCAGAGGCAGCCCGCCGGCACCCGCTCGTCGATGGCAAGCGACAGGGTGATGCTGGTGCCGTCCTGGCTGACCTTTATCGTGTCGGCGCCGAGTACACCGCTGGCCTCGGCCTGCTGCATCGAGATGCGCGCCACGCCGCCCGCCACCGCATCAGGGGTTGCCTGCAGGGAGGTGGCACGCCGCACCAGCGCATCGGCGCAGTGGATGGGTACATCGCCGATACGTTCCAGAGTGCCCTCGACTGCCCCCGGCGGCGCTGCAGCGGCAGCCGCACTTCCCGCCACCAGGGATGCGGCGTCGACCTCGCGGCGCAGGGCATCGCGGACGTCCTCCGACGTGTTGTAATCAAAGCCGTCCAGTTCCAGCAGGTTGCCGAGCACACGCAGCACCTTCCAGCCCGGGCGGCTGTCGCCGTGCGGCCGGGCGACGCCGGAGAAACTCTGCCAGCGACCCTCGAGGTTGACGAAGGTGCCGGAGGTTTCCGTGAACGGTCCGGTCGGCAGCAGCACATCGGCGCTGTTCAGCATGGCCTCGCTGGTCCAGGGGCTGAAGGCGACGACAAAGTCCGCCGCCTCCACGGCCTGTACGGCCGCCTCACTGTCCCAGCAATCGTGCTCCGGCTCGACGCCGAACAGGATGAAGGCCTTGCGCGGGCTTTCGCACATGGCATGTGCCGTCAGGCCCGCCGTGGCGACCGCCTGTCCTGCGGGGCCGCGATGGGGCAGCACGCCGGCCAGCCAGCCACCGGCGCTGTTGGCCGCGGCCGGCAGATCACCGGCTGTGGCTCCGGCCGCATGGGCGATCACGCCGGCAAGCGCCCTCAGCAACGAGGCCTGCGGGTGTGCCGCGGCCGTGTTGCCGAGCAGCACGGTGGCACGCCCGGCATCCTTCAGCGCCGTCGCCATGGCACGCTGGTTGTCATCCGGCGTGGCAGCGGCCACCAGCGAGCGGGCGGCCTCCGGCAGGCGACCAGCGGCATCCGGGAAACAGGCAGCGATGCCGGCCAGTTCACCCGCCATCTGCGACGGCGCCACGATGGCCTTCGCATGTACCGGCATCAGGAATTCGTAGTCGACCGGGTTGATGAACATGACGCTGGCGCCGGCCATGGCGGCCTTTCGCAGGCGGTGCCCGGCAATCGGTTGTTCCTTGCGCGGGTTGGCGCCGATCACCAGTGCGGCATCGACGCGCTCCAGCTCTTCCAGCGACTGGCCCAGTCCCGGGCTGAGCGGGGCACTGTCCTGGTCGCTGTAATCCACGCGACGCAGGCGATGGTCGATATTGCCGGTGCCAAGGCCGCGGGCGACGGCCTGCAGCAGGTAGAGTTCTTCCAGTGTCGAGGTCGGCGAAGCCAGTACGCCAAGCTGGTCCGCGCCGTGCTGCGAGACCGCCTCGCGCAAACCCCTGACGGCCATCTGCAGCGCGTTGTCCCAGTCGGTCTCCCGCCAGCGGCCATCCACCTTCACCATGGGCGCAGCCAGGCGGTCATCGGCGTACAGGCCCTCGTAGCTGAAACGGTCGCGGTCCGACAGCCAGACCTCGTTGATCTCCTCGTTCTCGCGCGGCACCACCCGCATCGCCACACCGCTGCGGGTGTGCACGTAGAGGTTGGAGCCGATCGAATCATGCGGTGCCACCGAGGCATGCTGTGCCAGCTCCCAGGCGCGCGCCTTGAAGCGAAACGGCTTGGAGGTGAGCGCCCCCACCGGGCAGACGTCGATGACGTTGCCGGAGAGTTCGGATTCCAGCGAGCCCTCGATGTAGTTGCCGATTTCCATGTTCTCGCCGCGGCCGGTAGCGCCGAGTTCCATCTTGCCGGCGACCTCCTGCAGCATGCGGATGCAGCGCGTGCAATGGATGCAACGTGTCATGTCGGTGGCGATCAGCGGTCCGATGAACTTGTCCCTGACGACGCGCTTGCCCTCGGTGAAACGCGACACGTCGCCGCCATACTCCAGCGCCACGTCCTGCAGTTCGCACTCGCCGCCCTGGTCGCAGATCGGGCAGTCCAGCGGGTGGTTGATGAGCAGGAATTCCATAATGGCCTTCTGCGCACCCTTTGCCAGCTTGCTGCCGGTGAAGATCTTCATGCCATCGGCCACCGGGGTCGCGCAGGCCGGCAGCGGTTTCGGCACGTTTTCCACCTCCACCATGCACATGCGGCAGTTGGCGGCGACGGAGAGTTTCTTGTGATAGCAGAAGCGCGGCAC
>JBFELL010000172.1:0-6018 GCA_041552135.1 Gammaproteobacteria bacterium
CAACATGCGGACTTACATATAACTGACACAATAATAGTTGGCATCTAATCTTCACAAAACATTCATTCGATGCTGAATCGTTGGGGGGAAATCAACTACCACCCGCAGAGCGGGTGGTATGATGAAAGCCCCCAGAGGGGGCTATATGTTAAAGCCCGGCTAATTTCATCTGCTCCTGGCGCTTCTCTTCTCGTTCCTGGTTCTTGATGTACTCCCGGATCAACTGTTCATCTAACCCGACCGTACTCACACAATACCCCCGGGCCCAGAAGTGACGCCCCGTAAAATTCCGCTTCACCTGCAGATAGTCCCTGAATATCCGAATCGCCGATTTCCCTTTCAGAAATCCTACCGTATGGGCCACACTGAACTTCGGCGGAATCATCAACAGCATATGGATGTGATCCCGCATCGCATATCCCTCAACCAACTCCAGCCCGCCCTGACGGCATAACTCCCGGAATATTCGTCCTATTTCCTTACGCAATGTCCCGTAGATCGCTTTCCTACGATACTTCGGAACAAACACAATGTGATATCTGCAATAATGCTTGACGTGAGCTTGGCTCTGCCAGTCTCTCATTTTGGCCTCCTGTTAGAACTTGCCGGTTCAATGGGAGGCCAATTCTCTTACTTCGCACGACTCAACGGCAGAGCCCCGTCAAGTCTCACCGCCAGAGGCGGTGGTTTACCTAGATTCAATTAATCAGAGACTCCCTGGCTCATATCCACCTCGACGTAGTGCTCCCGACGGTCGTCCTTAAGCGGAATCATGCCTTGCGCACGCCCTGCCTCATCTACACCTGCACCGTTGACCACGGCGCCGTCCAGCGTTACGCGGATCAGGTGATCCGGCTTTGCAGCAACGCGTTTGACCGTGATGTGATAGACCGTCTCGCGATAGCGATAGTGGATTTTGTATGTCTCCCAATGGGCCGGGATACAGGGTGTGATGCGCAGGTGGTCCACTTCCAGTTGCAGGCCCAGTAATGTTTCCACGCTCAGCCGGTACATCCAGCCCGCCGCCCCGGTGTACCAGGTCCAGCCGCCCCGGCCCGTATGCGGCGGCGCAGCATAAATATCCGCACACATGACGTACGGTTCGACCCTGTAGCACTCGATCGCATCCGGCCGACTGCCGTGATTGACAGGGTTGAGCATGGCGAACAGTTCCCATGCCCGGTCCCTGTCACCCAGCAACGCAAACGCCATCGCAGTCCAGATCGCCGCATGGGTATACTGGCCGCCGTTCTCGCGAACGCCGGGTACATAGCCCTTGATGTAGCCGGGTTCAAGACCAGATTTATCGAAGGGTGGATCAAGCAACTGGATTAACCGCGCATCGCATCGCACCAGGCGCTGGTCCACCGCCGCCATCGCTCGACGGGCCCGCACGGGATCGCCAGCGCCTGAAATGACCGCCCAGCTCTGGCTGATCGAATCGATCTGGCATTCGTCATTGTCGGACGATCCCAGCGGTGTGCCATCATCAAACCAGGCGCGCCGGTACCAGTCGCCATCCCAGGCATTGACCTCGATGTTGTCACGCAACAGCGCAGCCTGCCCGCTGCAGGCTTCAGCAAAGACCGCGTCGCCCCGACTGTGAGCCAGGCCTGCAAACAGCTGCAGGTTCTCGTACAGGAACCATGCCAGCCAGACGCTCTCGCCCTTGCCGCCATGACCGATGCGATTCATGCCATCGTTCCAGTCGCCGCAACCCATCAGCGGCAATTGGTGTTCACCAAAGCGTAAGCCGTGCCTGATTGCACGCACGCAATGTTCATAGAGGCTCGCCGCTTCCGCAGAACGTTGCGGCTGGTCGTAGTACGCCTCCTCTTCCGGATTCAACTCGCGGCCCTCCAGGAAATTTACCGACTCATCAAGTACACCCGTATCCCCGGTCGCCCGCACGTAACGGCAGGTCGCATACGGTAGCCACAGGTAGTCATCGGAGAAATGAGTGCGCACGCCCTGTCCGCCGGGCGGATGCCACCAGTGTTGCACGTCACCCTGCGGGAACTGACGCCCGGCGCAACGCAGCAACTGCTCGCGGGCGAGCCACGGTGTCGCATGAATCAGCGCCATGGTGTCCTGCAATTGATCGCGGAAACCGTAGGCGCCGCCGGACTGGTAATACCCGCTACGGCCCCAGAGCCTGCAGGAGAGTGTCTGGTAGAGCAGCCAGCCGTTGGCCAGCACGTCCAGCGCAGGATCCGGCGTCTCCACGTGCACCGCACCCAGGGTATGGTTCCAGTATTCCCACACCGCTTCCAGTGCCTGGCGTGCGCCAGCCGGTCCGCCGAATTGCTGGATGAAATGCTGTGCTTCGTTGGTATTACGGGCCGCGCCGAATACGAACACGATCTCGCGCTCCTGCCCGTCGGCCAGTTCGATCCTGGTCTGTATCGCGGCACAAGGATCAAGGCCTGCACCGGTCTTGCCCGACAACTGCTCGCGGCGCATGGCCGCCGGGCTGGCCAGCGAGCCGTTGCGGCCAATGAACTCGGTACGGTTTCCGGTCAGCGTACGCTCCAGCTCGCTGACCTGCCCGAAGACGACCCGATTGGCACATTCGCGGCCATAGGCGTTGCGGGCAAACAGGGCCCCGCTGTGCGGATCCATTTCCGTAACAATGTGCATCAGGTTGGCGTGGCGCCACTCACCGAGCACCAGCTCCCAATACCCGGTCAGCGACAAATGGCGCCGACGTCCCGAATGGTTGTGCAGCTTTACCACCGCGAACTTCACCGGTGCGTCCATTGCGACGTAGCTGTACAGTTCCGAGGAAATGCCGGCTTCGTAATGTTCGAACACGCTATAGCCGAACCCGTGCCGGCACACATACCCGGACTCACCACGGGCGGGCAGCGGTGTCGGCGACCAGAACGCACCCGTTTCCTCATCGCGCAGGTAGAGCGCCTCGCCACTGCTGTCACCCAGCGGGTCATTGTGCCAGGTGGTCAGCCGGAACTCGTGAGCATTTTCCACCCAGGTATAGGCACTGCCGCTCTCGCTGACGACCGTGCCGATGTGCGGGCTGGCGATGACATTGACCCATGGTGCCGGCGTGCTCTGACCGGGTTCGAGGGTAACGACGTATTCGTGACCGTCGGTCGTGAAGCCCCCCAGTCCGTTGCAGAAAGTGCGTTCCCGCGTCGACAGCGGATAGGCCGGTTCGACTGCCGGCTGCACCCCCGGGACCAGGCGGTCAGGCAAGCGCTCTGCCGGCACCCGGCGTTGCACCTGCTCCGCCAGTGTCTCGGCGGTATCGGTGAGCACGACGCGGGCGACGGACTGGAACAGGACCCGGTCCTCCTCTGAAAGTTCTTCGGCGCGCTTCACGAAGACGCCACCCGGTCTGTCGATAATTTGCGCTTCGGGACCCGCGTTGATCAGTCCCATGATCTGGTCTTGCAGCACCGCCCGGTAGCCCGAGAAATCCTCGTTCACGATTACCAGGTCCACAGTCAGGCCCTTCATCTGCCAGTAGGCATGGGCTTGCAGTACCTCCTTTACCAGGCCGATGCGGTTCAGGTCGCCGATGCGTACCAGGACAATCGGCAGATCGCCCGAAACGGCAAAGCGCCACAGCCCGGGCTGACCAAGCTGGTTGCGGGTAATGACGCTGGGCGCGGCGCGACGCAAGGTATTGGCGTAAATAACGGAGCTGGCCAGGTGGCCATAGACCTGTGCATCGGCTTCGGTTGCGTTGATGTGGCGCAGCACCTCCTGACTCTGGAACCACGCCATTTCAAAGGCACGCTCGACGAAGTGCCGGTCACAATACTTCTCAAGCACAGCCAGTGCTGCCTCACGCGTGTCCGCGACACCGGAAATGATCTGCACGGTCGCCGATTCGTCAGGTGACAGGGTGATGGTGCGGCGAATCGCCACAATGGGGTCGAGCACCGAGCCATCCGTGCCCGACAACATCGGCGGGCTGTCACTGCGATCCAGCACTACCGGGTTGGCTGCCGTTCGACCCCGCCCGATGAATTTTTCCCGGTCAGTCTCGTACGACGGCTCATCGGCAACCACACCAGGTGCCGCCAGCAGGTGAAACATCCACGGTACCTGCTCCCCGGGCGTGCGCCTGCGCCGCGTGCAAAGGATCGCCTGCCGGTCGGGCAGAATTTCGGTTTGCACGAACAGGTTACTGAAACAGCGATGGGCCAGGTCGGTATTCAACGGCGCCAACACGACTTCCGCGTAACTCGTCACCTCGATATGACGGATACTGGACGACAGGTTGGTGAGCGTGACACGGCGAATCTCGACGTCGTCTTCGGGTGAAACACTGATCTCTGTGTGTGCTTCGATCGCCTGATCGCGCAGCCGGTACTCAGCGCGCGCCTGCACGAAGATTGCCTCGTAGTGGTCAGCCTTGCGCCCTGTCGGTTGATACGCGGTTGACCAGTAATGTCCCGTGTCGCGGTCGCGCAAGTAAATAAATGTGCCCCAGCAGTCGGCAGTGGCATCCTCGCGCCAACGGGTGACGGCCAGGTCGCGCCAGCGGCTGTAACCTCCACCGGCATTGGTCGCCATGATGTGGTACCTGCCGTTGGACAACAGGTGAACCTCAGGTGTCGGCGTGTTCGGGACGGCAAACACGCGCATGGTCGCAGCTGCTTCTGCAGCGGGGGCGCTCACTTCAGCTGCGTGCGGGTGCAACGTGGCGCCCTGCTTCGGTACACGCTCCTGCAGCAACAATTGCGTCGCCCGTGCGAGGGGGTCAGACATGAAGCGGCGCTGCATCGGCCGGTTGAGCAGTACGTGCTCGAAGGCCAGCAGGCTCATACCTTGATGATGCGCCATGAAGGCACGCACGATGGCGTGGTCCTTGCCTCGCTGCACACGCGAAGGCGTGTAATCAACCGCCTCGTAGAACCCGTAGTCGCCGAGGAACCCGGCGGCGGCAAGCCGCTGCAGGTTGCGACACGCTTCGAGCGGCAGCACTGTCAGTGCCAGTACGCTGGCGTAGGGAGCGATGACCAGGTCGTCCCCCAATCCGCGTTTAAGACCCAGCCCGGGTACGCCGAACGCCCGGTATTGATAGACATGGTGCATATCGGTGGCGTTATAGCAGGACTCGGATATGCCCCAGGGCACGGCGCGTTGCCGGCCGTATTCGATCTGGCGCGACACCGCGGCCTTGCAGGTCTGCTCCAGCAAAGTGTTCTCGTAACTCGGCATCATCAGCCGCGGCATGAGGTACTCGAACATCGAGCCGCTCCACGAAATCAGGCTGACGTCGCCCCCATGGCTGGTCAGCAGGCGGCCAAGTGTGAACCAGTGCTTCTGCGGTACCTGGCCCTGCGCGATGAGCAGGAAACTGGCGAGGCGCGCTTCGGATGCCAGCAGGTCGTAGCAGGCCGGATCGCTGCGGCGTTCGCCCACGTCGTACCCGATGGTCAGCAAGCCGCGCGAGCTGTCGTAGAGAAATTCAAAGTCCATCACTGCCAGTTCGCGGCAACGGACCACCAGATCGTCGATGATTCTGAGACGCTCCACCGCACCCCTGTAGCGTGATCCTGCAACACCCCCGGCGGACACCGGCACTTCACTACCGACGGCCGGCTCTCTGGCCAAATCCTCCAGTGTGGGGATGGTGCTGATGTTCAGTGGCCCGGATACCAGAAATTCAAGGTCATCGCTGAGTGCACGGGATTGTCGGTCGAATGCCTGAGCCCAGTAATACAGTTCGCCATCGATATCAATATCCGCAGGCAGCAATGCAGTCAGCCCCCCGCCAATACTGTGAATCTCCTCCAGCAGGATACCGGCGGCAGCCAGTGTCTGTGGCTGCGCTTCCGGGGTGGATTCAGACAGTGTGAACGGGCGCAGCTTGTCCTGCAGATACCTGATCTGCTTCGCTAGATCCGGGGCCGGCGATGAAGGCAGGTGCTCGGCAAGCACCTGCAAGGTGTCCTGCAAGCCCTGGAACACGTTCGCTGACAGCACCGGCTGGTTCTTTAACTCGACCAGTCCCGCCTGCAAGGTAAGCAGGCTGCCGGCCAG
>JBFELL010000173.1:0-6018 GCA_041552135.1 Gammaproteobacteria bacterium
AGGCGCCGCCGTCCCTGCCCGAACTGCCGTCAGCGCCGGGTACCCCCGAGCCGCTGCCGCTGCCGTCCGAGCCGGGTATGTCAGGGACACTCCCGCCAGTGTCCCGAACGACCCTGTCCGGGGAACTGCCGCCGCCGTCGGAACCCGGCACGCCCGGGGTGCTCACCCCGCCGACCGGGCCCGACACCCCGGAAACGATCCAGCCGTCATCGGGGCCGGGTACCACCGAGGCACTCGCATTACCGCCGCCACCGGGCGGGATCGCCACCGTCACCAGCGGGGGCGAGAAGGCGCGGGCCTTCCTCTATGAATCACGGGCCAGCGGCGCGCAGCCCGACCCGGTAGCGGTATTCGCCGAGGCAGAGCGCATGCAGGGCGAGGGCAACCTGGAAGACGCCTACCTGCTGTACCGCTATGCGGCCCGTTACGGCCAGGCGCAGGCGGCCATGACCCTCGGCACCCAGGCCGATCCTGCCTTCCACGCCGCGGCGAGCAGTTATTTGCCCGAGCCGGAGCCCGGCCAGGCCCACAAGTGGTACAGCATGGCGGCGGCTGCCGGGAATGATGAAGCCGCGCAGCGCCTGAACGATCTGCGCAAGCGCGTGGAGCGTGATGCCGCCGCCGGTGACGAGCAGGCACAGCGCCTGTTGCTGCAGTGGCGATAACTACCGGGAGATTGTGATCATGAAGAACGTCTTACTTGCGCTCATTATCGCCATGACGCCATTACCCGGGGTGGCTGCCGGGGCGGCGGGTGGCGGCGACAGACCGCTCCTGATGGCCGGCAAACACAGTCTTTACCAGCGGGTGCTGTCCGTGCCCGGCGCCCGGATCGCCGACAAGCCAGGTGGTCAGGCGCACACGGCAGTGGTGCCCTTTACTGCCTTCTATGTCTATGCGCGCCAGCAGCAGGGCGGCAGGGAATGGATCGAGGTCGGCACGGATCGTCACGGCAATCGCGTCGGCTGGCTGCCCGGCGACGATAGTATCGAGTGGAACCATGGGCTGACGGCCGCCTTTCGCGACCCGGCGGGCCATGACCGGGTGTTGCTCTTTCGGGACAGCGATTCCCTGCGCCGGCTTGCCGGACAGGGCAACCTGAAGGCCTACAAGCGGCTCTACGGTGAGGCGGTGCAGGGGCAGCTGTCCGATGATTCGCCGGTGGTCGCCATTCAGCCACCCGGCTACATCGATATTCGCGAGGACTTCTACCTCGTGCCGATTCATCGCCACGAGGATGTCTATCTGGGCAGCGAGAAGGCGCGCCTGCTGCAGGTATCGAGCGTCCCCCTCGCCGGCGGTGGCACCGGAAAGGCCACGGATGGCAAACGGGGCTACACCGCGGGGCTGGTGTTTGTCATCGACTCTACCCTGTCGATGCAACCCTACATCGAGCGCACGCAGGAAGCGGTCAGCACGATCTTCGATACCCTGGGTGAAGCCGGCCTGCTGGGCCAGGTGAACTTCGGCCTGGTGGCCTATCGCGATAACGTGGCGGCCGCACCCGGGCTGGACTACCTGGTGCGTACCTATGTCGACCTGGATGAGGGCCGCGATGCCGGCAGCTTCCTCACCCGCATGAAAACACTGCGCGACGCCAGCGTCTCCAGCCGGGACTTTACCGAGGACGCCTATGCCGGTGTGAAGCAGGCGATCGGCGCGGTCGACTGGGCAGGCCATGATGCACGCTATATCGTGCTGGTGACCGATGCCGGTGCGCGCGACGCGGGTGACCCGCTGTCCAGCACCGGTCTGGATGCCGAAGGCCTGCGGCAGCTGGCCCAGCAAAAGGGCATCGCCATTTTCGTGCTGCACCTGCTGACCGATGCCACCATGCCGGACCAGGCGGCGGATGCCGAACAGTATCGCCGGCTGGCGGATTTCCCGGGCATCGGCAGCCTGTATTACGGCGTGCCCACCGGCGATGTCGATGAGTTCGGCAGGGTGCTGGATGCACTGGCCGGCCAGATCACCGGCCAGGTGCGCACGGCCTCCTCGAACAGACAGGCGCCGGCACCGGTGCCGGCAACCGACAATGCGCAGCTGGCCGAACTGCAGGCCAGGGTGGCGAAGCTGGGTTATGCATTGCGCATGCAATACCTGCAGAAGACCGGCGACGGCAAGCTGCCCGGCGTGTTCGATGCCTGGCTGCTGGACCGCGACTTCCGCGATCCGGCACGCAACACCCTGGACGTGCGGGTGCTGCTGAGCCGGGACCAGCTCTCGGACCTGAGTGACGTGCTGACGCAGGTGCTCGAGGCGGCGGAAGACGGCCTGATGTCACCGCAGAATTTTCTCAGCGAACTGAAGAGCCTGGCAGCGACGGCCGCGCGTGACCCCGAACTGCTGGGCGCGACCACGACCACCACGGCGGGCACGGGCAGCAGCCTGGCGGACCTGGGCTTTATGCGCGAGTACATCGAGGACCTTCCCTATACCGGCGAGGTGATGGGCATGTCGCTGGATGACTGGCAGAGCTGGTCCACTCAGGAACAGATCTCCTTCCTCAACCGCCTGGAGGAGAAGGTCAGCTATTACCGGGCGCTGCACGATCACACTGACCTCTGGATCAGCCTCGACGGTGGGCCGGTCAGCGGTGATTCGGTTTATCCCGTCGAGCTGGAACAGCTTCCCTGATGCCGGTCGCTTGCGGCAGGGCGTGAACAACGAGTCCGGCGCGGTGACCGAACCCCGGCACTCCGCTATTTATCTGCTGCATGACGTGGTCAAGAACCGCGAGGCCAAGGGTGTGGCATTCCGGCTCAGGGTGCCGAGCCTGCGGATTGACCAGGGCGAGCAGATTGCCCTGATCGGTGAATCGGGCAGCGGCAAGTCGACGCTGCTGGATATGCTCGCCTTCATCCTGCAGCCTTCCGCCGCCGGCGCCTTCCGCTTTCGTCCCGTGGACGACAGGGATGCCGTCGACGTGGATGCCTGCTGGCAGAGTGACAACCTCAACCGGCTGGGCGATATGCGCAAGCAGCATATCGGTTATGTCATGCAGACCGGCGGCCTGCTGCCCTACCTGTCGGTGCGCGACAACATCAGCCTGTGTCGCAGGGTGCTCGGCCTGAAGCGCGACGGCACGGTCGAGCATCTCGCCGAGATGCTCGGCATTGTCAACCAGCTGAAGAAACGCCCGGATGCCCTGTCCACGGGGGAGCGCCAGCGGGTGGCCATCGGTCGTGCGCTGGCCCACCGGCCCGCGATTGTGATTGCGGACGAGCCGACGGCATCGCTGGATCCGTACGCGGCGGAGAATGTCATGTCGCTGTTTCTCGGGGTGGCGAATGAGTTCCGCAGCACGGTGATCCTCGCCAGCCATGCCTGGCGCCATGTGAAGGAACTCGGCTTGCGCCGACTGTCCCACAGAACAACGCATTCAAAGGACAGCAAGCTGACCGAAACCGTGGTGAGCGGCTAGCCCGAGTTTCTCACAGGGCGGCTGATGATGATGCAACTCACTTGAGTGTAATGAATGACTGATGACCAAAATGACGCAGTGTGTATTAATGAGATGCCTATCCCGGCCCTGGCTGGTCCTCGTGCACCTGTACTTGCTCTTCACTCAAGGGGTAGCTATGGCTACCCCTTTCACTCCAGAGCGGCGTCCAGTTACACGAGTCCTGCGCCAGCATCCGGGATCCCTGTGAGAAACTCGGGCTGAACATGTTCAGGGTCTTCAGGCTGGCAAGCCGCGACTACCTCCATGAATGGCAGATGTCGCTGTGTTTCGTGCTCGGGCTGGCGGCGGTGCTTGGACCCATGATGGTGCTGTTCGGGCTCAAGTTCGGCATCGTGGGCGCGATGATGGACCAGTTGATCGAGGAACCCGGCAACCGCGAGATCCGTCCCGTGGGGAGTGGCCGGTATGACCGGGCATGGCTGGAGAGTGTGCGCGCCAAGCCGGAGGTCGCCTTTCTGGTGCCGCGGACCCGCAGCATTGCGGCGGCCATCGAACTGTCCAGCGAGCATGCACCCCGCATTGTGCCGGTGGAACTGATCGCCTCGGGCAGTGGCGACCCGATGCTTGCGCCGGATGCGCCGTTACCGGGCGGCCTGGACCGGGTGGTGCTGTCGCGCAGCAGCGCGGACAAACTGGCCGTCAGGGCAGGGGATGTGCTGGATGGCAGTCTCGCCCGGCGCTTTCTTGGTCAGCTGGAACGGGTGCACCTGCCCCTGACCGTCGCGGCCGTTGCACCGGAGCGGGCGTTCGCGCGCGACGGCGCCTTTGTCTCGGTGCAGTTGCTGGAGGCGCTGGAGGATTTTCGCGACGGGAGGGCGGTGCCGGAACTTGACTGGGGCGGTATGTCTGCTGATACCGAGCGCAGTTACCCGGGGTTCCGGCTCTATGCGCGATCCATTCATGACGTGGCGGGCCTGCGCGATGCGTTTGCCGCCATCGGCGTCGATGTGCACACCCAGGCGGCCGGCATTGAGCTGGTGCAGCGTATGGACCGCAACCTCACCGCCATCTACTGGGCGATTGCCGTGATCGGCCTGGTGGGGTTCTCGCTGTCGCTGGGGGCCAGCCTGTGGGCCAATGTCGAGCGCAAACGCAAACAGCTGTCGGTCCTGCGCCTGGTGGGATTTCGCACCAGGGACATTGTCTGGTTCCCCATGGTGCAGGCGCTCTTTACCGCTGTGCTGGGCTGGGCGCTGGCAGTGACGATCTACTATGCGACTGCCTGGGTGATCAACGGCATGATGGCCGATCAGGTGGAAGCCGGGCAGCAGGTCTGCCGGCTGCTGCAGGTCCACTATGCCATCGCCCTGGGGCTGACCTGCGGTGCCGCCCTTATCGCGGCGGGTCTGTCAGGTATGCGCTCGGCGCGTATCGAGCCGTCCGAGGGCCTGCGCGAACTCTGAAAACGACTGCCCTGCAGGCCGTTGGGGCCGGGTCGGCAGTCGCCTGACTCAGTCGAGCCGGGTAGCCGGTGTTGCGCCGTCGAGTTCGAGTTCGGCAATCACGCCGCGGTGGTCCGAGAGCGAGGCCGGAAGCACACGGTAGGAACGGAATGAAATCCCCGGTGATACCAGTATCCAGTCGAGGCGTTCACCGAATGCGGGAAAGGTTTCGAGGTCTGCGCCTTCAGGGCGGTAGGCGGTAAGCGCGAGCGCCTCGCTGATGTGCCGTACGGTTGAGTCCGCCTCCCAGCCGGTGTTGAAGTCGCCGGTAACGATCACGGGGCGCCGCCTGTCTTTCAGCGTTTCGATCAGTTCAGCTGCCTGTTTCCTGCGGACTGATTCGCTGGCAAAGTCCAGGTGCAGGGACACGACATCAACATCCACATCGGGACTGCCCGGCCAGCTGACAGTCGAAACCACAAACCCCTTGGGTACCGGTGACAGCGAAGGATCAAATGTGATGGTCTTCGGGTCCCTGAGATCCAGCCTGGCAATCAGTGCCGTGCCGTAGGAAAGTCCGAGCCCCTCGACATGCACGCCGTGTATCGACTGGCTGAAGTCCCCGTTGTCCGCGAGATAGTCGATGTGACTGAAGTTGCCGCTCCAGAAGGAGGGACCGTCCGCTTCCTGCAGGGCAACGATATCGGCGCCGCTGTGCCGGAGCAGGGAGGCAATGCCGTCAAGGTTGGCGCGCGTCGTGTCAACACCCTGCAGCAACTGGTGGAAACTCTCGCCGCGGCCGTGCGCGATGTTGAACGTCATGATGCTGAGTTTGCCGTCATGCCCGTCATCCGCCGCGGGTGACTGGCTGGATGCCGTCCGGTAGGACTGAACAGGGGGGGTTGCATCGAGGTGCACAGTCGCGCAGCCCGACAGCAGCAGGCCCGACAGCAGGGGTAGCGGTGATAGCAGGCGCTTCACGGATTGCGCACCCGGTAGGTGGCCAGTTCAGCCCTTAGCCACTCACTGGTTTTGCGCTGGTTACCCTGCGGGTCAATGACCCGGTAGGGCTCTCCGCTCATCAGGCTTCTGGTCGCGCACAGTTCGATAAAATCGTCGGCTGTGGCGATGTCCTCCCGGAAGTGCCGGTATTTCTTTTCCATGTGTTCG
>JBFELL010000174.1:0-5975 GCA_041552135.1 Gammaproteobacteria bacterium
GTGCGCTCTTACCGCACCATTTCACCCTTACCGGCGCCGGAGCGCAGGCGGTATATTTTCTGTGGCACTTTCCATGGGCTCGCGCCCTCCAGGCGTTACCTGGCACCCTGCCCTGTGGAGCCCGGACTTTCCTCCTCGCATGGCGAGGCGACTGTCTGGCCGACTCCCGACAACCAGTATAGACGAAGAGCGGCACGGAAAGTGGAAACAGACCGCAAGACGGCCGCTTCAGGCGGCCGTCGTGTGAGGCTGCCGGCGCAGCCGGGAATCAACGATTCCGGCGGGCCGCCCTCAGCGATGGTTCAGGGACTTGCGGTTACCGCGAACCAGCCTGCCGATAATCCGGTTGATGAAGCCCTCGGGATGGTAGCCGGACACAATCCTGCGTTTCTCGCGCAGGGTGAATTCCTGTTCCAGACGCTTGAGGCCCGGGTGGCCATGATCGATCCGCAAGCCGCGACGCAGGGCCGTGTAAGCACTCTCACGGAAGCCCAGACGCAGTTCCGCCATGGCCAGGTTGTAGTACACCTCGACGTCGTTCTGCTCCCCGACGGCTGCCTTGCGGCACAGCTTGACGCCGTTATTGTCACCCATAAGAACCCGGGCCAGACCGTGAAACGAGGTATAGCGGTTCTGGTAGACATCATCCATTTCGGCCTTTTCATCCGCTGTACGAAACAGCGGCAGCGCATTTTCCCAGTCGTCGTTCCTGAAATGCCTGAGGCCATCAACGAAATCTTCCCTGAGACGCACCCGGCTACCGGTTTCCCACGGATCCATCTGCACCATACTACCCTCCATCCAGTCTGACAGGTGTGCATTTACGGTTAACGGCCAGCCAGCGCCGCAATGGCCCGCCCTTGACTGAACAAGGCCACACCCGATGATGCTCCAGGGTAGATTAGTGCCATGATATGAAAACGCAAGTGATTCCTGTTGACCTTGTTCGTCACATATCGCACCCTTGTGCTCGACGCACGACCCGAACGACAAAAACCTGACACACAGGCGCGGATGAAGATTCTTTTTGCGAGCAGCGAGGCCCACCCCCTGATCAAGACCGGCGGCCTCGCCGATGTTGCCGGCAGCCTGCCGCGCGCGATTCTCAACCAGCGACAGGACATTCGCCTTATTGTGCCTGCCTATCGCAGGGTGTTGCAGCAGGCAGATAACCTGCACCTGGCAGCCCACCTGGAACCCGAGGGCGTCAGCGAGCCGGTGCGCATCCTCTCCGGGCGGCTACCGGGCAGCAACGTCAAGCTCTACCTGGTCGACTCTCCCGCGCACTTCGACCGTGCCGGCACCCCCTACACGCGTGACGACGGCACGGAATGGCCGGACAACGCGGAGCGCTTCACGGTCTTTTGCCGGACAATCCATGCCATCGCCATGGATGCCGCCGGCTTTGACTGGCAACCGGATATCGTTCACTGCAACGACTGGCAGACCGGCCTGGTACCGGCCATGCTGAAGGAAACCTCACCGGCACCGGCCTCCATTTTCACCATCCACAACCTCGCCTACCAGGGCCTGTACGATTTCAAGACCTTCAAGGCACTGAAACTGCCTGCGCACTGGTGGTCCATGGATGCCATGGAGTTCCACGACCACTTCTCCTTCATCAAGGGTGGCCTGATATTTGCCGACTGGCTGACCACCGTCAGCCCGACCTATGCCCGCGAGATCCGCACCAGCGAATTCGGCTGCGGGCTCGAGGGACTGCTCGACCATCGCAAGGACACGCTGACCGGCATCCTGAACGGCGTCGATTTTGCCATATGGAACCCGGGCAAGGACCTGACTATCCCGGTGCAGTACAACCGCCGCTCGCTGTTCCACAAGACCGAGAACAAGCACGCGCTGCAGGAGGAATTCGGCCTGCCGGTCGACACATCGATACCGGTATTCGCCATCATCAGCCGGCTGGTCGAGCAGAAAGGCATCGACCTGGTACTGGAGATCCTGCCGGACCTGATGCAGCGAGGCACGCAGCTGGTAGTGCTCGGCAGTGGCGACAGGGCACTGGAAGCGGGACTGCGCAGGGCACGCAAACAGCACCCGGATCAGATCGGCCTGCACATCGGCTACGACGAGGCGCTGGCCCACCGTATCGAGGCGGGGGCGGATATCTTCCTTATGCCCTCGCGCTTCGAACCCTGCGGCCTGAACCAGATCTACAGCCAGCGCTACGGCACCGTACCGATCGTGCGCAGCACCGGCGGCCTGGCCGACACCGTGGTCGACACCACGGTCGAGAGCCTGGCCGCCAAAACGGCCACCGGCTTCAGTTTCCGCAAACCCGCGCCTGCAGCGCTATGGTCCGCTGTGCGGCGCGCGCTCGAGTGCTATACCCAACCCGGGCAATGGCAGCAGCTCATGGTGACCGGCATGCAACAGGACTTCAGCTGGAAACAGAGCGCACGGCAGTACATCGAACTTTATAAACGGACCTGCAAACAGGTCGCCACCCGGCCCCTGCCGGCGACGGGCAATGAGCAGGCCACGGGCACTTCCTGAGACCTGCTCAAAGCCGCTGCCGCGCGGTATAATCACACGCCATCCAGATCAGGGGCCACGCGATGTCGTGGCTTTTTTGCGTATATGACCAGAGCGGTGACCCAGATATTCGACCAGCCCCACGACCAGCAACTGCGAAGCCGCGTGCGCCTGTTCGGCAATCTGCTGGGGGAGGTACTGCGTGAACAGGTCGGTGAGGGCCTGTTCCATGCCGTGGAAGTGCTGCGCAAGGGCTATATCCGCCTGCGCAAGAACGAGGACAATCCCGCGCTGCGCAAACGGCTGTCGCGGCTGATCGAGCAGCTCACCCAGGACGAGGTGACGCATGTCATCCGGGCCTTCAACATCTACTTCAGCCTCGTCAATATCGCCGAGGAGTCCTTCCAGCACCGCGAGCGCCGGCGCCAGGCGCGCGACCGCGGACCGCTGTGGCTCGGGTCTTTCACCCATACGCTGCAGGAATTCCACGACCAGGGTGTCGACCCGCAGCAGCTCCAGACCCTGCTCAACGAGGCGCTCTACCTGCCGGTTTTCACCGCGCACCCCACCGAGGCGATTCGCCGCACGGTGATGTTCGCCCTGCGCCGCATCTTCGTGACCAGCGAGTCGCTGAACGACCGCCGCCTCGGGCGCGACGAGCGCGAGGATGTGACCCGCGACCTGAAACGCCAGGTGCAGGTGCTGTGGAAGACCGACGAGGTGCGCGCACACAAACCCACTGTCGAGGACGAGATCCGCAACTGCCTGTACTATTTCCGCGAAAGCCTTTTCGACGCCGTGCCCCAGACCTACCGCTACATGGAAAAGGCCGTCAGCCGCGTCTACGGCGGTGCCGACGAGACCCGGATCACCATACCCGGCGGGCTGATTCGCTTCGGCTCATGGATCGGCGGTGATCGCGACGGCAACCCGTTCGTCAAGCCGGCGACCACGGCGTACGCGCTGCGCCTGCACATGCGCGAGGTGCTGATCGCCTACCTGCGTCGCGTCGAGGAGCTGACCAGGCGCCTGACACACTCGCGGCGCCTGTGCAGTTTCTCGCAGCCGCTGCTCGACAGCATTGCGGAAGATGAACGCCGCTTCAGCGAGGCCTGCGCGGAGTTCCCGAAGCGCTATGAGCATGAACCCTACCGGCGCAAGCTTTGCATCATGCGTCACCGCCTCAAGCTCAATCTGGTAGCGGTCAGCGAACGGCTGGAAAACCCCGACATCGACCCCGCCAGGCCGCAGACCGGCTACGCCACGGAGCAGGAATTGCTGGCGGACCTCTCGCTGATACACGAATCCCTCGCGGCAAACGGCGATGCCAACCTGACAAAGGGCAAGCTCAAGGACCTGATACGGCTGGTGGAGACCTTCGGCTTCTACCTCATGCACCTGGACATCCGGCAGGAATCCACGCGCCACAGCGAGGCCGTCGCGGAAATCATCAGCAGACTGCCCGGCACGGCCGACTACCTGTCGCTCGATGAGGCCGCCCGCCAGGCCCTGCTCAGCGGCACCCTGGAATCGCCGCCGCCTGCGCTTGACCGGGACGCGCTTACGCAAGACACACGCGAGACACTCGAGGTGTTCGATGTCATGCGCGACATGCAGCAGGAAGTCAGCCGCAAGGCCTTCGGCAATTACGTGATCTCCATGACACATACCGCGAGCCACGTCCTGGAGGTCATGTACCTGGCCTGGCTCTGCGGACTGGCCGGCAAGCAAGGGGACCAGTGGTTTTGCGACATCCGTATCAGCCCGCTGTTCGAGACCATCGATGACCTGAATCACATCGAGGAAGTGCTGGGCCAGTTGCTCGACAACCCGGCCTATACCGCCCTGCTCAACACCGCCTGCAAGTGCCAGGAAATCATGCTGGGCTATTCCGACTCGTGCAAGGACGGCGGCATCCTCGCCTCCAACTGGAGCCTGTACGACGCGCAGAGGAAGATTATCGATATCGCCGGCCGGCACGACATACTGGTGCGCCTGTTCCATGGCCGCGGCGGCACGATCGGCCGCGGCGGCGGCCCGACCCACGAGGCCATCCTGTCGCAGCCGCCGGGCACCGTGCACGGCCAGATCAAGTTCACCGAACAGGGCGAGGTGCTGCGCTACAAGTACAGCAACACCGAGACTGCCGTCTACGAACTATCCCTGGGCATCACCGGCCTGCTGAAGGCCAGCCGTGTCGTCATCCAGCCTCATGCGGGGGAACGACGCGACTATATGGGCATCATGGATGAACTGACGCGCATCGGCGAAACCACCTACCGTGACCTGATCGACAACACCACCGGCCTGTTCGATTACTTCTACGATGTCACGCCGGTCACCGAGATCGGCCTGCTGAACATTGGCTCCCGGCCATCGCACCGCAGGCAGGTGGACCGCTCCAAGACCTCTATTCGCGCCATACCCTGGGTGTTCGGCTGGGCCCAGTCGCGCCATACCCTGCCAGCATGGTATGGCCTCGGCACCGCGCTGGAGCAGTGGCGCGAGAATGACCCGGCCAGGCTCTCGCAGCTGCAGACCATGTACCGGGAATGGCCCTTCTTCCGTGCCCTGCTGAGCAACATCCAGATGGCGCTGTTCAAGGGTGACATGTCGATCGCACACGAATACACACGGCTTGCCGGTGACCCGGCGATTGCGCAAACGATCTTCAACAAGATCCGCAATGAATACAACCGCACCCTGCTGCAGGTGCTCAATGTCAGTGCCCAGAAGCAGTTGATGGAGGAAAACCCGGCACTGGGCCTGTCGATGTATCGCCGTAACCCCTACCTGGATCCGCTCAACAACATCCAGATCACACTGCTGTCGCGCTACCGCAACGACACCCTCGGCAAGGACGTCCGCGAGCGCTGGCTGAAGCCCCTGCTGCGTTCCATCAACGCCATCTCCAGCGGCATGCGCAACACCGGCTGACGCACGCGGCCTCCTGTTCCGGCCCGCACACCGGAACCGGGCTGAAGGGGGCCGGGCTGCCGTCGCGGCGAGGCCGGAAACAGGCTATAGTTGGCCCAGGCTCCCAACCTCGAACTGCCAATGGCAAACCGACTCGCTCTGGTTGTTGATGATTCCAAGACAGCACGCGTGACGCTGAAGCGCATGCTGGAGAACCACGGCGTCGAGACCGAAACCGTGGATTCGGCACGGGCGGCCATCGATTACCTGGTCGGGAAGACGCCGGCGGTGATCTTCATGGATCACATGATGCCGGACATGGATGGCTTCGAGGCCATCGAGGCCATCAAGGGCAACCCCGAAACGGCCACCATCCCCATCATGATGTACACCTCCAAGGGGGGCGACCGGTACGTGAGCGAGGCGCGCGCCCTGGGCGCCATCGGCATCCTGCCCAAGCAGGTCCAGCCCGCCGAACTCTTCACTGTCCTCGAAAACCTCGGCCTGGTACAGAACCGGCGCAGCAAAGCGGTAGCGGAAAGCAACTTCGTTCTGCTCGATGA
>JBFELL010000175.1:0-5971 GCA_041552135.1 Gammaproteobacteria bacterium
GCCGATCTTGCATGCCCCGGGAGTGATGATGCCCGGACAGTTCGGTCCGATCAGGCGCGTGCCGCTGCCGGCAAGCACGGCCTTGACGCGCAGCATATCGAGTACCGGGATGCCCTCGGTGATACACACGACCAGTTCAATGCCGGCGGCGGCGGCCTCGAGGATCGCATCGGCCGCAAAGGCGGCCGGCACATAGATCATGCTGGCAGTCGCCCGGGTTTCCTGCACGGCCTCGCGCACGGTATTGAAGACCGGCCGGTCGAGGTGCCGCTGCCCGCCCTTGCCGGGCGTGACCCCGCCGATCAGACGTGTGCCATAGGCAATCGCCTGGCTGGAATGGAACGTGCCCTGCGCGCCGGTAAAACCCTGGCAGATGACCCGTGTGTCGCCATCGACCAGCACGCTCATGCCGCACTGCCCTGTCCTGCCGCTGCAACCGCCAGCTTCCCCGCTGCGGTCAGGTCCGCCGCGGTCAGCACGTCAAGCCCGGACGCCTCGATCATGGCGCGCCCCTGCTCGGCATTGGTGCCTTCCAGACGCACCACGACCGGAACGCTGACATGCACTTCCCCGATGGCCTGCAGGATACCCTGTGCAATCAGGTCGCAGCGGACAATGCCGCCGAAGATGTTCACCAGGATGGCCCGGACATGATCATCGGAGAGGATGAGCTTGAAGGCCTCGGCCACGCGTTCCGCCGTGGCGCCGCCACCGACATCGAGAAAATTTGCCGGCATACCGCCCTGCAGCTTGATCAGGTCCATGGTGGCCATCGCCAGGCCGGCACCGTTCACCATGCAGGCAATATTACCGTCCAGCGTGATGTAGTTGAGACCATGGGACCTGGCGGCCAGCTCGCGCGCATCCTCCTGGCTGGCATCATGCAGTTCCGCCAGGGACGGCTGCCGGAACAGGGCATTGTCATCGATGTCCAGCTTGGCATCCAGTGCGAGCAGTTCGCCGTCGACGCTCAGCACCAGGGGGTTGATTTCCAGCAGGCTTGCATCGATGTCATTCAGCAGCCGCCAGGCAGCGGTCAGCAGGCGGCCAAATGCCGCAACCTGGCCGCCCTGAAGCCCCAGCGCGAATGCCAGGTTGCGGCACTGGAATGGCTGCAGGCCGCTCGCAGGTGCCACGATCTCGGTGTGAATGGCGGCCGGGTCGTCCGCAGCGACGCTCTCGATGTCCATGCCACCGGCTGCGGAGGCCATGATGGCGATGCGCTCACGCGAGCGGTCAACCAGCATGCCGAGGTAATACTCATGCGCGAGCGTAACCGTTTCCTCCACCAGCACGGCATTCACCGGCAGGCCCTGCGGACCGGTCTGCCGTGTGACAAGCCGCGAACCGAGCAGGTCCCTGACGGCTTCCTCCAGTTCGCTAACGCCGCTGACCAGCCGCACCCCGCCACCCTTGCCGCGACCACCGGCATGCACCTGCGCCTTGACCACCCAGGCATTGCCGCCGAGTTCGTTGACAGCGGCGGACACAAGCGCGGGCGAATCCAGCACCTGACCTGCGGGTACCGGTATGCCATAGTCTGCAAACAGTCGCTTTGCCTGGTGTTCGTGCAGATGCATGCTGCCAGTGTTTCAAATTAGGGGTAGTATTGTCCAGTCACAACCCGGCTGTCCGGCCCTTGCCGGAACGCCCTGACAGGAAGGAAGCCGACACCCATGCCACTGCGCGCCCTGCTGATCATGATTGCCATCGCCATCATCGTGATGGCTGCAAAACGCCTGCTTGCCGGCAGGCAGACCGGCAACAGGACAACGCGCCGGTCCGCCAGGATGGTCCAGTGCGCCAGCTGCGGCATGTATGTCCCGCAAGGCGAGGCGCTGACAGACTCGGGGCGCTACTATTGCTCCCGCGGCCACCTGGAAGATGACAGAAAGCGTTCGTGACCTGACAGCCCGCCCTGCCGCCGCAGACCATGAGACTGGCTGAAGCCATGGCACTTGCACACGAGAAAGGCACAGCGGACCTGGCAGTCCGCGATTCCCTGACATGGAAGCCACTGCGGCTGCTGTCCTTCTACCGTCTGATACTGGCGGGCCTGCTGACTGTGCTGTTCTACGGCCTGTCAGAAACGGGCTTCGGATCCGCGAACCCGGCACTCTATATACTGACCTGTATTGTCTACATCGGCTTCAGCCTGGTGGCCGGATTCACCGCCAGGATACGCCGCCCGTCCTACGAGACCCAGGCCGTCGGGCACGTACTGGTCGACATCCTGGCCATCACACTACTGATCCACGCCAGCGGCGGACCGGCCAGTGGCCTCGGCATTCTGCTGATCATCACTGTGGCCACGGGCAGCCTGCTGCTGCCGGGGCGCATGGCGTTCCTGTTCGCCGCCGTGGCCGCCATGGCCATGTTCGGGGAGCACATCTACAGCACGGCCGTCATCGACCTGAAACGCAGCACCGATTACACCCAGACCGGCATGCTGGGTATCGCCCTGTTTGCCACCGCGGTGCTGACCTACCTCATGGCGCGCCGCATCCACGCCAGCGAGTCGCTGGCCTACCGGCGCGGCATCGATATCGCCAACCTGGCCAAGCTGAATGCCCACATCGTGCAACGGCTGCAGGCCGGCATCGTGGTGACCGACCACCGGGACGACATCCGCCTGATGAATGAAACCGCGCACACGCTGCTTGGCGTGGATACCGACGCGGAAAACAGGCCGCTCGCCGAGGTCTCACCCGGGCTGTATCGCAGGCTGATGCAATGGCGGGGATCACCCGGCATGGAAACCAGACCCATGCAGTCGGAAGAGTCAGGCGCAAGCATCCTGCCGCAGTTCACGCTGCTGGGCACGGCAGACGGGATTGGCGCCCTCATCTTCCTGGAAGATACCGCCACTATGCAGCGCCAGGCACAGCAGATGAAGCTCGCGTCACTTGGCCGCCTGACCGCGAGCATCGCGCACGAGATCAGGAACCCGCTCGGGGCAATCAGCCACGCGGCACAGCTGCTGAAGGAATCGCCGGACCTGGCCGGTGATGACCGCCGGCTCACGGCCATCATCGGCGATCACACCCGGCGCGTGAACACCGTGGTCGAGAACGTGCTGCAACTGTCGCGCCCCGGCACCTCGAGCCCGCAACACATTATCCTGAAAGACTGGCTGCATGACTTTGCCGACGAATTCACCCGCAGCGGCAACTGTTCCGCCGACCGGATCGGCATCTCGGCCGATCCGCCCGACCTGGAGGCCTACATGGACCCGGGCCAGCTGCACCAGGTAGTCTGGAACCTTTGCCAGAACGCCGTACACCATGGCGAATCAGACGTGCCGGCCACCATCCGGCTGGAGGCAAGCCGCTCCGGGACATCCGGTGCACCGCAGCTGGATATTCTGGATAATGGCAGGGGCATACAGCCGGAGATGACCGACAAGATATTCGAGCCGTTCTTCACCACCCGAAGCAGCGGCACCGGACTGGGACTGTATATCGCGCGTGAAATCTGCGAGAGCAACCAGGCCCGCCTGAGTTACCATCAGGCACCCGGGGGCGGCAGTTGCTTCCGGATCGCCTTCCCGGACAACAGGGCCCCGGCCATTTCCTCATTTGCCTAACCCGACTGATCAGGAGTCATGAACACCCATCTCGCACTGATTGTTGACGATGAACCGGATATCCGCGAGCTGCTGGAACTGACACTCGGTCGCATGCAGATCGACACCCGCAGTGCCGCAACGCTTGCCGAGGCCAGGGAGTGGCTGACGCGGGAGCGTTTCGACATCTGTCTCACCGACATGCGCCTGCCGGACGGCAACGGCATTGACCTGGTCAGGCACATCCAGCAGCAGGAGATCAATCTGCCCGCCGCCGTCATCACGGCCTATGGCAGCATGGATTCCGCCGTGGAGGCGCTGAAGGCCGGCGCCTTCGATTTCGTGACCAAGCCCGTTGACCTGCACGTGCTGCGCAACCTGGTCAACAGCGTCCTGAAGCTGTCCGATGACTACCCGAAGCGTGACCGCCGCAGCCGCAACACCCTGCTCGGCGAATCCGACGTCATGCGCCGTATCCGCTCCACCATCGAAAAGCTCTCGCGCAGCCAGGCGCCGGTCTATATCAGCGGGGAGTCCGGCACCGGCAAGGAACTGGTGGCCAGGCTCATTCATGACAAGGGGCCGCGCAGCGACAGCCCGTTCGTGCCGGTCAACTGCGGGGCCATCCCCACGGAACTGATGGAGAGCGAGTTTTTCGGGCACAGGAAGGGCAGTTTCACCGGCGCCGTCAGTGACAAGCAGGGCCTGTTCCAGCTTGCCGAGGGCGGCACCCTGTTCCTCGACGAGGTCGCCGAACTGCCACTGCATATGCAGGTCAAGCTGTTGCGCGCCATCCAGGAGAAGGCCGTGCGCCCGGTCGGCGCCCGGCAGGAAAGTCCGACGGATGTCCGGCTGCTGTCGGCCACGCACCAGGACCTCGATGCCCTGGTCGAGGAAGGGCATTTCCGCCAGGACCTCTACTACCGGCTCAATGTCATCCAGCTCAGGGTCCCGCCACTGCGCGAGCGTCGGGAGGATATCCCCCTGCTGGCCGAGCACATGCTGAAGAAACTGGCAGCGACTAGCGACATGCCCGGCTACACGCTGGGTCCGGACGCCATGGATGCCCTTTGCCGCTATGCCTTTCCCGGCAATGTCCGTGAACTGGAGAACATCCTGGAACGCGCCATCACCCTGTGCGAAGGCAACCGTATCGGTGCTGCAGACCTGCACCTGCCGGATACTGTGGCGGAGCCCGTGACGGACACTGCGACGGAACTCGAACCCGGCGCGGTACCGCTGGATACCTACATGGACAATGTTGAAAAAGAGGCCCTGCTCAAGGCCCTGGAGCAGACCCGCTATAACAAGACCGCGGCGGCAAAACTCCTGGGCATAACCTTTCGCGCCCTGCGCTACCGGCTGAAGAAGCTCGGACTCGAATAGGCCCTGGCATTGGCAACGGGGTGACGCCAGGCGTCACATTGTGACCTTGCCCGCAAACGGCTTCCCGGTTTTCGTGCCATCCCGGGGACTGGATAGAGGGCCTGAAGCGGCATGCACCAACTGTCGCCGCCTGACACAAACCAGACTATCTTGTTGTTTCATATATATATTCACCCTTCCCACCCGTACGATCCGGGGCATACACCGAAAAGCGGCGAAAAACTGGCACGCTTTCTGTATAGCAACATACAGCCAAAGGTTTCCGGGCAATTGTCCGATAAATAAGGCTGAACACGGAAGCTCGGTGTCGGGCTATCCGCAGGGATGTAGCAACCAGTATCCAAACCAGAGAGGGAATCACCATGAAACTGCAAAAGGGTTTTACACTCATCGAACTGATGATCGTGATCGCCATTATCGGCATTCTTGCCGCCATCGCGATCCCGGCCTACCAGGACTACACCGTTCGCTCCAAGGTAGCTGAAGGTCTGAACCTGGCCGGTGCCGCCAAGCTGGCCGTGGCCGAGACCTACGACTCCGAGGGTCGCTTCATGGCGCAAAACAACGCCAGTTACGGCCTACCACAGCCTGCCAGCATCAACGGTACCTATGTCTCCACTGTTGAGATCGCTGACCTATCGGGCACTATCACCATCACCTATCGTGATACGGGCCTGGGTGGCAATCCGACAGCGAACGGCCAGCAGATTAACCTGGATCCGGATCCCCGCCAGGGTTCCATGCAGTGGGTCTGTGACGGCACTGGCCTCGCTGGCTTCCCCGCCAGCCCGATGCCGACCAAGTACCTGCCTTCCGAGTGCCGCTAAAACCGCACTTGGTTTAAGAGGGAGAACGCCCCGGCAACGGGGCGTTTTTTATCGTAACAGCGTAATATAAATTCCAGACCTGTATATTACAGTGGTTCATACCAGCACAGTGATGCGTTAATCGCCTTATCAATCATGGTCATCTGAATACTCCACAAGCTTCTGCAGAATGCGATCCACCAGCGTCAAACCA
>JBFELL010000176.1:0-5883 GCA_041552135.1 Gammaproteobacteria bacterium
ACGACCGGGGCCCCTTTCAGAACCAAGACAACCTTACCGCAAAAGTGTAACCAGCTCTGCCTCGGCGCGGCTGTTTTCCACCCGCAGGCGAGCCATGCTGACCGGCAGCGTGAAACGGCGCGGCCCCGCGCTGCCGCCGCGATGCTGTTATGTATCCGGGCTTGTCAGTCATGTCTGTTACCTTTCGGTCACGTTCAGGTTGCGCAGGAACACCGTGGTCTGGTAGCGCTGGCGGCGGAAGTCGTCGTTCACGGCGTAATCCACATCACCCAGATCTTCATAGGTCCGGTTGTTGACCAGGCCGGTCTCGCCGCATTCGGCACGCGTGATCAGCCAGATCTTGGCGGCCACCACCTGGCGCCAGTGCGGATCGTCGTAAGGCGGGCTGTCATCGTTGTTGATGTTGTTGGCATCCAGATACTGGTCGATCAGGTTGTCCCCATCGGCGTCGCCGGGGCTGTCGTTGATGTTGATGTCGGTATCCACGCCGTAGCGTACCTGCAGCTGATCGATGCCGTAGGCGATTTCCTCGACCTCCGGCGTGCCGTCCTTGGACAGCGTGACCCGGAACAGGGACGGGACCGTCTGCCCCCGGCACTGGCGGCCGGAGTCGCCGATGTAATAGGCGTGGGCGATAACGACACTCTCGCGGCTGGCGGCAACGGTTTCCACCTGGTTGGCGCCGTCGGCCTGTTCGCTGCCGTTGAAGATGCGGCCCTGGAAGACGGTGGAGCGCAGGTAGAGGCGGTTGGGTTGATCGTCGAAATTCGACAGCGTGGTGCCGCCGACCTTGTAGGCCGAGCCATAGCGCACCACCAGCACGTCGCCGCGCAGGTAGCCGCCGGTGCCGCCGGCCGGAATACAGGCGTAGTTGGTGCTGGCGTCGTTGATACCAAAGATACGGTAGTAGATCATGCGGCCCCAGGTGTTGTCGCCGGTGGGGCAGGTAAAGGACTCGCCGCTGCCGGTGTCAGGCTTGATCGGCTGCTGGCTTCCAAGGATTTCCGGGATGATCGCCGTGCCGCCCCAGTAGCCTGCGCGTCTCAGGTCCTGGGAGATGATCTCGATGGCATAGCGGCCGTTTTCCTGCTGGCGGGCAAGCGAGTCCTGGATGGTGAAGCTCTTCTTGGAACTCACGAAGATCTGGCCGATGCCGGCAAGCAGGATGAGCGTGATGACCAGGGCGATCATCAGCTCAACGAGGCTGAACCCGCGGCTGCGCTGCATGGCTGACGGATATTGTCTGTTGATTGGTTTCATAAGGTGGCCGTTACATGGTCAGTTGGAAGCAACGCAGGTCGGTTTTGTTATTGGGGTCACAGCCGGTGCCGATCGCCGCCGGATCGCGCTCCTCGTTCCAGAATACGGTGATGGTGTGCGTGACCAGGCCGGTGACGGCGTCGACGTCCTGAGTGATGGAACTCAATCCGTCCGGCAGGGTTTCTACCTGGCTGCGCCACTGCACCAGGTCGAAACTGGCGAGTTCCTGCGGGGTGCAGGCCTCATTGTCACAGTTCTTGTCCGAGACTGCTATGGCGCCGCTGGCGATGACGTAGAACTTGTTCGCCTCGGTCAGTCCCTCCGGATTGGCCCGCATACGGTCGGTGATGTCGTAGGCGGCCTGCGTTGCCGTGGTGCGCATGGTGGCCATCTGGTTGGAGCGCAGGCCGACGGTCTGCAGCGCGGCGAGTCCCAGCAGTCCGATCGACAGCACCAGCAGTGCGATGAGCACCTCCAGCAGGGTGAAGCCGCTGTCCCGGATACCCGGTTTGGAAATGAAGTGGCGCATGGTTATGGGCAATCCTGTGTTCTGACAAGGGTGTGACCGCGGCGCGTGATGCTTATGGCGCGTACCTGGTCCCTTTTGCAGTTGTCCGAGGTGAGTGTCAGGGTGGTATCTTTGTCTTCCAGGGTGTTGTAAACCAGTCCGTTAGGCAGGAAACTGATACTGTTGTCACCTGCCCCGTTCAGTGTGGTCTTGTTCAGTGCGCCGCGGGTGCGAATGATGCAATCGTCGTTGACGCAGTCCTGTGTGCCGTCGCCGCTGGAATCCAGGTCCGGGGTGCCGTTCTGGTCGATATCGCTGAAAACGATCCAGCCGGTGGTCCAGTCATCGCTGCCCGAGCAAGTGGCCTCGTCGTCGCTGGCGCAGATGACGCCGCGGGTGCCCCGCTTGACGGCCTCGCTGCGTGCCAGCTGGATGGCCACGACCAGGTCGTTTGCCTGTGCGCTCACACGGGTGCTCTTGATGAAATTCTGCAGCCCGGGGACACCCAGTGCCAGCAGGATACTCAGGACCACGATCGTAATCAGCAGTTCGACCAGTGTCATTCCGGATTCTTTTGCCATAATAATGTTTTACAAACCTCGCTCGTGGCTGTCATCCGCTATAAGATAAGCGGCCTGTTTTATCCGATGGGCGGATTTCCCTTTATTCAGGCAGCAGGAGTATATCGCAGCAGCCGGCAAGCGAGTTCGTCCTCATTCTGAATGTATCGGCTGCAAATGCGTGTCCTTTACCGGCCCGTGACGGTTTCACACAGGTCAACTGAACACTATCCGTATGACGCACATACAAAGGCAGACTGATTGTCTCGTGGTCGGTGGCGGGCTGGTCGGCATGATGACGGCGCACTTCCTGAACCGGCAGGGACTGACGGTCGGCCTGCTGGAGCGGGGCGAGGCCTGCCGTGAATCCTCCTGGGCCGGTGGCGGCATCATCTCGCCGCTGGTGCCCTGGCAGTATCCCGAGGCCGTTACCACACTAGTTCGCTGGAGCCAGCAGTTTTACCCCGGTCTTGCGCACACGCTGCGTGCGGAGACGGGTATTGATGTCGAATGGCTGCAAAGCGGGCTGTTGCTGCTGGACGTGGCCGCGGACCGGGCCATACGGGAGTGGGCGGACCGTAACGGCGCTGCGCTGCAGGCGGTCGATGCGGCGCAGCTGCAGGTGCTGGAGCCGGCTGTGGGGCCGGCGGCCGCGGAATCGGTGCTGCTGCCCGAGGTGGCGCAGGTCAGGAACCCCCGGCTGGGCGCGGCGTTGCGCCGCTCGCTGTCAAAGCGCGGTGTGATGCTCCACGAGCACACGGAAGTCACCGGTTTCATTGCCTCCGGTGACAGGGTGCGGGGCGTCGCCACGACGCGGGGTGAGTTCCCCGCGGAGCGGGTGGTGATCGCCGGCGGTGCCTGGAGCGGGCCGCTGCTGGCCATGCTGGATATTCGCCTGCCGGTGAAGCCGGTGAGAGGGCAGATGATCCAGTACCAGGCATCGCCCGGATTGCTGCGGCATATCGTCCTGTACCGCGATCACTACCTGATCCCCCGGCGGGACGGTCTGCTGCTGGCTGGCAGCACGCTCGAGGATGTCGGCTATGACAAGTCGACCACGGCCGCCGCCCGGGATGAACTTATGGCGATGGCATCGCAACTGGTGCCGGCGCTGGGGCGTTGCGAGGTGGTCCGGCACTGGTCAGGCCTGCGCCCGGGCGTGTCGGATGGTGTGCCGTTTATCGGTGCACACCCGGCCTATGACGGCCTGTTCGTCAATACCGGGCATTTCCGCAACGGGGTGGTCATGGCGCCGGCATCGGCCCGGCTGCTGACGGATCTGCTGCTGGGGCAGGGCAGTTTTACCGATGCAGCCCCCTATCGACTGTAAAAGTGCTGATTGTGCAGTTATCTTCTCGAAAAAAGCATGGACGACAAATGCGCGTCAGATTTATAATTTAAAAATGGAAAGCCTGAAACCGACAGCGACGCGCAGTTCCGAGGATATCGCCGGCCTGCTGAAATCCCGCGGCGTGATGCCGACCCAGCAGCGCATGATGATCGCCCGCATACTGTTCAAGAGGGACCAGCACCTCTCAGCCGACCAGGTCATGAAGTGCGTCAACGAAGGCAACAGCCATGTTTCCAAGGCCACGGTCTACAACACCCTGGGCCTGTTTGCCCGCAAGGGGCTGGTGCGCGAGGTCATCGTCGATCCCACGCGCGTCTTCTACGACTCCAATACCAGTGAGCACCATCACTTTTACAACATCGACAGTGGTGAGCTGATCGATATCAAGTCCGACAGCCTGGCCGTCGACTCGCTCGCGGCCCTGCCACATGGCACCGTGGCAGAGGGCGTTGACGTCATTATCCGGATACGTACCGACTCCTAGTCAGTCCGGCCCCCTGCTGGCTGCACAGGCACATATGTTTTGCGTCATACATGGCCCCGGCTTTATACTTCCACGCCCTGCGCCGGAGTAGCTCAGTCGGTAGAGCAACTGATTCGTAATCAGTAGGTCGGGTGTTCGATTCACCTCTCCGGCACCATACAAAAAAGCCCGCGGCAAGCGGGCTTTTCTGTATCCGGTGACAGGAACTGCTAGTCGTTCCTGTAGGGGGCGCAGGTTTCGATATTGTTGGCATACATTTTGGGTATGCCGCTCGGTGCCACAAATATATGCCTGCCCTTCTCGGGGCCGCGATCGTCGCAGATGGACATTTCCGCTGTGTAGCCATTCTCGTTTGTCGTGCCACTCGGATTGAATTCGAGGTAATGGTTCCAGGCCGCGTTGGTGCGCATGATGACACCGCTCGCGGCCGCCTGGCCCCTGCGCAGCAGGACGTCGGTACCGTCATCGTAGGTTTTGTTCACATAGTTGCCATCATCGGCAAAGATAAAGTAGCCGCTTGTCCAGTTCTTGTCGTCGCCGTTGCAGACGGGTATATCGCGATTCGGGTCTCGCGTGCGGCACATGATGACCCGGACATCGCGCTTGACGGCCTCGCTGCGGGCAAAGTGGATGTCGGTAATCATGTTGTTCAGTGTCCCGGCAAGACGGTTGTTCTTGATGGTCGAGCTCAGGCCCGGTACCGCCAAGGCGAGCAGGATCGAAATGACACCCAGCGTGATGATAATTTCAGGTACGGTAAAACCCCTGTTGTTATTACCTGGTCTCATAGTATTACCCGACTGTTGATTGCATGAAGCAGGCTTTCTGTCTGCCGGGTAGGTTATCGACATGCAGGGGCGATTCCTGAAGTCATCGCACGGCGGGCCGGTGTTTTTTCAGACCGGGCGGGAGGGGGCGTCAGTTGAGAGAGAAAACCATCGAATAATCAGTCGCTTGTACATCCTTTGTCAGTGCGCCGACTGACACAAAGTCGATACCCGTCGCGGCGATGTCGCGGATAGTGTCCAGTGTGATCCCGCCGGATGCCTCCAGGCTGGCGCGCCCGGCCACGAGTTCCACCGCATTCCTGAGCTCCGGGATGGTGAAGTTGTCCAGTAGCAGGCGATCGGCGCGGGCATCGAGCGCGGCGATAAGCTCGGGCTCGCTCTCGACCTCGATCTCGACCGGCATGCCCGGGTTCGCCTCGCGGGCATGGCGGATGGCCGACTCGATCGAGCCGGCTGCCGCAATGTGGTTTTCCTTGATCAGGATGCCGTCGTACAGCCCGATGCGGTGGTTGTGGCAGCCGCCGGTGCGTACGGCATATTTCTGTGCCTGGCGCAGGCCGGGCAGGGTCTTGCGGGTATCGAGCACCTTCACCGGCAGGCCTGCCACGGCATCGGCGTAGCGGCGTGCCCGGCTGGCCGTACCCGAGAGGGTCTGCAGGAAGTTGAGTGCCGTGCGCTCGCCGGTCAGGATCGGCCGGGCGGGGCCGGCAAGGGTGCAGACGGTTTGCCCGGGCTCGATGCTGTCGCCGTCACGTGCCTGCCAGGCGATCTCGATGCCGGTTTCGAGTTCGGCAAACACGGCATTGAACCAGGCCATCCCGCAGAGCACGGCAGGCTCGCGGCTGATAACACGTGCCTTCACTCGCTGGCTTTCCGGGATTAATGAGGCGGTGACATCCCCCGTGCCGATATCTTCTGCCAGTGCATCACGC
>JBFELL010000177.1:0-5859 GCA_041552135.1 Gammaproteobacteria bacterium
ATCGCGGCGAGGGCGCCGCTCCTGCAGGGATAAGGCGTTTTTTGGTAGGAGCGCCGCCCCCGGCGCGATGCGGTGGCGGGAAAACAATCGCGGCGAGGACGCCGCTCCTGCAGGGATACGGGCGTTTTTTGGTAGGAGCGCCGCCCCCGGCGCGATGCGGTGGCGGGAAAACAATCGCGGCGGGAGCACTGTTCCTGCAGGTAAGAGACAGGCGCAGGTCGAAATATTTCGGCAGGGTCGCCAATCACAACAAGCGATACATTTCAGGCAGCCGCACAGGCTGCAGGAGCGTGAGACATGACACCTGAAATCGGACATTTTGCCCTGGTCATTGCCCTGTGCCTGGCACTGGTGCAGGGCGTGCTGCCGCTGGTCGGTGCACAGCGCGGCATCACGCAGTGGATGGCGGCCGCGCGTCCCATCGCGGTCGGCCAGTTCGTCTTTCTGGCGATTTCCTTTGCCTGCCTTACCGCGGCCTTTATCCAGAACGATTTCACCGTGGTGTACGTGGCCAGCAACTCCAACACGGCATTGCCGCTGCAGTACCGCATCTCGGCGGTGTGGGGCGCGCACGAGGGCTCGCTGCTGCTGTGGAGCCTGATCCTGAGCGGCTGGAGCGTGGCGGTGGCGGTGTTCAGCCGCTCCCTGCCGATGGCCATGTCATCGCGTGTCATCGGTGTCATGGGACTGGTCAGTATCGGCTTCCTGCTGTTCATGCTCGCCACCTCGAACCCTTTCGATCGCCTGTTTCCGGCCGCGCTGGAAGGCCGCGACCTGAACCCGTTGCTGCAGGACTTCGGCCTGATCATCCACCCGCCGATGCTCTACATGGGCTATGTCGGTTTCTCGGTGGCCTTTGCCTTCGCCATCGCGGCCCTGCTGGGTGGCCACCTGGATGCGGCCTGGGCGCGCTGGTCGCGGCCCTGGACGCTGGTGGCCTGGCTGTTCCTCACCCTCGGCATCATGCTCGGCAGCTGGTGGGCCTACTACGAGCTGGGCTGGGGCGGCTGGTGGTTCTGGGACCCGGTGGAGAATGCCTCGTTCATGCCCTGGCTGGTGGGCACCGCGCTGATCCACTCGCTGGTGGTCACCGAGAGCCGCGGCACCTTCAAGAGCTGGACGGTGCTGCTGGCGATCTTCGCCTTCTCGCTGAGCCTGCTCGGTACCTTCCTGGTGCGCTCCGGCGTGCTGGTCTCGGTGCACGCCTTCGCCACCGACCCGGCGCGCGGTACCTTCATCCTGGCCTTCCTGGCACTGGTGATCGGCAGCTCGCTGGTACTGTATGCCTGGCGCGCACCGCGCATGCAGAGCAGCAGCAGTTTCAAACTGGTGTCGCGCGAATCCTTGCTGCTGCTGAACAACATCCTGCTGGTGACCGCGGCGGGCACCGTGCTGCTCGGCACCCTCTACCCGCTGGTGCTCGATGCCCTGGGGCTCGGCAAGATCTCGGTGGGGCCGCCGTACTTTGACGCCGTGTTTATGCCTTTGATGCTGCCCATGGTGCTGGCCATGGGCTTCGCCTTTGCCACCCGCTGGAAGCAGGACAGCCTGTCGGACATCGGCCGGCGGCTGCGCATTCCCGCCATCCTGGCCCTGGTGGTCGGGCTGGCCTTTGCCTTTGTCGCCATGGGGCAGGCCACCACCATGGTGGTGATCGCCTGCTGGCTGGCGGCCTGGACCATGCTGACGGCACTGCAGGAACTGTGGGGCCGGCTGCGGCTGCGCCGGCAGGGGCGTAAGGTCGCCGGTGCCGTGTGGGGTCGGACCATCGCGCATTTCGGTGTGGGCATGTTCATTATCGGTGTGACCTTCGTCAACAGCTACGAGGTCGAGCAGGACATCCGCATGCGCGAGGGCGGCAGCGTCGAGATCGGCGGTTACACCTTCCGCTTCGAGGGTGTGCGGGATGTGGAGGGGCCGAACTACCTTGCCAAGCAGGGTGATTTCACCGTGACGCGCGATGGCGAGGCGGTGACGACCCTGACGTCCCAGAAACGGGTCTACCGCGTGCAGACCAACGCCATGACCGAGGCGGGCATCGACCCCGGCTTCACCCGTGACCTGTACGTCTCGCTCGGCGAGGAACTGCCGGGCGGTGGCTGGAGCGTGCGTATCTACTACAAGCCCTATATCCGCTGGATCTGGCTGGGCGCGATACTGATGGCCCTCGGCGGCCTGCTGGCCGCGGCCGACCGTCGCTACCGCATCAGGGCGCGCCGGGTGACCAGCCCCGCAGGCGCCACCGGCATGGCCACGGCGAAGGCCCGCTGATGCTGCGCTATCTCATCCCGCTCGGCATTTTCCTGGTGCTGGTTGTCTTCCTGGGGGTCGGGCTGCAGCTCGATCCGCGCGAGGTGCCTTCACCGCTGATCGACAAGCCGGCACCGGCGTTCGAGGTGGCCCGGCTGCACGAGCCCGGCAAACGCATCGGCACCGACCAGCTGCGTGGCCAGGTCTGGCTGCTGAACGTCTGGGCCAGCTGGTGCGTCGCCTGCCGCAGTGAGCACCCGCACCTGGTCGCGCTGGCCCGGCAGGGCCTGGTGCCGATCTACGGGCTGAACTACAAGGACGAGCGCGCGGATGCGCTGCGCTGGCTGCAGCAGTTCGGCGATCCCTACACGGTCAGTGCGCATGACCTCGACGGCCGTGTCGGCCTCGACTACGGCGTCTACGGTGTGCCCGAGACCTTCCTGATCGACCGCGAGGGCGTCATCCGCCACAAGCATATCGGTCCGCTGGATCCGGACATCATCAACAACACCATCATGCCGATGGTGCAGCAACTGCAACAGGGTTAATGCATGAAGAAACTGACTGCCATTCTGCTGGGACTCTGCCTGCTGTCCGGGGCCCCTGTCCGTGCGGCTGGTGATCTGGCCGATTTCGGCGGCGACACAGTGCTCGAGGAACGTTACCAGACGCTGGTGACCGAACTGCGCTGCCTGGTCTGCCAGAACCAGACCATTGCGGACTCCAATGCCGATCTTGCCAAGGACCTGCGCCGCGAGGTGCACGACATGCTGGTTGGCGGCAAGACCGATGACGAGATCAAGGAGTTCATGCTGGCGCGCTACGGCGACTTCGTGCTCTACCGCCCGCCGGTGAAGACCACCACCGTGCCGCTGTGGATCGGGCCGTTTGTCCTGCTGGCCATCGGCCTCGTGGTGGTGGCGGTGATGGTACACCGGCGCAGCCGCCAGGCGCAGCCGCAGATGAACAGCGAGGATGTCGAGCGCGCCCGCAGGCTGCTCGACGAGGCCGACCGGGAGCAACAGTCATGAATGCCTTCTGGTTTTTTGCGGCCGGTATGCTGCTGCTCGCGCTGGTGTTCGTGCTGCCGCCGCTGCTGGGGCGCGGTGCCGGGTCCGGTGTGTCGCAGCGCGAGCTGAACCTGGCGGTCTACCGGGCGCGGCTGGCGGAACTCGAGAGTGAGCGTGACAGCCAGCGCATCAGTGATGCCCGGTTCGAGGAGGCAAAGGCCGAACTCATGCAGGACATGCTCGGGGATGTCGATCCCGAGGATGAGGCGCAGGCCCCGGCGCCTCGCGCCGGCCGCCTGGCTGCCCTTGTCATGGCGATTCTGCTGCCACTGGCCGTGCTCGGCATCTACAATACCACCGGCAGCTGGCGATTGATCGATGCGCCGCCGATGCAGGCGTCGGCCGAGTCCGCACGCCCGGCCGCGAAACCGCCGACGGGCGGCGAGCAAGCACCGTCCATGGCGGAGATGGTCGAGCGTCTGGCCGAGCGGATGATCCAGGAGCCCGACAACCTCGAGGGCTGGGTCATGCTGGGGCGCTCCTATTTCATCCTGAAGCGCTACAACGAGGCGGTGCAGGCCTACGCCAATGCCATGGCGCTGATCGAGGAGGAGGACCCCGACCTGATGGCCGATTACGCCGAGGCACTGGCGCTGGCGCATGGCAATGCCCTGAGTGGCGCCCCGGCCAGACTGCTGGAGCAGGCACTGGTCATCGACCCGGGGCACCCCAAGTCATTGTGGTACGGTGGCCTGGCCGCCTATGAGAACGATGACTATGCGCTGGCGGTCGAGCGCTGGCAAAAGCTCATGGCGCAGCTGCCGGCCGACAGCGACAATGCCCGGCAGCTGCAGCAATACCTCGCCAGGGCGCAGGCCAGACTGGGTGGCGATGCCGTCGTGGCTACCGGCGAGCCTGCCGCCGCACCGGGGCCGGCGATCGACGGGTCCACTGCTGAGCCTGCCGCCGCGGTGACAGCCCTGCAGGTCGAGGTCAACCTCGATGCGGCAGTGGCTGGCAAGGTCGCGCCCGGTGACACCCTGTTCGTATTTGCGCGTGCCGCCAATGGCCCGCGCATGCCGCTGGCCATCGTCCGCAAGACCGCCGCCGATCTGCCGCTGACTGTCCGGCTCGATGACACCATGGCCATGACACCGGCCATGAAGCTTTCCGCGTTCCCGCAGGTGGTGGTCGGGGCGCGCATCTCGAAAAGTGGCACCGCCATGCCACAGGCCGGCGACGTGCAGGGATTCAGTGAACCGGTCACGCCGGGCGCCGCAGACACCGTCCAGGTGCTGATCAACGAGATCAACAGCTAATCAACGCGGCACCCAAAGGGGACACGCCCAAAGGGGACAGATTTATTTGGACAAGCTCCAAATAAATCTGTCCCCTTTGGCACCTTTGGTTTTCGACGCATGCCACGCATAACAGCCGGTATCACGCCGCAATCAGGTACACACCGGCGACCATGAGCACACCGGCGGCCAGGTTCCTGCCAAGACCGGCTTCCCGGAACAGCCATGCGCCGTAGAGCATGCCGAACAGCAGGCTGGTGCGTTTCACGGCAATCATGTAGGCCACCTCGACATACTGGATGGCATAAAAGTGTGTCAGCACCATGAGCGCCATGAACAGGCCGACACCGAGATGCGCCAAGGGGTGCCGGGTCAGCACCTTGCCGGGGTGCGCCTGCCGCCGGGCGAACAGGATGCTCGCCACCAGCCCCAGCAGCACGAAGTAGAACGGTGCGAAGAAGCCCGGCGACACATACTGCAACGCGCCCTTGCCCATCACCGAGGTCAGGCTGTAGAGCGCCGCGACCATCAGCATCAGGCGCGAGCCGGGTTCGCTGGCAATCGCGCGAAAGGGCGCGAATATGTCCCGGCGGCTGCCGCTGTTCATCGTGTCCGCATTCAGCAGCCAGGCGCCACAGACCACCAGTGCGATACCCGAGAAGCCCTGCAGCGTTACCGTCTCTCCCAGCAGCACATAGCCGGTCACGGTATTGAATACCGGGGTGAAGGCCAGGTAGGGCAGGGTCAGCGACAGCGGCGAGCGACGGATCGCCTTCATGTAGAGCCACATTGCCAGGATCTCGAAGGGCAGCAGGGCCGCTACCCAGCCCCAGAACGGTGCCGGCAGGGACGGCCAGGGCTGCAGCATCAGCAGCGGCAGCAGCAGGACGGCGGTCACGCCAAAGCGCACCAGCACCAGTTCACCGGCCGGGTAGTGCGACAGGTAGCGCTTGGTTACGGCATCTGCGGTGGCAAGGAAAAATGCCGAGAACAGGGTCAGGTAAAGCCAGGGCATGCGCGGACTATATCAGGCAATCCTCGTAACCGCCCGGCAGTAGCGGTCAAGCGCAGCGGTGCAAATAAAATAAATTCAGGCAGTGCTGTCCCGCTTGATTCCTTCTTCCCTGCAAGGGGAGAAGGCCGATGTACGGGGAAGTACACGTGCCGCGGGAGGCGGGATGCCGTGAGCGGCCGGGATGAGGGGTGGGCATCCATATTGCGAAACGGCCTGAATCATACACCCTCACCCTGCCCCTCTCCCACACGTGGGAGAGGGGCTGCGCTCCCGAGCATCACTGGCA
>JBFELL010000178.1:0-5826 GCA_041552135.1 Gammaproteobacteria bacterium
CCGCCATGGAAGCGGCTGATGAGGCGGAGCGGGCCGCGGAAGTGGCCGTGGAAGCCGCCGCCCTGGCAGAGCAGGCTGCCGAGACGGCCGCCGCAGCCGCAGAGCAAGCGCCGGAACCGGCCCCAGCTGCCGCGGAGCACGCGCCGGAACCGGCCCCGGCCGCCGCGGAGCATGCACCGGAACCGGCTCCGGTTGCGGCACCGGCTCCAGCCGCCGCATCGGCAGATGTCGCACCCGAAAGCCTGGAGGAAGGTATTCGCCGGCACCGGATGTCATATGACGAGCGCATCGTCCGGCGTGAACTGTTGCGACAGGAAGCAAACAGGCGTCAGGAGGCCTTGGAGCAGCGTTACAACGAGCGCCTCGAGGCCATGCTGAAAGAGCGCGAAGCGCGCATCGCGGAGGTGGAGAAACGCCATGAGGAGCTGCGCGACCGTGCACAGGAGCGGCACGACTACCTTATCGACAACAAGGAAACCATGCTGAACAAGGTCATTGAAGAGGAGGGGGCAAAGGCGAGCCGGTATGAGGACTTGCGCAAGCAGGCTGAGGAGCGCCGTGCACGCCTGGCGGAGCATCGCGAGGCAATGTCTGGCATGAAAGCCGAGGAAAGGCTCGACTACATGGAGGCCCATCGCGACGAGATCTTCCCGCCCTCCGAGCGTGAAAGCCGCCGGCCTGCTCCCCGTCAGGGCTGGACTGGCCCGTCGACAGGCTATCGTATGCCGGCGCCGCCACGCCGGGCGATGTCGCGGCGTTCCGAGCCGCCGCCCGCACCGCCCCGTTAATTACCGGGCATCACTGCCGGCAGGTTCGAAGTCACTCAACCTGACCGGCAACCGCCTGGCACCCCAGGTGCCAGGTTCGGCATCAAATACCCCCGGGCACGCGGTGCCGCATTTATTGCAGCACCCGTCCCCGGTGAGGTTCCACTCCGTGAGCAGGTATTGCGCCCGGCCGATGAGTTTCTGGCCGCAGGCGTGACAGTAGGTGCTCTCGCCCGCCTCGTCAATGACATTGCCTGTATAGGCATAGCGCACGCCGTTATCGAGCGCGATTTTGCGGGCCCGGGTGAGGGTCGCGGCCGGGGTCGGCGGCCTGTCCATCATCTTCCAGTCCGGATGAAAGGCGGTAAAGTGCATGGGGACATCCGGTCCCAGGTGCTCCACGACCCAGCCGGTCATTTCCTCCAGCTCGCTGTTCGAGTCGTTCTCCCCGGGGATCAGCAGCGTCGTCAGTTCGAACCAGACATCGGTCTCATGCTTCAGGTACTCGAGGGTATCGAGTATCGGCTGCAGATGAGCGCCGGTGATCTTCCAGTAGAATCTTTCCGTGAACGCCTTCAGGTCGACATTGGCGGCATCGATGTATTTGAAGAACTCCCGGCGTGGTTCATCACAGATATAGCCGGCCGTGACGGCAACCGTCCTGATGCCCAGTTCATGGCAGGCGATCGCTGAATCTATGGCGTACTCCATGAAGATGACCGGATCATTGTAGGTGTAGGCCACGCTGCGGCAGCCAAGATCCCGTGCGGCCCTGGCGATGGTTTCCGGTGCGGCACTGTCGGCGAGGGTATCGATTTCACGCGACTTGCTGATGTCCCAGTTCTGGCAGAACTTGCACGCCAGGTTACAGCCGGCGGTGCCGAATGACAGTACCGGTGTGCCCGGCAGGAAATGGTTCAGCGGTTTTTTCTCGATCGGATCGACACAGTAGCCGCTGGAGCGGCCATAGGTCGTTAGCACAATCTCGCCATTCTGGCAGGCGCGGACAAAGCACAGTCCCCGCTGGCCCTCGTGGAGTTTGCAGGCGCGCGGACACAGATCGCACATCACGCGACCGTCTTCCAGGGTGTGCCAGTAACGGGTAGGCAGTATGCCTGTTTCCAGTGCCTGTTTCGTCTCGGGCGCTATCATGTTGTAACTCTGGTGCAGTCGGTCTGCGGCAGATCAACTGCACGTTGTGGAGGCCGGCAGTATGCCGGGTACCTCATCAAGAAGGACGGACGCCCGGCAGATGCCGGGCGTCCTGACATCCCTGTATTACTCGACCCTGACGGTCCGTTTCCGGGTCTTTTCCAGTTTCGGAAGTGTCAACTCCAGAACACCGTCAGTGAAGGTGGCCTTGGCCTTGGCCTCGTCCACGCCCGTGGGCAGCGCCAGTGTGCGCTGGAAATCGCCACGGCTCATCTCTCGACGGTAGTATTTGCCTTCTTCCTCTTCTTTTGTCTCTTTTGTTGTATGCGCCTCGATTGTGACGGTGTCTTCCGTCAGGGTCACCTCTACTTCGTCCTTGCTGACGCCGGGCAGCTCGGCCCGCACGACGACCTCCGTTTCCCTGTCAATCAGGTCGACCTTCGGCATCCTGCCCTCGAAAGGCGCCATTACTTCCATCTCTCTTGGCCACTCCCAGCTGAGGGGATGCAGCCAGCCACGCCTGCCGAATTCATCAAACCAGCGCTCCATTTCATCCCATGGAGTCATGGTGCGCGGTTTCTCCGGTGTTTGCATGGCCTTCGTGCCTTTGCCTTTCATCTCTTTGGTTGCCATGACACAAACCTCCGTTGGCGCGCCGCCAACTCTATGCATACTATGTATATAGTTCCAAACGTGCAGGTCTGCCTTGACCCGAATCAACGGCGCAGATGATCCGGATATGTCAATGTGTTGTATCGGTTCGGCTCCGTTTGTTGCCATAGGGCAACACCTGGCAGAGCCGGCAGCATGTCATAATGGCCCCCATGCAACCCCACCCGCAAGACGCTGCCGGACGACAGCCCGTACTGCGGCGTACGCTGTCATTGCCGCTGACCATGCTCTACGGGCTGGGCAATATACTCGGTGCGGGTATCTATGTGCTGATCGGTCAGGTGGTCGCGCATGCCGGCGGATTTGCGCCGCTCTCGTTCCTGCTGGCCTCGTTGCTGGCATGCCTGACGGCTTTCAGTTATGCGGAGCTATCGGCACGCTATCCGCTCAGCGCCGGGGAGGCCGTGTATGTCCAGGAGGGACTTGGCCTGCCGGCACTGTCAGTCCTGGTCGGGTTGCTGATTGTGCTTGCCGGGGTGGTATCGGCGGCGACCATCCTCCGCGGTTTTACCGGTTATCTTCAGGTCTTTCTGCCGGTGCCGGCAGCACCGTCGATACTGCTGCTGGTGCTGCTGCTCGGTGGCCTCGCGGCATGGGGCATTGCCGAATCGGTCAGGGTCGCGGCCCTGATTACCGTGGTCGAGATTGCCGGGCTGCTGCTGGTGCTGTACGTGGCTGCCCCGGCCGTACTCGCAGCCGAAGCGGCCTGGCCGGATTTCGCACCCCTGATGAGCGGCGGTGCATGGTACGGGATTTTCCTTGGCGGCTTCCTGGCCTTCTACGCCTTCATCGGCTTCGAGGACATGGTCAATGTTGCCGAGGAGGTGCGTCGGCCGGAGCACAATCTGCCGCGCGCCATAGTGCTGGCACTGCTGGTGGCGACGCTGCTGTATTTACTGGTTGCACTGGCTGCTGTCGTCGCCGTGCCGGCTGACCGGCTGGCAGCATCGGACGCACCGCTGGCGTGGCTTTACCAGTACCTTACCGGCCGTGAACCGGTCGCCATCACCCTGATCAGCATGTTTGCCGTCATCAATGGTGCCCTGGTCCAGATCATCATGTCCTCACGCGTTTGCTATGGCATGGCCAGGCGACGCTGGTTGCCGGCTGTCTTCGGCCGCATCAATGCAGGCAGGCGCACGCCGCTGCTCGCCACGCTGGTGGTCAGCATGGCTGTGCTGCTGATGGCGCTGTGGCTGCCGATCGGCACGCTGGCGAAGTCCACCAGCTACTTCCTGTTGCTGGTGTTTGCCCTGGTAAACCTGTCACTGTGGCGTCTGAAACGCTCTTCGCCAGCACCGGCGGGTATCATCCATGTGCCGCTATGGGTGCCGGTGGCCGGCAGTGTGACGTCGACGGTTTTCGTGGCCGCGCAGGCCCTGATCGATCTGTTCGGGCAGGTTTGAGATTGCTGATATCAACCCTTCCCCCGGACGGTACACGGGCCAGCGGGGCAGAACCTCGAGCCCTATCGCGGGCTGCGTGCAGGCTGTGGCAGTTAGGAGCGGTCTACGCGCGTTTTTTCTGTTCCTGTTCCGTCTCGCGGCTGGTGAGTCGGGCAAGCAGCGAGAGTTCCTCGCTCAGCAGTTCCAGGATGTCATCCAGGGCAAGGATGCCGGCCAGTTCACCGCTGTCCTTGATCACCGGAACCCGCCGCACTCCCCGTGCGCGCATGCGCTGCGCGGTATCGAAGACGGTTTCCTTTTCGTTGACCTTGAGCAGGGTGTAGCTCATGACATCTCCGACAGTGACGTCCGCAAAGCCTACCTCCTCCGCGATCACCTCGATCACGATATCCCGGTCTGTCAGGATGCCGACCGGTTCCGTCTGGCCCCCCTTGTCTTCGACCACCACCAGGCAGCCGACATGGTGGTCGCGCATCAGTTTGGCCGCCTCGATTATGCCTGTGTCCCGCACGGTGGTTACGACATCACGGTTGCAGAGTTCTCCGGCATTCATGACTGATCTCCTCTCGTGGTTAGTAAACCGCTATATCGACCCGTGAATCCTCTCACGGGTAGCAATCAGGTCTAGTATAATTATAGAAAAGTCCGGGCATGCCGGCGCTAGAAACAGGTCAACGGCAAGTTCATGAATAACGAGGACTATTTGACGGCAGGGGGGCACTGCATGCGGAATTCATGCCCTGCCCGAGTACCCGGGAGTGATGGCAGATGTCCAGAGTGCAGCAATTTTCACTCAGCCCGGAGGCCTCGCCAGCGGATCAGGCCGTGCTGATCGAGGCGCTGCGGGACCCGGCGCGGTATGACCACCCGGTGCGGGAAATCCGCGTGCTGGAAACGCACATTTCATGGGTTATCCTGACAGGTACCTATGCCTACAAGATCAAGAAGGCCGTGGATTTCGGCTTTCTGGATTTCTCGACCCTGGCGAAACGCCATTTCTATTGCCTGGAGGAGTTGCGACTGAACCGGCGTTTTGCTCCGGACCTCTACCTTGATGTGATTCCACTCACCGGTGACCCGCACCGGCCGCAATGGCGGGGCACCGGCAGGACGCTGGAATATGCCGTTGTGATGCGGCAGTTTCCGCAGCACGGTTTGCTGAGTACCATCGCGGCGCGACGCGGACTGACGCCGGCACGGGTAGATGAAATGGCGCAGCTGGTCGCCGCAATGCATGCGCAGGTCGATTGCGCCACGCCGGACAGTCCCCACGGCCGGCCGGAGGATGTCCACCACTGGGTGATGGAAAACTTCGCCCACATTCGCCCGTCGCTGTTTGACGACGACGACCGCCAGGCGCTGGACCGGGTCGGTGCGTGGTGTCAGCTGGAGTACCATGTGCGCCGCGATCTTATTGACGAGCGCCGGCGCACCGGCCACGTCCGCGAATGTCATGGCGATCTGCACCTGGGCAATCTGGCCATGGTCAATGGCTGCATCACACCCTTCGACGGCATCGAGTTCAACCCGCAGCTGCGCTGGATCGATGTCATGAGCGAGGTTGCATTTCTGGTGATGGACCTGCAGGACCGGGGTTATACCGGGCTGGCCTGGCGTTTTCTCAATGCCTACCTCAAGGAGACCGGTGACTATGCCGGCGTCAGACTGCTGAACTACTACCTCGTTTACCGGGCGCTGGTGCGGGCAAAGGTGGCCATACTGCGACTGGCGCAGCCGGGCATGGATATGACCAGCCAGCAGGCGGTACGGGACGAATACCGCTCGTACATGGCGCTGGCCGGGCAGTGCACCGGCCAGCGCCGGCCGGC
>JBFELL010000179.1:0-5801 GCA_041552135.1 Gammaproteobacteria bacterium
ACGCCAGCATGCCGGGTTACACCCTTCGGGCTAACCCGACCTGCGGTTCTATTGCTCAGGGTGTCTGTAGGTCGGATTAGGCCGCAGGCCGTAATCCGACACGGGATTGTACGCTGAAGTCGGATTACGGCGCTTCTCGCCTAATCCGACCTACAGCATTGTCTTTGTTTAGTAATGCGGTGGCGGCGGTTCCTCGCCGGGCAGGTTGATGCTCTCGGGCGACAGCGACTGCAGCAGCTGTTCCAGCCGGCTGATGGTTTCCTGCTGCAGTCGCAGTAGCTGCTCCTGGTTCAGCAGGGTGCGGGTCATTTCGTCGATCGCCGCCTCCTGGTCCATCAGGCGGATCTCCAGTGCCTCGAGGCGTTGTGTCAGCTTGTCATCGGACATGGTGCCTGCCTACAGGTTGATGGTCACGGCGGCCGATCCCTTGCTGGCCTTTTCCAGTGCTTCATCGATGCTGTTGCCGCGCGCCAGCACCACGCCCATGCGCCGCTGGCCGTGCACCTCCGGCTTGCCGAACAGGCGCAGCTGGGTGTCGGGGTCGGCCAGCACGGCCTCGAGGTTGTCGAATCCGACCTGACTGGAGTCGCCCTCCACCAGGATGACGCTGGAGGCCGACGGACCGTGCTGGTGGATGTTCGGCACCGGCAGGCCGAGGATGGCACGTGCATGCAGGGCGAACTGTGACAGGTCCTGCGAGATCATGGTGACCATGCCGGTGTCATGCGGGCGCGGCGAGACCTCGCTGAAGATGACCTCGTCGCCCTTGATGAACAGTTCGACGCCGAAGATACCGCGGCCGCCCAGTGCCCCGGTGATCTTTTCGGCCACATCGCGCGCGGCGGCGAGGGCCGCCTCGCTCATCGCCTGCGGTTGCCAGGACTGGCGGTAGTCGCCATCGACCTGCACGTGGCCGACCGGGTCGAGAAAGCTGGTGCCGTCGCGGTGGCGCACCGTGAGCTGGGTGATCTCGTAGTCGAAATCGACAAAGCCCTCGACGATGACCTTGCCGGCGCCGCTGCGCCCGCCTTCCTGGGCGTAGGCCCAGGCGGTGTCGATGTCGGCCGTCTCCCGGATGGTGCTCTGGCCCTTGCCGGAGGAGCTCATGATCGGCTTGACCACGCAAGGGATCCCGATCTCTGCCACGGCCGCGTCGAATTCCTCGCGGGTCGCGGCGAAGCGGTAGGGCGAGGTCGGCAGGCCGAGTTCCTCGGCGGCGAGCCGGCGGATGCCCTCGCGGTTCATGGTCAGGCGCGCGGCGCGCGCCGTCGGGATGACGGTGTAGCCCTCCGATTCCAGCTCCACCAGGGTGTCGGTGGCGATGGCCTCGATCTCCGGCACGATGTAGTCCGGTTTTTCCTGCTCGATTACCGCCCGCAGGGCCTCGCCGTCGAGCATGGAAATGGCGTGGCTGCGGTGCGCGACCTGCATCGCCGGGGCATTGTCGTAGCGGTCGACGACGATGACCTCGACGCCGAGGCGCTGCAGTTCGATGACGACTTCCTTGCCGAGTTCGCCGCCGCCGCACAGCAGCACGCGGGTGGCGCGGGGGGATAGGGGGGTGCCGATGCGGGTCATGGTGTATTCCTGTGGCTGTAGTCTGCCTGTAGGAGCGCCGCCCCCGGCGCGATTGATTGAGCATCGCATCGCGGCGAGGGCGCCGCTCCTGCGGGGGACATCCGTCCAGGGCAGTTGATTATAGAGCAAACCGTCAGCAGGATTGCCAGTTCGGGGTAGAATACCCGACCTGGCCTGATAACCGGCCTGACAACAACGACAGCGGAGAGACGACATGAAAGCACGCGCGGCAGTGGCCTGGGAACCGAAGCAGCCCCTGGCAATCGAGGAGATCGAGGTCGAGGGACCGAGGGAGGGCGAAGTGCTGCTGAAGGTCGTCGCCAGCGGCGTGTGCCACACCGATGCCTTCACCCTGTCGGGCGATGACCCGGAAGGGGCATTTCCCTGCGTGCTGGGCCACGAGGGTGGCTGCGAGGTGGTCGAGTGCGGGCCCGGCGTGAAGGACCTGAAGCCGGGTGACCACGTCATCCCCCTGTATATCCCGGAATGCGGCAGCTGCGAGTACTGCAAGTCCGACAAGACCAACCTGTGCCAGTCTATCGCCGGCACCGTCTGGACGGGCTATATGCCGGATGGCACGCGCCGCTTCTCGAAAAACGGCAGCCCGATCTATCACTACATGGGCTGCTCGACCTTCTCCGAGTACACCGTCGTCCCCGAGATCGCGCTGGCGAAGATCAACCCGGCGGCGCCGCTCGACAAGGTCTGCCTGCTGGGCTGCGGGGTGACGACGGGTATCGGCGCGGTCACCAACACGGCCAGGGTCGAGCCCGGTGCCAGCGTGGCGGTGTTCGGCCTCGGTGGCATCGGTCTGTCGGCCATCCAGGGCGCGGTCATGGCGCAGGCCGGGCGCATCATTGCCATCGACGTCAACCCCGAGAAGTTCGACATGGCGAAGGCGCTGGGGGCGACCGACTTCATCAATCCGAGGGAGATCGACGTCTCCGTCACCGAGGCGGTGATCGAGCTGACCAACGGCGGCGTGGATTATTCCTTCGAATGTATCGGCAATGTCGACGTCATGCGCGAGGCGCTGGAATGCTGCCACATGGGCTGGGGTGTCTCCACCATCATCGGTGTGGCCGGCGCCGGGCAGGAAATCTGCACGCGGCCGTTCCAGCTGGTCACGGGCCGCACCTGGAAGGGCACGGCCTTCGGCGGCGTCAAGGGCCGCAGCGAGCTGCCGGGTTACGTCGACCGCTATATGAACGGCACGATCGAGCTGGACAGCATGGTGACGCACACCATGCCGCTGGAGGACATCAACACCGCCTTCGACCTCATGCACGAAGGCAAGAGCATCCGCTCGGTCATCATCTTCTGAGGGTACGGCATGGAACAGATTGAACGCATCAGGGAATCCGGCGGCTGGCTGAACCGCTACACCCACGAGTCAGACAGCTGCAACTGCGGCATGACCTTCTCGGCCTACCTGCCGCCGCAGGCTGGGGCCGGCGACGTGCCGGCTGTCTACTGGCTGTCCGGCCTGACCTGCAGCGACGACAACTTCCGCGTCAAGGCGGGCGCGCAGCGCTATGCCGCCGAGCTGGGGCTGGCGCTCATTATCCCGGACACCAGCCCGCGCGGCGACGACGTGCCCGACGCCGCGGAACGCTATGACCTGGGGCAGGGCGCCGGCTTCTACGTCAACGCCACCCGCCAGCCGTGGTCGAAGCACTATCACATGTACGACTATGTCACGCGGGAGCTGCCGGCGCTGGTAGAGCGCGAGCTGCCGCTGGTACCGGGGCTGCGCGCGATCAGCGGCCATTCCATGGGCGGGCACGGTGCGCTGGTCTGTGCGCTGAAGAACCCCGGCATGTACCGCTCGGCGTCGGCGTTTGCGCCCATCTGCAACCCGGTGGTCAGCCCCTGGGGGCAGGGCTGTTTCGGCGCCTACCTCGGCGACAACGCCGCCGACTGGGAGGCGTACGATGCCACCTGCCTGGTGCGCGCCGGCGCCCAGGGACTGCCGATGCTGGTCGACCAGGGCATGGCGGACGAGTTCCTTGCCGAGCAGCTCTATCCGCAGAACCTGGCAGCGGCCTGCGCGGAACGTGACCTGCCGCTCACCCTGCGCCGCCAGGAAGGCTATGATCACAGTTACCACTTCATCGCGAGCTTTATCGGCGAGCACCTGGCGTGGCATGCGGAGCATTTGGGCGGGGGGTGATGTTGTTGTCTTGTGAGCGGATTCATTCGCGAGTTGGCGTGGTGATGTGCAAACCCGTCGCGAATGAATTCGCGCCTGCCCCATGTTTTCAAGATACGGTCCCACCAGTGTGAGGTGAGCATGTTCATGCGATTCCCGGCCGGTCTGTTTGTTGTTCTCCTGCTACTGTTCGCCACGGCGCCACGCGCCGACTATCCCATCGAGGTCATCGAGCTGCGGCACAACCTGCTGCAGGATGTGCTGCCGGTGATCCGCCCGTTGATGGGCGAGGGCGAGACCGTGACCGGCATGAATAACCAGCTGATTGTGAAGGCCCCGCCGGCACGCGTCCGGCAGATCCGCGAACTGCTGGGTCAAATCGACCGCCCGCCGCGGCGCCTCATCGTCACGGTCAGCAATCAGGGTGACCTGGGACGCTACTCGCGCGGTTATTCAACCGCCGCGGACATCAACTCGGGCGACGGCAATGTCACCATCAACCCGCGTGGCCGCCAGCGGGAGACAGCCAGTGCCGGTATCGAATCCGGCGATTCGCGCGCGCGTATCGGAGTGCACGACAGGACAGGGCAGGGCGGGCGCTCGGTCGGGCAGCATGTGCAGGTGCTGGAAGGGCGGCGCGCCTGGATCAACGCCGGGGTGCAGGTACCGGTGCGCAGCCGCGAGGGTTATGTCGCCGGTGGCGTGCCCTACGAGCGGCGCTCCATTTCCTACCATGATGTTCGCAGCGGCTTCTATGTGATCCCGCGTGTCAGTGGCGATGGCGTCACGCTGGAGATCCTGCAGCATGACGACCGGCCCGGCGACAGGCCGCGTACCTTCCGGGTGCAGAGCACTAACACCATGGTCAGTGGCCGGCTGGGTCAATGGATCAACCTGGGCGGCATCGGCAATGTGGCATCGGACGTCCGTCGCGACATCGGCCAGTCGGCCAGCAGCGGCATGACGGAAGGACAGCAGATCTGGGTGAGAGTGGAGTGTCCGGATTGCTAGGGTTTATCCGACACCGCTATGTCGGGTTACGCCCTGCGGGCTAATCCGACCTGCGCAGGGGATGATGGCGGGAAAGAAAAAAGGGGCGGTGAAAACCGCCCCTTTTCGTGTCCAGGTTTGTCCGGATTCAATCGCGGCTGAAGCCGCACCTACTTGTTCGCCTCGCGCTCCAGCGTTTCCTTGATTACCGCATCGGCCACGTTCTTCGGGCAGGCCATGTAGCACAGGAATTCCATGGAGAACTGGCCGCGGCCCGAGGTCATGGTGCGCAGGTCGCCGATGTAGCCAAACATCTCGCTCAGCGGGCACTCGGCCTTGATGTGCACATTGGTGGTGCCCGGTTCCTGTGACTTGATCATGCCACGGCGGCGGTTGAGGTCGCCGATGACGTCGCCGACATGCTCTTCCGGGGTATACACGTCCACGCGCATGATCGGCTCCATCAGCTGCGGGCCGGCCTTCGGCATCGACTGGCGATAGGCGGCAGCTGCGGCCAGTTCGTAAGCGACGGCCGAGGAGTCGACCGGGTGATAGCCACCGTCCATCAGGTTGACCTTGAAGTCTAGGCAGGGGAAGCCGGCAAGCACGCCCTTTGCCATGCTCTTCTGGAAACCCTTGTCGACGGCAGGCCAGAATTCACGCGGCACGGTACCGCCGGTCACGCTGGACTCGAACTCGTAGCCGCTGCCCGGTTCGCCCGGTTCGATGACGTAGTCGATCTTGGCGAACTGGCCGGAACCACCGGTCTGTTTCTTGTGGGTGTAGCTGTCCTCGATGCGCTGGGTGATGGTCTCGCGGTAGGCCACCTGCGGCTTGCCGACGGTGACATCGATGCCGTGCGTGCGGCGCAGGATGTCGATCTTGATGTCCAGGTGCAGCTCGCCCATGCCCTTGAGGATGGTCTCGCCGCTGTCCTGGTCGGTTTCCATGCGGAACGACGGGTCTTCCTTGATCATCTTGCCAAGCGCGATGCCCATCTTCTCGGCCGCGCCCTTGTCATTGGGTGACACGGCGATGGAGATGACCGGGTCCGGGAAGACCATCGGCTCGAGCGTGGCCG
>JBFELL010000180.1:0-5642 GCA_041552135.1 Gammaproteobacteria bacterium
TGCAGGCGCTGGCGCGCCTGCAGCCGGTGCTGGATTTCGAGTTCACCGTGCTGGACGTCGATGACGAACCGGAACTGGCGAGGCGCTATGGTGACCGGGTCCCGGTGCTGCTGGCCGGTGAAACGGAGCTGTGCTGCCATTTTCTCGATGAAGACCGGCTGCGCGAGTATTACCGTGGCTCCTGAACGTGTATAATAAGAAAAGCTTCAATATAATCAGTTAGTTGAAATTCTCACCGGATACCGGAACGACACACCACAGGATGCCCCCGATGGATTTACCAGAACCCGGCATGCAGGCACGGGCCGGATTCGGTATTGCCGCTCCCCGGCCGCCGTCCCGGCGCCAGCTGCCATGACCGACCGCCAGCACGTCCGCAACTTTTCCATCATCGCGCACATCGATCACGGCAAGTCCACGCTGGCGGACCGTTTTATCCAGCTGTGCGGCGGTCTGAGCGAGCGCGAAATGGAGGAACAGGTTCTGGACTCGATGGACCTGGAACGCGAACGCGGTATTACCATCAAGGCGCAGAGCGTCTCGCTGCAGTACCAGGCACGCAACGGCGAGCGCTACGAACTCAACCTGATCGATACCCCGGGGCATGTCGACTTTTCCTACGAGGTCTCGCGCTCGCTGGCGGCCTGCGAGGGTGCCCTGCTGGTGGTCGATGCCGCCCAGGGTGTCGAGGCGCAGAGTGTGGCGAATTGCTACACCGCCATCGAACAGGGTCTTGAAGTGGTACCGGTGCTGAACAAGATCGACCTGCCCTCGGCAGAGCCGGAGCGCGTCATCAACGAAATCGAGGAGATCATCGGCATCGAGGCACAGGACGCGGTGCGCGTCAGCGCCAAGACCGGCGAGGGCGTGGTTGACCTGCTGGAATCCCTGATCGAGCGCATTCCGCCACCCGAGGACAACACGGCGGCGCCGCTCAAGGCGCTGATTGTCGATTCCTGGTTCGACAACTATGTCGGGGTCATTTCCCTGCTGCGCATCGTCGACGGCAGGCTCTCGCGTCGCCAGAAGATCCGCGTCATGTCCACCGGCCGCACCTTCCAGGTCGAAAAGCTCGGTGTGTTCTCGCCCAAGCCGGTCGATCGCGACAGCCTGCAGGCCGGGGATGTCGGTTTTGTCATCGCCGGCATCAAGGACATCGATGGCGCCCCGGTGGGTGACACCCTGACGCTGGCAGACCGCCCGGCGGAGGTGCCCCTGCCGGGTTTCATGATGGTGCAGCCGCGCGTGTTTGCCGGTCTGTTCCCGGTAAGTTCCGACGACTACGAATCGTTGCGCGAGGCGCTGCAGAAACTGCGCCTGAACGATGCCGCGCTGCACTTCGAGCCAGAGACCTCCTCGGCGCTGGGCTTCGGCTTCCGCTGCGGCTTCCTCGGCATGCTGCACATGGAGATCGTGCAGGAGCGGCTGGAACGCGAGTATGACCTCGACCTGATCACCACGGCGCCGACCGTGATCTACGAGGTCCTGACCACAAAAGGCGAGGTGCAGCAGATCGACAACCCGACGGACCTGCCGCCCGTCAACGAGATCGAGGAGATTCGCGAACCGGTCATCATGGCGAATATCCTGGTGCCGCAGGACTACCTCGGTGCGGTGATCACCCTGTGTATCGAGAAGCGCGGCGTGCAGAAGAACATGCAGTACCTCGGCAGCCAGGTGTCACTGAACTTCGAGATACCGATGAGCGAGATCGTGCTGGATTTCTTCGACCGGCTGAAGTCGGTCAGCCGGGGCTACGCGTCGTTCGACTACCATTTCCTGCGTTTCCAGGCGGCGCCGCTGGTCAAGCTGGATACCCTGATCAACGGTGAACGGGTCGATGCCCTGTCGCTTATTGTGCACCGCGATGTGGCCCAGAGCCGCGGCCGGGCGCTGGCCACGAAAATGAAGGAACTCATACCGCGGCAGATGTACGATGTCGCCATCCAGGCGGCCATCGGTATGCACATTGTGGCCCGTACCAACGTCAAGGCACTGCGCAAGAACGTCACGGCCAAGTGCTACGGCGGCGATATCACCCGCAAGCGCAAGTTGCTGGAGAAGCAGAAGGCGGGCAAGAAGCGCATGAAGCAGTTCGGCAAGGTGGAGATCCCGCAGGCGGCGTTCCTGGCGGTGCTGCGGGTGGATAATGAATGATGCCGGCTGGCCGCATATAATGGCGCCCGGACCGATCAACGAAACCGAGTGATGTGTCAATGAGTTTTGATTTTCCGACCCTGCTGGTCTTCGCAACATTTTTTACCGGGCTTGCCTGGGCAGTGGATGCCGTGGCGTGGGCGCCGCGCCGCCGCCGCCGGGCCGAGGCGCTGGTGGCGGCCGGTGAGCCGACCGATTCCGCACCGGTCGCCGGTGCCCTGAAGGAGCCCACCTGGGTCGAGTACAGCAAGTCGTTCTTCCCGGTGATTCTTGCCGTGCTGCTGCTGCGCTCGTTCCTGGTGGAGCCGTTCCGGATACCCTCCGGCTCCATGATGCCGACGCTGCTGGTCGGGGATTTCATCCTGGTCAACAAGTACACCTACGGCCTGCGACTGCCGGTGCTGAATACCAAGATCGTGGAACTTGGCGAGCCGGAGCGGGGGGATGTGGTGGTGTTCCGCTACCCCAAGGACCCGTCCGTGGACTATATCAAGCGCGTGGTGGGTATCCCGGGTGACACCATCGGCTACTTCGACAAGGTCGTCTACGTCAATGGCAAGCCCGCGGGCCAGGTACCTTCCGGTGTCTACGTCGGCGCCGGCTCCGGTGTGTCGATGTCGGGTGCCAGCCAGCGCACGGAGCAGCTGGGTGACCGGCAGCATGAAATCCTCGTGATGCAGCGCACACCCGGGCTCGAGGGGGAGTACATCGTCCGCGAAGGCGAGTATTTCGTTATGGGTGATAATCGGGATAATAGTAACGACAGCAGGTTCTGGGGGCCGGTGCCGGAAGCCAACCTGGTTGGCAGGGCATTCCGTATCTGGATGAACTGGGACTCCGCCAGCGGGGGAGTCGATCTGGACCGGATCGGCATGAAAATCCAATAGCACACAGACGAGGGCAAGACTATGCAGATGGCAAACAGGCAGAAGGGCATGACAGGGATTGGCTGGCTGATCGTGCTGGGACTGATCGGTTTCTTCGCGCTGTTGACACTCAGGATGGTGCCGTCCTACCTGGAGTACTACAAGGTGGCATCGGCCCTGGAGAAGTTGCCCAAGGAGTCTGGCCTGGTCGATGTAAACCCGATATCAATTCGCAAGGCCCTGGAGCGCCAGTTTGATATTGGTTATGTCAACGTCATCATGCCCTCCGACATCCGGGTCAAGCCTGCCGGTGCATATTACAATGTGACGGCAAAGTACGATGATCGCAAGCACCTGTTTGCCAATGTCGACGTCGTCATGAGCTTCGACAAGACGGTCAAGGTTAGAAGGAATTGACGCGATCACCGGAATCACTCGCAGAATCCCTGGGATACCGCTTTGATGACCTGGCACTGCTGCAGCGGGCCCTGACACACCGCAGTTCCGGAAAGAACAACAACGAACGACTGGAATTTCTCGGTGACGCGATACTGGGCTGCGTTATCGCCGCGGAACTCTACAGTCTCTACCCGAAGTCGCGCGAGGGGGAACTCAGCCGCCTGCGCGCAAACCTGGTCAGACGCGAGTCGCTGGCCGGGCTGGCCCAGTCGCTGGATATCGGCAGCTACCTGCGACTGGGGTCCGGCGAGCGCAAGAGCGGCGGCCACCGCCGCAACTCTATCCTGGCGGACGGGCTTGAGGCCGTGCTCGGCGCGGTCTACCTGGATGGTGGCTTCGAACCCTGCCGGGACTGCATTCTCGCCCTGTTTGCCGACAGGCTGTCTGACCTGACAGATGTATCGGAACTGAAAGACCCCAAGACACGCCTGCAGGAATTCCTGCAGTCACGCCAGCAGTCGCTGCCGGAATACACCGTGGTGGAGACCACCGGTGATGCCCATGACCAGCGGTTCCGGGTGCAGTGCCGGATCAGCGACGACGGTACTTCCTTCACGGAGGGTGTTGCGCGCAACCGCCGCAACGCCGAGCAAAAGGCGGCGGCACAGATGCTGGAACAGCTGGAGACCGGCTAGTTGCCTGCGCCCGGCTACCGTTGCGGCTATGTTGCCCTTATCGGGCGGCCCAATGTCGGCAAGTCCACCCTGCTGAACCGCCTGCTTGGACAGAAGATCAGTATTACCTCGAAGCGGCCGCAGACCACCCGCCACCGCATCCTGGGCATCAAGACGCTCGGCACGGCCCAGTTCGTCTATGTCGACACGCCGGGACTGCACCATTACGAAGGGCGCGCCATGAACCGGCACATGAACCGGGAGGCGATACGCGCACTGCAGCAGGTTGATGTCGTGGTGTTCATGGTCGAGGGACTGCGCTGGACCGGGGATGATGAACTGGTACTGAAGGAACTGGCATCGGTCAGCTGCCCGGTCCTGCTGGTCGTCAACAAGGTTGACCTGATCACCGACAAGCAGTCCCTGCTGCCCGGTCTGCAGGCCCTGTCCGGCAAACGGGATTTCGAGCAGATCATCCCGTTGTCGGCAACCAGCGGGCAGAATGTGGCGGAGCTGGAGGCCGTCATCGAATCACTGCTGCCGGAATCTGCGGCGTTTTTCCCGGAAGACCGGATTACCGATCGCAGCGAGCGCTTCCTGGTTGCCGAACGGGTTCGGGAAAAGCTGTTTCGCAAGCTTGGCAAGGAACTGCCCTACGGCATTACCGTGGAAATCGAGCGTTTCCGCCGCGAGCAGAATATCGTTCACATACACGCGCTGATCTGGGTTGAACGGCAGAGCCAGAAGTCGATCGTCATTGGCAGGCAGGGCAGGGTACTAAAGGAGGTCGGCCGGGAGGCACGTATCGAACTGGAGCCCCTGCTGGACAGCAAGGTGAACCTCAAGCTGTGGGTCAAGGTCAAGGAAGGCTGGGCAGACGATGAGCGTGCATTGCGCAGCCTGGGGTACGTGGACAACGACTGAATGGTCCGCTTTTGCGGGGTAAATCCACTTCCCGGGGTGAATGCCGGGTTTTCAGCCAAAGCGGGACATCCGACCCGTTGCGGGTATCCGCCGCAGGCTTAAAGTATGAAGGCAGCGGCCAGCAGACCAAGGGCGGCACCTGTCGCATTCAGGGCTACGTCATACACCGTGCCAAAGCGGCCAGGCACCCTGGTCTGGCCCCACTCCATTACAGCCCCGAATATCACTGCAATGACCAGGGCAATCAGGAGCTGATACGTCCCTGACTGAATACCATCAAGGGTCCATGCCAGCAGCAGTGCCAGTATTCCATAAAGAAGAACATGCAGTACCTTCTGCAGCAGGGTAGGCGTCTGTGCAAGCAGCCGGATGAGTGCAGGGTTACCTTGCCGGGTATCTCCCGGAATGAGTGACACCAGTGCCAGCAATGCCATGAAGCACAGGGTCAGTGTAATGCGGCTTGCAGGTGAGAAACCGGTCACTGGATGATTCTATACCATACCACTGCTGTCCCGTTAACTCCCTCTCCCTTCGGGAGAGGGTTGGGGAGAGGGGATAAATAAACGCCAACTGTCTGATTTTACATCCCCTCATCCTGTCCTTCTCCCGCAGGGAGAAGGAA
>JBFELL010000181.1:0-5526 GCA_041552135.1 Gammaproteobacteria bacterium
GGGGTGGTGATTATAAGGCACTGGCGCGGGGTTTCACGCGCCCCTGTGCCTACTCCGGACGTTTTTTCCAGACGGCGGAGAAGCGCACGCCGCTGAGCTGCAGGACCAGGAAATAGGCGGCAATGCCGGCTGTCACCCAGAGCAACAGCCACTGGATACGGCCCATGGCGTCCCGGGCAAGCCAGGCATCGACCCCGGGCACCCCGGCCTGCAGGATACCGGTCAGCACGGCGACGGCGAACAGTACCTGCAGGGCATAGCGCGGCCAGCCGGGCAGCGGCCGGTAGATGCCATCCCGGTAGAGGTGCCGGAACAGCAGGCCGGCATTGATCCAGGCACCCAGCGACGTCGCCAGTGCCAGCCCGGCATGCGCCCCGGGAATTCCCAGCCGCAGCATGCCGAGGACAAAGGTCAGGTTCAGCACCAGTGTCACCCCCAGGGCGATGATCGCGATGCGTACCGGCGTGCGGGGGTCCTTGCGCGAGTAGAAGGCCGGCGCCAGCACCTTGATCAGCATGAAACCCGGCAGACCGACGGCATAGGCCATCAGGCTCAGGCCGGCCATGTCGACGTCCGCGGCGGTGAAGTCGCCGTGCTGAAACAGGGTCGCGAGTATCGGCCGGGCCAGCACAATGAGCCCGGCCGCCGACGGGATGCCGATCAGCAGGATACCGCGCAGGCCCCAGTCGAGCGTCGCGGAGAACTCCTCATCGGCACCGTTCGCATGGCTGCGCGACAGGCTCGGCAGGATCACCGTCGACAGGGCAATGGCGAACACCCCCAGCGGGAACTCCATCAGGCGATCGGAATAGAACAGCCAGGTGACACTGCCGGTAACCAGAAACGAGGCCAGCATGGTATCGACCAGCAGGTTGATCTGGGCAGCCGACGAGCCGATGATGCCGGGCACCATCAGCTTCATGATGCGGCGCACCCCGCTGTCCCTGATGCCCCAGCGCGGGCGCGGCAGGCAGCGAATGCGGCGCAGCGACGGCAGCAGAAACAGCAACTGCACAATGCCGGCGATAAACACCGCACCCGCCAGCGCCATCTCGCCCTGCTCCAGGCGTGGCGCGACCAGCAGCGCCGCGCTGATCAGCACGATATTCAGCCAGACGGGTGTAAAGGAGGCCACTGCAAAGCGGCCAAAGGTGTTCAGCACACCGGCGGCAAAGGCCACCAGCGAGACGAACAGGATGTAGGGGAAGGTCATGCGCAGCATGCCTGTGGCAAGCTCGAATTGCACCGCGTCCCGGTAGAGGAAGCCCGGGGCAAACACCGTGATCAGCACCGGGCTGGCCAGCACCCCCACCACCGCCACCAGCGACAGGATGCCGAGCAGCGTGCCGGCCACCCGACTGATCAGCTCCTGCACCGCCTCCGGCGACCGCCGCTCTTTATATTCCGCGAGCACCGGCACGAAGGCCTGGGCAAACGCCCCCTCGGCAAACAGGCGGCGCAGGAAATTGGGGATCTTGAAGGCCACGAAGAAGGCATCCATGCCGGCCGTGGCGCCAAAGCGCGCCAGCACGATGTCCCGCGCCAGCCCCAGCACCCGGGAGATCAGCGTCATCCCGCCCACTATTGCAGTATTTTTCAGCAGCTTGTGACTCATTCCACGGCCAGTTCCGGCATACCCCTGACAACCCATCAAGATAACCGCAAAGACGCAAAGGACGCAAAGAAAAACAGATACTTACCAGCAAAAAAACCGGTATTTTTTCATGCGGCGTAAAACTCCCGGATAGTCGGGCGGACAGTTAGAAGATCATTAACCTTGCGTTGTTTGCGACTTCGCGGTGAGAAGTTCGTGCACTATACCAAAATGGCATTCCGGCCATTGACAATTCCCTGCAAAATCCGCATAGTACGCCGTCTTTCGATTCAAAGGCAGGAGCAGTACCTTGGCAAATACAGCACAGGCGAGGAAACGCGCCAAACAGGCGGAGGAACACCGCCAGCGTAATGCAAGTCAGCGTTCCATGTTACGGACCGCCATCAAGAAAGTCGACGCGGCCATCAACGCGGGCGATGCCGATGCTGCGAAGGAGGCCTACAAGGCCGCCGTGCCCCTGATAGACCGCATGGCCGGCAAGGGTCTGATCCATGCCAACAAGGCGGCACGCCACAAGAGCCGTCTCAACCAGACCATCCGCACACTCTGAAGCGGAACTGCCAGATACCAGAAAGCCGGTCCCTGACCGGCTTTTTTTATGCCGGGTTCAACCGGTCAGCACCAGGTTGTCACGGTGGATCAGCTCCGGCTCATCGACATAACCCAGGATCTCCTCGATGCGCTGGCTGGGCTGGCCGATAATCCGGCAGGATTCCGCAGAACTGTAATTCACCAGGCCGCGCGCAACCTCCTGCCCTTCCGGGCCCCTGCACACCACGAGGTCACCGCGCTCGAAGGTCCCTCTGACAGCGGTCACACCCACCGGCAGCAGGCTCCTGCCGGAATCGCGCAGGACCCTGACGGCGCCGTCGTCCAGGGTGACCGTACCGCGCGACTGGAGTTGCCCGGCCAGCCACTGCTTGCGCGCGGCCAGTGGAATGCATGCGGGATACAGGCGGGTACCAACGGCTTCATCATTGGCGATGCGCTGCAGGATATCCGCTTCCCTGCCCGGGGCAATCAGTGTCATGGTTCCGGAGCGTGCCGCACGCTCAGCCGCCCTCACCTTGGTCAGCATACCGCCGCGCCCGAGTGCCCCACCGCTGCCCGAGGCCATGGACTCGAGCATGAAGTCCCCTGCTTCCGCCTCGGCAATCAGGCTGGCATCCGGATCCCCGCGGGGGTCGCTGTCGAACATGCCCGCCTGGTCTGTCAGGAAGATCAGCAGATCGGCCTCAACCAGGTTGGCCACCAGGGCCGAGAGGGTATCGTTGTCGCCAAAGCGGATCTCCTCGGTAGTCACGGTGTCGTTTTCGTTGACCACCGGGACCACGCCCAGCGTCAGCAGGGTGCGCAGCGTACTGCGGGCATTCAGGTAACGCTGCCGGTGGGCAAGGTCGTCATGGGTCAGCAGCACCTGCGCCGTGTGCAACCCGTAGTGCTGGAAGCGCGATTCATAGGCCTGCACCAGGCCCATCTGGCCGACGGCCGCGGCCGCCTGCAGCTCATGCAGGGCATGCGGGCGCTGCGACCAGCCGAGCCGGGTCATGCCCTCGGCCACGGCGCCGGAGGAAACCAGCAAAACCTCCCTGCCCTGCCTGCGCAGCTCGACCATCTGGTCGACCCAGCTGTCGATGGCCTCCAGCGCCAGGCCACGGCCATCGTTGGTCAGCAGGGAACTGCCGATCTTGATGACCCAGCGCTTACAGTCGCTTGTCTTGATCCTGTCAGGCATGGTGGTTGCGGTTTGTCAGAAAACGTTGCCGGAACGAATGATAATGGAGTTTTTGCCTTTCCTGCGCAAGCTGCGCACAGACCGCCCATTTACCGCAGAGAGCGCAGAAAAATACACAATGAAACCAAAAACGGCCTGTAGGTTGGATCAAGGAGCGCAGCGACGGATCCAACATGTGTAGTCGTCGCGTATTCAGCTGCCGGGTTCGTCGCTGCGCTCCTTAACCCGACCTACTCGATTCATGTTTTTACCATGCCTCGGGTTTTTTACATCGATTCTCCCTGCGCCCCCTGCGTCTCTGCAGTGAATCGTTTTCCCGACCTATTCCGCTACCGACTCGATGAACGCCATCACGGCACCCACCAGCGCCACGGTGCCCTCGCCGGACAGGGCCGATATCCTGAATACCGGGCCCTGCCAGTTGAGCGCAGCGGCAACTTCCTCGCAGACACCGTCCCGCTCATCCGCCGGCAGCAGGTCGACCTTGTTGAGCACCAGCCAGCGCTCTCGCTGTACAAGCTCGGGGCTGAAACTGGCCAGCTCGGTCATAATCGTTTTCACATCCTCCACGGGGTTGCCCAGCGGCCCCATGTCGACAAGGTGCAGCAGCAGGCGAGTCCGCGACAGGTGCTTCAGGAAGCGGATGCCCAGCCCGGCACCCTGCGCCGCGCCCTCGATCAGCCCGGGCACATCGGCCATGACAAAACTGCGAGACGTGGAAACGCTGACCACACCCAGGTTCGGGTGCAGCGTGGTAAACGGGTAGTCCGCGACCTTGGGTCGTGCGGATGACACTGCGCGGATCAGCGTGGACTTGCCGGCGTTCGGCATCCCCAGCAGCCCGACGTCGGCGAGCAGCTTGAGTTCCAGGTGCAGTTGGCGGCGCTCGCCGGGCGTACCCGGCTTCGACTGTCGCGGCGTGCGGTTGGTCGAACTCTTGAAGCGCGTATTACCCAGCCCGTGAAAGCCGCCTTTCGCCACCACGAGCCGCTGGCCGTCGCGTACCAGGTCGCCGATCAGCTCGCCGGTTTCGTCCTCGTGAACAATGGTCCCGACCGGCACCTTGACCACAAGGTCATCGCCGGACTTGCCGGTACGGTTGCGCCCTGCGCCGTTGGCGCCGCGCTCTGCCAGGAACTTGCGGGAATGGCGGAAGTCCACCAGGGTGTTCATCCCGCTGTCCGCTTCCAGCAGGACACTGCCGCCGTCACCGCCGTCACCGCCGTCGGGCCCGCCAAACGGGATGTACTTTTCGCGCCGGAAACTGACACAGCCGTTGCCGCCGTCGCCTGCGCGAACCTCGATTGTCACTTCGTCGATGAATTTCATGGCAGTTCAGACAGCAGCTATGAGTATATGCAGGCTTCATGTAGCGTTATCGATCAGATGCGGTGAAAACCTGCCTGACCATAAAACAAAAAACCCCGCGCGATGGCGGGGTTTCACGTGATCTTCCCGGCAACCGCTTCAGCCGGCGTCCACCTCGACGTACTTGCGATTCTTCGCACCGCGCTGCACGAAGCGAACGGTGCCATCAGCGGTTGCGAACAGGGTGTAGTCCCTGCCGCAGCCAACGTTGCGTCCCGGGTGGAAATGCGTGCCGCGCTGGCGAACGATAATGTTGCCTGCCGTCACCGCCTCGCCGCCGTAACGCTTGACGCCAAGTCGTTTGGATTCCGAATCGCGGCCGTTACGGGTACTGCCGCCTGCCTTTTTATGTGCCATTTTCCAGTCCTCTTGCCACCCCGGGATCAGGAGATCCCGGTGATTTCCAGTTCAGTGTAGTCCTGACGGTGCCCGGCACGCTTCATGTGGTGCTTGCGGCGGCGGAACTTGATGATCTCCACCTTGTCACCCCGGCCGTGGCCCTTGACTGTTGCCGTGACCCGGCTGCCATCGATGTAGGGGGTGCCGATCCTGACATCCTCGCCTTCACCGACCATCAGCACCTGATCAAACTCAACAGAATCACCTTCGCCGGCATCCAGTTTTTCCACCTTCAGGGTATCACCCCGGGCGACCCGGTACTGCTTGCCGCCTGTCTTGATCACCGCATACATGTCAGAAACTCCGATTACTTGGTACGAACAGGGCCAGAGCCCTTTTCACGATCCGCAACTGCAATAGCGGTACCGGACGTGAAAAGGGCTCTGACCCGACTAAATAGGGGCGCTAA
>JBFELL010000182.1:0-5520 GCA_041552135.1 Gammaproteobacteria bacterium
GTTCGGCCACCGCAATACCCTCTTCCGAACCCTTGTGTGCCAGCATCGGTCCGCGCACCACGTCGCCAATGGCATAGACGCCCGGCAGGTTGGTACAGCAGTCTTCGTCGACGTGGACATAGCCGCCCTCATCCATCAGGAGACCGGTTTCCGCGGCCACCAGCCCCTCGGTGTACGGGCGCCGGCCGACTGCAACGATCAGGCGGTCAAAATCCACTGCCTGCGCACCACCGCCGTCCTCGTATTCCACCCTTACAACACCGTTGTCGGTCGCCGTGTGCTTGACCAGGGCCCCCATCCGGATATCCAGTCCCTGCTTGCGGAACAGCGTCAGCGCAGCACGCGCGATCTGGCGGTCCGCCATCGAAAGGAACACATCCTGCGCCTCGAGCAATGTTACCGCGGAGCCCAGCCGGCGCCAGACACTGCCCAGCTCGAGACCGATGACACCGGCACCGATAATACCGAGCCGCTGTGGCGTCTGCGTCCAGTCCAGCGCACCGGAGGAATCCACGATGTTTTCGCCATGCAGTGGCGCGGCATCAATGATCATCGGCGCCGAGCCGGTTGCCAGGATGACGTTTGCCGCATCCAGTGTCTGCACACTGCCGTCGTGCGACGTAACACGTACCTGCCGCCCGGACAGCAGCCGGCCGCTGCCGCGCAGCCACTTCACGCCGTTTGACCGGAACAGGGTCTCGATACCGCCGGTCAGGTCCTGCACCACCCTGTCCTTGTTGGCGATCATGGCGGCAACGTCATGCGCCACCTTGCCGGTGATGATTCCGTGCATGCCGGCACCGTCACGGATCTTCTCGTACAGCGCCGAACTCTCCAGCAGCGCCTTGGAGGGGATGCAGCCGACGTTAAGGCAGGTCCCGCCAAGCACCGGCTCGCCGTGCTTGCCGACCCGGTCATCGACACAGACGGCCTTCAGTCCCAGCTGGGCGCAGCGGATTGCGGCGATGTAGCCGGCCGGTCCGGCGCCGATGACAATCACGTCATAGCTGTCCATACATACTCCAGACTTCTTCGGTTTGCATAATTGATATCCACCGCAGAGACGCAGAGGGCGCAGGGAAAACCCGGGAAACTGTCTCACCGCAAAGGTGCATGGATAAATCAGTATTTAGAAAAATCCATGCCATGCCTGCGAATGTCGGGAATGACACCGGGTTTATAAACCGGCCTTGTCCTGTCTTTGCGTCCTTAGCGCCTTTGCGGTGAATAAGTTGTGTTTCTCTGCGCCCTCTGCGTCTCTGCGGTGAATTGCCATGATCAAATCTCCAGCAGCATGCTGGCCGGTTCCTCCAGCAGTTCCTTGATGGCCCTGAGGAACGTCACGGCACTCTTGCCATCGACGATACGATGATCATAGGTCAGGGCCACGTACATGATCGGACGGATCACGACCTGGCCGTTCTCCGCCACCGGGCGGTCCTGGATCTTGTGCATGCCGAGGATCGCGCTCTGTGGCGGGTTCAGGATCGGTGTCGACAGCATGGAGCCGAACACACCGCCATTGGAAATGGTAAAGGTGCCGCCGGTAATGTCCTCCATCTCCAGCTTGCCGTCACGCGCCTTGTTGGCAAACCCGAGAATATAGGTCTCGATCTCCGCCAGGCTCATGTACTCGGCATTGCGCAGGATCGGCACCACCAGACCACGCTCGGTGCCGATGGCGACACCGATATCGCAGAAGCCGTGGTACACGACCTCGTCGCCGTCAATCGATGCATTGATGTCCGGGTGGCGCTTGAGCGCCTCGGCGGCGGCGCGCACGAAGAAGGACATGAATCCCAGCCGTACGCCGTGCTGCCGCTCGAAGGCCTCCTTGTGCCTCGAACGCAGTTCCATCACCGGCTGCATGTTGACCTCGTTGAAGGTGGTAAGCATCGCGGTGGACTGCGTGGCGTGCAGCATGCGCTCGGCGATACGCGCCCGCAGCCGCGACATGGGCACGCGTTTCTGCGGCCTGTCCTCATCGACGTCCGGCAGACCGGGTGTGATACGGGGTGTCACGGCCGGCCTGGTCCCGGTGACCGCCGGCTCCGCGGGCCGGCTGCGCAGGAAGGTCAGTACGTCGGCCTTGGTAATGCGGCCGTCCCTGCCGGTGCCCTTGATTCTTTCAGGATCGAGATCGTAATCAGCCAGCAGTTTGCGCGCTGCCGGCCCGATGCCGGCCAGGCGGTCTGCGGGTGTGTCCTCCGCCACGGCCGCCGAACCTGCCTGCATGGCAGTCGCCATGGCGCCGTCATTGATGACACCGATCACCTGATCCGCGATGACGGTGTCACCGCTGTTGATGAGGATGCTGTCCAGTACGCCGTCATTCGGTGCCGGCACTTCAAGCACCACCTTGTCCGTCTCGATATCAACCAGCGCCTCGTCACGCACGATGGCATCGCCCGGCTGCTTGTGCCAGGCGACGATCACACCGTCTCTGACCGACTCCGGAAGTGCAGGTACCTTGACTTCTATGGTCATCGTGTTGTCCCTGTCAGCTGCCCCCGTTTGCCGGCAGCCTGGTGTCATCCAGGCCCAGCGCCGCGGCGACCAGTTCCTGCTGCTGGCGTACATGCAGGGCGGGATAGCCGACGGCCGGCGCCGATGATGCCTGGCGGCCAGTATAGATAACGCTGAAATCCGCGCCAACGACCTCTTCCAGCTTGTGGCGCATGCTGTACCACGCCCCCTGGTTCCTTGGCTCTTCCTGGCACCAGACGTACTCTCGAACACCCGGGTAACGCGCGAGTTCGGCGCGCAACAAACGCCATGGAAACGGATACAGCTGTTCCAGCCGGATGATGCCGACATGCTCCAGCCCCGCCTCGCGGCGCTTCTCCAGCAGATCGTAGCAGACCTTGCCGCTGCACAGCACGAGCCGCGTGATGGCGCCGTCGTCAGCGGCATCGACGTCGTCACCGATCACCGGCCGGAAAGCGCCACCGGACAGTTCATCGAGACTCGAGGTGGCCAGCTTGTAACGCAGCAGGCTCTTCGGTGTCATGACGATCAGCGGCCGGCGAAACGGCCGGATCATCTGGCGCCGCAGCATGTGGAACATCTGTGCCGGTGTCGTCGGGCAGCACACCTGGATGTTATGACCGGAGCACAGCTGCAGGAATCGCTCCAGCCGCGCCGAGGAATGCTCCGGCCCCTGGCCTTCGTAACCATGCGGCAGGAACATGGTCAGCCCGCACAGGCGGCCCCACTTGGCCTCGCCCGAGGTGATGAACTGGTCGATCACCACCTGCGCGACATTGGCGAAATCGCCGTACTGCGCCTCCCAGATCACCAGGGTTTCCGGATCGGCAGTGGCGTAGCCATACTCGAAGGCGAGCACGGCCTCTTCCGACAGCAGGGAGTCGATGACCAGGAAGTTCGGCTGGCCATCCGCCAGATTGCTCAGCGGCGTGTAACCGCTGCCGTCGATCTGGTTATGCAGGACCGCGTGCCGGTGAAAGAAGGTTCCGCGCTCGCTGTCCTGACCGGACAGGCGGATCGGGTAGCCGTCATCCAGCAGGGCGGCAAACGCCAGCGACTCGGCAAAGCCCCAGTCCACCTCGATCGCGCCAGCCGCCATCTTGCGCCGGTCGTCCATGATCCTGGCCACACGCGGATGCAGCTCGAATCCGTCGGGCAGGCGTTGCAGGCGAGCGGCGAGCTGGCGCAGGGTTTCCGTGTGAACAGCGGTGGTACAGGTGTCGTCCCAGGCATTAGCGAAATACGGTGTCCAGTCCGCACCCGGCCCCTCGCCGTCATGTTGATTGTTCGCGGTCACCCCGGAGGTGACGCTTTCGCCGGCGTCCAGCCGGTCGCGATATTGCCTGACCAGCTCGTCGGGCTTTCCGGGGCTGATGACATTCAGGTCAACCAGCATGTCGGCATAGTGCTCCCGGGTGGTTGGCATGGACTTGATCTCGGAGTACATCAGCGGTTGCGTCGCCGCCGGCTCGTCAGCCTCGTTGTGACCGTGACGCCGGTAGCAGACCAGGTCGATCACGACATCCTTGCTGAACCGCATGCGGTAATCGAGCGCCACCCGGGTGATGAACAGCACCGCCTCCGGGTCATCGCCGTTGACATGGAAAATCGGCGCATTGACCATCTTCGCGACATCGGTACAGTACATCGTGGAACGGGCGTCCTTGATCTGGCTGGTGGTGAAACCGATCTGGTTGTTGACGATGATGTGCACCGTGCCCTGCGTGCTGAACCCGCGCAGGTCAGACATGTTGAAGGTCTCCATGACGACGCCCTGTCCGGCAAAGGCGGAATCGCCATGGATGACCACCGGCAGTGCATTGCGCCAGTTGCGGTCGGTGTAGCGCTGCTGCCGCGCACGTACCGACCCCTGCACCACCGGCGCAACGATCTCCAGGTGAGAGGGGTTGAAGGCCAGCGCCAGATGCACCTTGCCACCCGGCGTCTGGATGTCAGACGAGAAGCCCTGGTGGTATTTCACGTCGCCGGAAGCCAGCCTCATGGCATGTCGCCCCTCGAACTCCGAAAACAGCTCCGCAGGCGACTTGCCGAGTATGTTCACCAGCATGTTGAGGCGGCCGCGGTGTGACATGCCGATGACGATTTCCCTGATGCCCTGCGCGCCGCCGCGGTTGATCAGTTCCCCCACCAGCGGTATCAGGCTCTCGCCGCCTTCCAGTGAAAAGCGCTTCTGGCCAACGTACCTGGAATGCAGGTAGCGCTCGATGCCCTCGGCAGCCGTCAGCCGGGCCAGCAGCCAGTGCCGCATTTCATTCGTCAGCCCCGGGTGCGACTGGACACTCTCCAGGCGCTGCTGCAGCCAGCGCTTCTCCGGGGTGTCCGTTATGTGCATGTACTCGGCACCGACGGTCTCGCAGTAGGTGCGGTTGAGTGCGAACAGGATTTCCTGCAGCGTGGCCTCTTGCGGACCGACCAGCGACCCGGTATGAAACACCGTGTCGAGGTCGTCTTCGGACAGCTCGTGGTAGTCCAGCGAGAGTTCGGGGATCGTTCTGGCATCGAAGCGCTGCAGGGGATCGGTGCGCGCGTGCTGGTGCCCCCGGAACCGGTAGGCATTGATCAGTTGCAGCACCCGCACCTGCTTGCTTTCATGTGCCAGGCGTGCACCGGTCATGCGGGCGATCCGGTGGCCGCGCAGCCGTCCGGTCAGGCGGCTGAACTCGGCCTGGATGCCGGTGTGCGACAGGTCCCTGCTGTCCTGGCCATTGACCACTGGCAGGGCATCGAAGTACTCGCGCCATTGCGGCGCGACCGAATCCGGGTCATGCAGCCAGTTTTCGTAGAGGGACTCGATATAGACAACATTGCCGCCATCCAGCAAGGATGATCGCCGCAATGTCTTGAACAGTTGCCCGCTCATTGGTCGTCGATTCTAGCTGATCTCACCTGGTCATAGCGAAATTAATCTGCCGTCGGTCCAGCCGCATAACAAGGTTATCGCGGTTGAGCCGCATAGCTTGAGACAGCAACCGTCGGCCAGCGTTGCGTCAATGGTGTGAATGGCCCGGGTGA
>JBFELL010000183.1:0-5503 GCA_041552135.1 Gammaproteobacteria bacterium
ATTCATCGCTCCCAACCCTGCTGTTTTTAAAGTAATTCTATCCTGACCCGATACTGGTTAATGATCCCCGCGCAAGGGTATGATGTACGTATTGCCGCGGCACCACAGCACGACAGGAAAGGCCGGGCAGAACCCACTATGTACGATTAAACAAAGGGTTATACTCAAAAAACACGACGGAACGAAACTATGGAACGCATCAAGCAAGCACTGGATAAGGCACGCCAGGAACGGCAGATCCGCGAGGGAACCGCCGCCGCCGTGCCGACGCCCGCCGGCAAGCCGCGCCAGGACAGCCGCGGGATTCAATACGGGCAGACCCCGACCATCACCGTGGATGATGACGTGCTGAGAGAAAACCGGATTGTCACCGGGCTGGAACCCGGCCCGTTTAGCGACTCCTACAACCTGCTGCGCACCCAGGTCCTGCAGCGCTTCCGGGAGAACAACTGGAACGTGCTGGCCGTGACCAGCCCGGGCAGCGGCGCGGGCAAGACCCTGACCGCAATCAACCTCGCCATCAGCATCGCGCGCGAGGTGGACTACACCGTGCTGCTGGTCGACGCCAACCTGCGCCACCCCTGGATGCTGGAGCACTTCGGCCTGGCAGAGCGCAAGGGCCTGAGCGACTACCTCACGAGCGACACCCCCATCGAGGAACTGCTGGTCAGGCCCAGCCGGGTGGAGCACCTGGTGCTGCTGCCGGGCGGCCAGCGACTCGAGCACTCCGCAGAGATGCTGAGTTCACCGAAGATGGAAGAGCTGGTCAGGGAGATGAAGTCGCGCTACCACAGCCGCATCATCATCTTCGACCTGCCGCCGGTGCTCTCCAGCGCGGACGCCCTCGCCTTCTCGCCCTATGTCGACGCCGCCCTGCTGGTGGTCGAGGAAGGTGTCACGCAAAAAGAGGACCTGGAGCGCGCGGTCGATCTGCTCAGCACCACCAACATCGTCGGCACGGTGCTGAACAAGGCGGAGCCGAAGCAGTCCTGATGACCTGACCTTCGTATGTACGAATCCTTCTTCAACCTGCGTGAGAAGCCCTTCACGCTGCTGCCGGACCCGGGCTTCCTGTTCCTCAGCGACAAGCACCGCATGGCGCTGACCCTGCTGGAGTACGGCCTGATGAACCAGGCCGGCTTCACTGTCATCAGCGGCGACATCGGTACCGGCAAGACCACCCTGATCCGCCACCTGCTCGACAACATGGACCGCGAGCACACCGTCGGCCTGATATCGAACACCCACCGCGAGTTCGGCGAGCTGCTGCAGTGGATCCTGCTGGCCTTCGATGTCGAGCACAAGGGTATGGACAAGGTCGAGATGTACCAGCGTTTCATCGACTTCATTATCGACGAGTACGCCCACAACCGGCGCACCGTGCTGATTGTCGACGAGGCCCAGAACATGGCCGCCGAGACCCTCGAGGAACTGCGCATGCTGTCCAACGTCAACGCCGACAAGGACCAGGCCCTGCAGGTCATCCTCGTCGGCCAGCGCGAGCTGCGCGACACCCTGCGCCGGCCCGACCTGGTGCAGTTCGCGCAGCGCATCTCGGTGGACTACCACCTGGAGCCGTTGTCCGGGGAGGAGGTCATCGGCTATATCCGCCATCGCGTCGAGACCGCCGGCGGCAGTCCGGAACTCTTCAGCGAGGCCGCCTGCCGTGCCGTGCACCGTTTCAGCGGCGGCGTCCCGCGGCTGATCAACCAGCTGTGCGACAACGCGCTGGTCTACGGCTACGCCGAGCAGCTGCAGCAGATCGACAGCCAGCTGGTCAACGACGTCGCCTTTGAGAAACAGAAGGGCGGCATCTTCCCGGTCTATGCCGAGGCGGAACCACCGACGCCGCGGGAGAAGAGGCCTGAGGCAGAGGCAGCACCAGTGGCACCGGCACCTGTTACAGACCAGCCGGAAACTGCCGCCTCCGGCTCCCGGGCCGGGCCAGGATCCGATGGCGTGTCATCAGGGAATACAGAACCGTCCGAAACGCCACCCACCGCTGAAGTCATGGACGAATACGCCAAATTCAGGCCGAAAGATACGACGGCCGCCAGGCCGCAGATCGTATCCAGCATGCCGGCAACGGACACGGTCAAAAAAAAAAGCGCCCGCATAGCCGTCGCGTCCGCACGCGCAACCCTGTGTCAGTATTTATCAAGACTGTTAGAAAGCTATGGGTTTGAGGTTGTCAGCACCGGGCTGCTCAGCAAGCCGTTCCTTGGCAGCCTCGAACACAAGCCGCATGATCTCCTGTTGATCGACCGTTACGAAGACGCAACAGATACCATCGATCAACTGTCCGGGACACTGGATCACTGGCCCGTGCCGGTCCTGTTCAACGACTCCGTGATCACCGAGTTCAGCCTGCAGCAGGGGAACACCGCGTTTGGCGACGAGATTGCCGAGCGGTTGAGGGCCGGTCTTGGCGAACCGTCCCTGACCGGTACCGGTCAATAGACAGCTTCAATATCCTGCCCCCTCGCCTGATGCAGCCCCCTTCTCCCGACGAGGGTCTGCCGGGGAAGCAATACCCCGGTGGCAGCAAGCCGCGACACCTCCCGCAATCATGCAGGGCACGGCTGCCCGGCCATGCCGGCCCCGGCTGAACCCGGCCCTGTGACAGGCCGTCTGCGCCATCTCTCCCTGCTGCTGGCCATCGGCTGGGCCGCGATCATCTTCTTCCTGTCCAGCCAGCCCGGCACGGATATCCCGCCGCCATTTCCGCATATGGACAAGGTCCTGCATGTCCTGGCCTTCGGGGTACTTGGTTTCCTGGTGCTGGGTGGCATCAGGCCGGGAACGCGCGGTCATTCACGCACCCAGCTGGTGTTTGCCATCGCAATCGCCGGCGTCTACGGGTTGCTGGACGAAGTGCACCAGCGGTATGTCCCCGGGCGCATGCCGGATGTCCTGGACGCGCTCGCTGATCTTGTCGGCGCTGTGCTGGGGGTCTGGTTATTGCATGCGATCACGAGGCGACGCCATCAGCCGCAGGAGTGAATTCATTCGCGATGATGGTCCGCCTGATGCCTGCACAAAACCCGCTCGCGGCTGAAGCCGCTCCTACAGGTACTCGGACCAGTCGCGGCTGGATTCGCCGAACACCAGGAAGAACGGGTTCAGCAGCGAGTCCTTGGTGTTGTAGCGCAGCGGCTGCATGTCGGTGTCGGTGACGGTACCGCCCGCCTGCTCGACGACACACTGTGCCGCAGCGGTATCCCACTCGGAGGTCAGCCCCAGGCGCGGGTAGATGTCGGCGGCGCCTTCCGCGACCAGGCAAATCTTCAGCGAACTGCCCATGCTGACCATCTCGTGCTCACCGAGCTTCTCCAGGAAGGCATTCAGGGATTCACCGCGGTGGGAACGGCTGCCGACGACCAGCACCGGGCCGTCGGTCAGCGTGCGCACGCCGATCCTGCGGGGCTCGCTGCCGGCCTCCTGCCTGAAGGCGCCCAGGCCCTCGCAGGCCTTGTAGGTCACGCCCGTCACCGGGACATGTACCACGCCGAGCACGGGCACGCCGTCATGGATCAGCGCGATGTTGACGGTGAACTCCCCGTTGCGCTTGATGAATTCCTTGGTGCCGTCCAGCGGGTCCACCAGCCAGTAGGTCTGCCAGCCCGAGCGCACGTCGAACGGCAGGCTCTTTGACTCCTCGGACAGCACCGGGATGTCCGGCGTCAGCGCCTGCAGGCCATCGACGATGGCGTGGTGCGAGGCCATGTCGGCCGCGGTCAGCGGCGAGCGGTCGTCCTTCTCCTCCACGGCGAAGTCGCTGTTGTAGATCTCCAGGATCTTCCCGCCCGCCACGCGGGCAATCTCCACGGCAGGCTCCAGCAGGCCGGTAAAGTCATTCGTTGTACTCATGGCATGGTCCTTGTCTTGAAGTTGGAAAGTCGTGATTGATCTCTCGCCCGACACGTCGGTGATGACGCGCCCGAGAATCATCAATCAGGGCTTCCCCGGATTAGTCGCCGGGCAAGAAATGGAATTCCGTTCTCAACCTGCCGGAAAACCAGGCATCGGCCGTGACCGTGCCAGCCGCATATTGTACTTCGAAACCGGGCTGGCTTGCCGGCCGGCTGCCGAAAAGCTGCCAGTCGCCGGGCGGCAGGACGATTTCCAGGATCACATGCATCGGGTAATAGCCGTCCAGGAAATTGCGCATGAACGGGCCGTTGCGCACGACAAAGCCGCCATCGGCGGGCGTGACCACCCGGGACTCGGCCCTCAGACAAAGCTGTGCCCCGGGTTCGACGCCCTTCAGCTGCACCGTGTGCCCTTCCACCCAGGCGCGGCCGATCGCCGCTGTCTTCGCCACCTCGAGCTGGCGAATGCGGCCCTGCCGGAAGACGACCTGGGCATCCGGCACGGCATCGAGGTGGGTATGGCACTGGTACAGTCCGGCCCAGCCGTCCTGCAGGCTTTGCCGGGTCAGGGTAATCCGGTTATGGTGGGCATGTACCGGGCCGGATGGCGGCTCTGCGTGGAAGACGAGTTCGCCCTCGTTGACCATGCCCGGGTCGAATTCAGGCGCCTCCAGCCAGGCCTCCACGGCATTATCCGCCGACACCGGCCCCGTCATCACAGCCAGCAGTATCAGGGTTACAATAGTGTGCATATCCGCTCGTTCCACCTGTTCAGAGCCATAGTATAGACAAACGCCCCCGGCCGAATTCAATGCAGATACCCTGGCACGACATCGACAGCGTTTTCCTCGACATGGACGGCACCCTGCTGGATCTGCACTTCGACAACCACTTCTGGCGCGAGCATGTCCCTCTTCGTTACGCAGAACGCCATCAGCTGGATGTCGAGACGGCCAAGTCGGACCTGTTCCCGAAATTCCGCCGCAAGGAAGGCACCATGGACTGGTACTGTGTCGAGTACTGGAGCCGGGAACTCGACCTGGACATCGTCGCGCTCAAGGAGGAGATCGACCACCTGATCGCGGTGCACCAGCATGCGGTCGACTTCCTCGACTACACCCGCCGCAACGGCAAGCGCACCGTGCTGGTCACCAATGCCCACTCGAAAAGCCTGGCGCTGAAGATGGCGCGCACCAACCTCAAGCGACACTTCGACGCACTGATCTGCGCTCACGACATCGGCTACCCGAAGGAGGACCGGCGCTTCTGGTCACACCTCGGGGAGCATGAGAGGTTCAGGCCGGAGCGGACCCTGTTTGTCGATGACAGCCTGCCGGTGCTGCGCTCCGCCCGCGATTTCGGCATCGGCCACCTGCTGGCCGTGCGGCGCCCGGACACGAAGTCGCCGCCGCGGGAGATCGATGAATTCCCGGCGATCGACGATTTCTCGGAAATCACGCCGGGTGCAAAGATTTGATGCGGTATTGCTGCAAGACGCAAAATGATTTGACAGCAAAGATACATGTCTACCGTGAGGGAGGTCACAGGATATCGACTCCGTTTTCTACGCATGCCACTCGGCTTGGTGCTGGGCGGCTTGTGGATTGTATTATTCTGCCTGTGCTTTATAG
>JBFELL010000184.1:0-5501 GCA_041552135.1 Gammaproteobacteria bacterium
CAAGGAGCGCAGCGACGGACCCGACATGCCAGTCGCGACCGCATCCGTCGGGTTCGTCGCTGCGCTCCTTGACCCGACCTGCCCGAATTTATACGTTCTTCTATGTGTTCCTTGCGCCCTTGCGGTTAATGCCTTTGCTTTCCTCTGCCCCCTGCGGTGAAAGCCCGGCTTACTCTTCCACCCTCTCCGCCGGCACCACGTCGAGGATCTCCACTTCGAAGACCAGCGTATGCCCCGCCATCGGGTGATTGAAATCCACCTCCACCGAAGCGTCATCAAACGAGAGTATGGCACCGGGGATCTCCTCGCCGTCGTTTGAGGTGAAGCCGATAATCAGCCCCGGTTCCAGCTCCATGTCGGGACGAAACCGTGAACGCGGCAACCGGTGGATCTTTTCCGGGTCGCGCAGCCCGAAGGCCTGCTCCGGGTAGAGCTCCAGGCGCTGGGTGTCACCGGGACGCAGGCCGTAGAGGGCCAGCTCCAGGCCGTGCACCAGCGAACCGTCCCCCATGGTGAATGTCAGCGGCTGCCCGCCGAAGGTCGACTCGGCCAGCGTGCCGTCCTCCAGCGTCAGCGACAGGTGCAGCGTGACGGTACTGGCGATGCCGATCCGGTGGTTCATGCGCCCGTCCCTGCCGCCTGTTTTTCACGGCGGTGAGCCGCCCAGGCATCCAGCAGCAGCAGGCCGGCGCCCAGGGTGATGGCGCTGTCGGCAATATTGAAGGTCGGCCAGTGCCAGGTTTTGTAGTAGACGTCGATAAAGTCGATGACATGGCCATACACCAGCCGGTCGATCAGGTTGCCCAGCGCCCCGCCAATGATGAGCGCAAAGGCCAGCGACAGCTGCCACTGCTCCGGCTTGAGCCGCCGCATCCAGACAACCAGCACGCCCACCACGAGCACCGAGATGCCGGCAAAGAACCAGCGCTGCCAGCCACCGGCATTACCGAGGAAACTGAACGCGGCGCCGGTGTTGTAGGCCAGACGCAGGTTGAAGAACGGCAGCAGCGGGACCGGTTCGTGAAACACCAGCCTGGCGTCGGCCAGCAGCTTGCTGCCCTGATCGAGCAGCAACACCACCGCGGAAAGCCAGAACCACTTCAAGGCCGGTACCCGTAACAGCTGTCAGGCGTAACGCCGCGTCTCGCCATTGCCGGCGACGTTATCGACACAGCGGCCGCAGATTTCCGGGTGCTCGGGATGGCTGCCGACATCCTCGCGGTGATGCCAGCAGCGAATGCACTTGGCATGGGCCGATGGCGTCACACGGATCCAGATACCGGTATCGGGCAGCCCGGCATCGACCGCATCGGCCGGACGGTCGTCCGCCGGGTGCACGCGCGCATAGGAGGTGATCAGCACGAAACGCAGTTCGTCTTCGAGTTGGGCCAGTAAACGAACCGTGTCCTCGTCGGCATACAGGTCCACCTCCGCATCCAGCGACGAGCCGATCGCGCCGTCGACGCGCAGCGTCTCCAGCTGCTTGCCGGCCGCCTCGCGGATAGCAATCACCCGGCCCCAGAACTCCGGCCCCATCTCCTGTGCCGCCGCGGCCCCTTCGCCCGTGAACGAGCCGGGATGCGCGTACCAGCCGGACAGCAGCACCGTCGCCTCGCGCTCACCCGGGATGTGCTGCCAGATCTCGTCGGCGGTAAAACTCAGGATGGGCGCCAGCCAGCGCACCAGCGACTCGACCACGTGGTACATGGCGGTCTGCGCGGAACGGCGCGCAATGCTGTCGGCCTGCGTGGTGTACTGACGGTCCTTGATGATGTCGAGATACAGGCTGCCCATGTCGACGGCACAGAAGTTGTGCACCATCTGGTAGATGCGATGGAACTCGTAGTCGTCGTAGGCCTTGCGCACCTGCTCCTGCAGCTGCACGCTACGTGCCACAGCCCAGCGGTCCAGCGACATCATCTGCCGGGCATCCAGCAGGTGGGCCTGCGGGTCGAAGCCGTGCAGGTTGGCCAGCAGGAAGCGTGCCGTGTTGCGCAGGCGGCGATAGGCCTCGGCGGTACGCTTGAGGATCTCGTCCGAAACCGTCATCTCGCCGCGGTAGTCGGTGGCGGCAACCCACAGTCGCAGGATGTCGGCGCCCAGGGTATTGACGACCTTCTGTGGTGCGACCACGTTGCCCTTCGACTTCGACATCTTCTGACCCTTCGCATCCACGGTAAAGCCGTGGGTCAGCACCTCGCGATACGGCGCCGTGCCGCGCATGGCGACCGAGGTCAGCAGGGAGGACTGGAACCAGCCACGGTGCTGGTCGGAGCCCTCCAGGTACAGATCGGCCGGAAACTGCAGGTCAGCGCGCTGCTCCAGCACGGCGTGGTGCGTGACACCGGAGTCGAACCAGACATCCAGTGTATCACCGGTCTTGTCGTAGTCATCTGCATCGCGGCCCAGCAGCTCGGCCGGGTCGAGATCGAACCAGGCATCGATGCCGGCGGCCTCGACCCGGTCCGCCACGGCCGCGACCAGCCCGACCGTGTCGGGATGCAGTTCACCGCTCTGGCGGTGAACGAACAGCGGGATCGGCACGCCCCAGGTGCGCTGGCGGGAGATGCACCAGTCGGGACGGTTCCCGACCATGCCCTCGATGCGCGCCTGGCCCCAGTCCGGCATCCACCGGACCCGGCGGATCTCGTCCAGGGCGGCGCTGCGCAGGCCCTGCTGCTCCATGCTGATAAACCACTGCGGCGTGGCCCGGAAGATGATCGGCGTCTTGTGACGCCAGCAGTGCGGGTAGCTGTGGCGCAGCATTTCCTCGTGCACCAGCGTACCCCGTGCCTTGAGCACCTCGATGACCTTGTCATTGGCGGCGAATACATGCTCGCCGGCAAACAGCTCGGTATCGGGCAGGAAGCGGCCGTCGTTGCCGACCGGGTTGTCCACCGGCAGGCCGTAGCGGCTGCCGACAACATAGTCGTCCTGGCCATGTCCGGGTGCGGTATGCACGGCGCCGGTACCGGCCTCCGTGGTGACATGATCGCCGAGGATGACCGGCACCTCGCGCGTGTAGAACGGGTGCGACAGCTTCAGGCCCTCGAGGTCGCTGCCCTTGCAGTAGGCCAGCACCTGGTATGTTTCCACGCCATAGCGCGACATGACATCCTTCAGCATGGCATCGGCAAGCACCAGACGCTCGGTTCCCCGGCCGACGTCACACTGGACCATGGCGTAATCCAGCTCTGCATTCAGCGCCACGGCCCGGTTGGCCGGCAGGGTCCATGGTGTCGTGGTCCAGATGACGACCGACAGCGGCCCCTCGCCCGCCTCTCCCTCGACATGGTGGGTGCAGGCCAGCAGGCCCTCCTGGTTCGGCACCGGAAAACGCACGTCGATAGCGGGGGACTGCTTGTCCTCGTACTCCACCTCGGCCTCGGCCAGCGCCGAGCCGCAGTCGGTGCACCAGTGCACCGGCTTGGAGCCCTTGGTGAGGTGGCCGTTCTCGATAATCCGGCCGAGCGAGCGGATGATGTCGGCCTCGACGGGATACTGCATGGTCAGGTAGGGATTCTGCCAGTCGCCGATGATACCCAGCCGGATGAAATCCTTGCGCTGACCGTCCACCTGCTTGCCCGCATAGTCCTGGCAGGCCTTGCGGAACCCCGCCGCATCCACCTTGCGGCCGGGCTTGCCGACCTTCTTCTCGACATTCAGCTCGATCGGCAGGCCATGGCAGTCCCAGCCGGGAACATAGGGTGCATTGAAGCCGCTCAGCGTCTTGCTCTTGACGATAATGTCCTTCAGCACCTTGTTGACGGCGTGCCCGATATGGATATCGCCGTTCGCATACGGCGGGCCATCATGCAGGATGAATGCGGGCCGGTCGCGGCCGGCCTCCCGCAGCTTGCCGTACAGGTCCATCTCCTCCCAGCGCTTCAGCATCTGCGGCTCGCGGTTGGGCAGGTTGCCCTTCATCGGGAAGGCCGTCTTCGGCAGGTTGAGGGTGTCTTTGTAGTCAGTCATTTATTCATTCACCGCAGAGAGCGCAGAGTTATACTCCATTTGCTATGCGTTTTATACCATGTTTCATAAGTAAGACATTAAAATTCAACAACAAACCCGGCTTCATGCCGGTCATGCGCAGGCAGGTCGGCAGTTGAGCCTCGTGGATCTTTTGCAACTCGCTGACCCCCTTCAATTCCACCACCACCGCATTCTCGACAATTAAATCCAGCCGATAGCCGCAATCCAGCATAAGCCCCTGGTAACAGACGGGCAGGGGTACCTGGCGGCGATATTCGATTCCCCTGTCCCGGAATTCCCTGCACAGACAGGCGTCACAGGCAGACTCAAGCAGGCCAGGACCCGGATGGCGATGCACCTCAATGGCAGCTGCGATAATCCGGTGAGTACAGCGAGCTTCACCATGCATGTTTTTACCCTCCCTGGCAAAAACATCACCCTGCATTAACTTATGGCTGTCTTCTCTGCGTCTCTGTGTCTCTGTGTCTCTGCGTCTCTGCGTCTCTGCGTCTCTGCGTCTCTGCGTCTCTGCGTCTCTGCGTCTCTGCGGTGCATCATAGTCCGAAATACCCCCGCGCCTTTGCAACATCCCGCTCGATCTGCTCCTTCAGGAGTTCGAAGGATGCGAACTGCCGCTCCTCGCGTATCTTTTTCAGGAACTCGACCTGCACGTGACAACCGTAGATGTTGCCGCTGAAGTTGAACAGGTTGACCTCCAGCAGGGTGCGCGTGCCATCAACCGTGGGCCGCGTGCCAACATTCGCAATACCCGGCACCGGTTCATGCGGCAGGCCGAACATCTCCACGGCAAACACACCGGAGACCGGCGTCGCCGTGCGGTGCAGGTGGATGTTGGCGGTCGGAAACCCGATCTGCCGGCCGCGCTTGTCGCCGTGCGCGACGCGACCGCTCATGCGGTATTGCCGGCCCAGCAACGCCTCTGCCGCAGCCAGGTCACCGCTGGCCAGTGCCTCGCGAACGCGCGTGCTGCTGACCCGGCTGCCTTTTATATCGAAGGTGTGCATGTTCACCACCGGGAAAGCGTGTTCGTCTCCGGCCTGTTGCAGCATGGCAAATGTGCCGACCCGGTCCCGGCCAAAGCGGAAGTCGTCACCGACCACCAGGTATTTCACGCCCAGCCCGTCGAGCAGGATCTGCCGGACGAAGGCCTCCGGCGCCATTTCGGCAATCCGGCTGCCGAAGCGCAGGACCACCACCCGGTCCACGCCGAAGCGGCGCAGGGCCTCGATCTTCTCGCGGAAGCGGGTCAGGCGCGGCGGCGCGCTCTGCGGTGAAAAATATTCCCTGGGCTGCGGTTCGAAGGTCACCACGGTGACCGGCACCTGCAATTCCGCGGCACGCTCGGCCAGCTGGCCCAGCACCGACTGGTGTCCCAGGTGCACGCCGTCGAAATTGCCGATGGTTGCAGCGCAACCCCGGTGTCGCGGGCGCAGGTTGTGTAGTCCACGGACCAGTTCCATGCGGTGTCTTGCCGGGCCAGTAAGGGGGTGGTGATTATAAGGCAC
>JBFELL010000185.1:0-5458 GCA_041552135.1 Gammaproteobacteria bacterium
CCAGGCCATTACGCGGGCGCTGAACCACGTCGGCGGCAAGGTGTCCCAGGCCGCCGAGCTGCTCGGTATCAGCCGGCCGACGATGTATGATTTACTGAGGAAATTCGGGTTGAAGCCGAAGTAGGGGGATTCACCGTAAAGGCGCAAAGAACGCCAAGATAAATTCAGGTAAAAACCATTGTTATCCCCGCGAAGCTGGGGATCCATAAAATTTCATGTATTCCCGCCTGAGCCTGATCGAAGGATTCTTTTATCAATATTTTTGTCTTTGCGTTCTTTGCGTTCTTTGCGCCTTCTTTTTTTACATATCTTTTCTCCGCGCCCTCTGCGGTGAATCAATTTTTTAGAGTCCCCGATAGGGGATCCGTAAACCCCCCCCGCCTTCAGGCGGCGGATCAGCATGTATGGAAAAGCTGTTCAGAATACATATTGGCCCGAATGTTAAAAGAAGAATTCCTTCTCCTTCCGGGAGAAGGCCAGGATGAGGGGATATGAATCAGGAAGAGGCGCTTTATATGATCCCCTCTCCCCAACCCTCTCCCTGAGGGAGAGGGAGTTAATCGGCCGAATGGCCGATCAATCCGGCTTTCAGCCGTAACCCGAAGCCACCGGCTTTAGCCGGTGGAGTATTCACTATCTGGCAAAACACCCTAGTTACCCATCGCCCCCTTCAGATGTGCCAGAAAATCATCCGCCCCCATGAATCCCACCAGCCGGTAGTTTCTTTGTTCCTCGCCGTCAGTGCCGAAGAACAGGATGGCGGGCGGGGCGAACAGGTTGAAGTGGTTCAGCAGGGCAAGATCTGTTGCGTCATTGGCCGTGACGTCGGCCTGCAGGATGGTGACGTCTGACAGGGCCTGCTGCACGCGGCTGTCGGAGAAGGTGTAGTCCTCCATCTTGATGCAGTAGGTGCACCAGTCGGCGTAGAAGTCGAGCATGACGGCCTTGCCGGCGGCGCTGCTCTGCTGCAGGGCGGCATTGAAATCCTCCACGCTCTTGATGCGCTCGAAGGCCAGGTGCTGCGAGGCGTGCTCGCCGCCGGCGGTCATGGCCGTGCCCGTGGTGATGTTGCGCAGCGGGTTGAACGGGTCGCGGGCGCCGGTGGCGGCGCCGATCAGCAGGATCACGCCGTAGACCAGCATGGCGATGCCGAGCCCCTTCCACAGCCGCCGCCAGCCGGAGGCCTCCTCCGGCAGCGGGTCGAGGGCGCGCAGGTAGATGGCGGGGACGATCAGCAGCAGCGCCCACAGGGCCAGGCTGACCGGGCCGGGCAGCACGCGCTCCAGCATCAGCACGGCTACACCGAGCAGGATGACGCCGAACACGGCCTTGACCGTGTCCATCCAGCCGCCGGCCTTCGGCAGCAGCTTGCCGCCGGAGGTGCAGATGACCAGCAGCGGCGCGCCCATGCCGTTGCCGAGCGCGAACATGGCCAGTGTGCCTGTGAGGTAATCGCCCGACTGGCTGGTGTAGAGCAGGGCGCCGATCAGTACCGGGCCGGCGCAGGGGCCCACGATCAGGGCGGACAGCACGCCCATGGACGCGACGCCGAGCCATGAACCGCTTTTCTGCCGGTGACTGGCCTCGCTGAGCCTGGCCTGCCACGAGGCCGGCAGCTGCAGGTTGTAGAAGCCGAACATCGACAGCGCCAGCAGTACGAACACCAGTGCGAAGAAGCCGAGTATCCAGGGGTTCTGGAAGAAGGCCTGCACACCGGCGCCCATCTGCGCCGAGACCAGGCCGATGACGGCATAGGTCACGGCCACGGCCTCGACGTAGATGAGCGTCAGGCTGAAGGCCTTGCCGACCGTGATGTTCTCGCCGTGCCCGACGATGATGCTGGAGATGATGGGGATCATCGGGTACATGCAGGCGGTGAAGGCGAGCAGCACGCCGGCACCGAAGAAAAACAGCACGACCCAGCCAAGGCTGCTTTCACGCAAGACACGCGCGATGTCGTCCTGCTTCGAGGTGACGGCGGGTGCCGTGACAGCCGCGTCGGCCAGCACCGGTGTCGCGGCTTCGGTCCCGCCGCTCCAGGCAGCGAGGCTGACGGGCAGGGTCTTCTTGATCGGCGGGTAGCAGATGCCGGCCTCGGCACAGCCCTGGTAACCCACCTGCAGGCTGATGTCGGCTGGATCTGTGGCCGAGCGCTGCAGGGGCACAATGACATCGACCTCGTGGTAGAGGACCTGGACGTCGCCAAAGAACTCGTCGTGCTTGGTCTTGCCCTCGGGCAGGGTGAACGGCAGTAGCGTGACGTCCTCGCCCTCCTGCAGCCGGATCGTGATCTTGTCCCGGTAGAGGTAGTAGCCGTCCTCGATATTCCAGTGGATGCGCACCCGGTCAGGGGCCTCCGCCAGGAGGTCGACGCGGAAGGCGACATCGGGGTCGAGGAAATCGTCATCGGCTGTGCCCGACCCGGGCCGGTCGCCGAGCAAGCCGAGGGCATCCAGTGCCGCCATGCCGGTTTCCCTGATGCCGCCGGCTGCCGGGAGTTCCAGGCTGGCGATCTGGGTGTGCGGCGGGTAGCACACGCCGATATCGGCACAGCCCTGCGAGACGGCAGTCAGGCGCAGCGTCTTCGGGGCGTCCCCGCTATGCACAAACGGGATCGTGACCGTGGCACGGTTGCGGTACACGGCGATCTTGCCGAAGAACTCGTCGTCCTTGATCTTGCCCGGCGGCAGTACGGGGTCGCCAAGGGTGATACCGGGCGTGTCGGTGCTGAAGCGCATGCGGTCCCGGTACATGTAGTAGCCGTCCGCGATGTTCCAGCTAACCTCAACCGATGTGCCCTTGCCGATCTTCGCGGTGAATGCGAAGGCCTTGTCCGGCTCGAGCAAGTCGCTGTCGTCGAGCGCGGCAGCGGTGAATGACGCCAGCAGGCCAAGCAGCAGGGTTAACAGTTTCCAGGTCTTCATGATGACGTCTCGAGTGATTGTTTCAGCCAGTTGAGATACGCCGGCAGGCCGTCCTGAATTGGGACTGCGATGATCTCGGGAAGTTCGTAGGGGTGCAGGTCGACTATCTTCGCCTGCAGTGCCTTGTATGCCGTTGCGCCGGTCTTGACTAGCAGCAGCTGTTCGTCGCTCTGCTCGATCCGGTCCTCCCACCGGTAGACCGATGTGATGCCGGGAATGATATTGACGCAGGCCGCGAGATTGTCGGCAATCAGTATGTTGGCCATTTCCTCGGCCGTGTCGAGGTCGGGGACAGTGCACAGCACGATTTGCGGCTTGTCTCGCATCCGGTGAATATACCTTAAACAGGCAAGCAGAGAAGAGCATGCGCGCTGCCGGCATGATGATGAGTGGCCACGGAATCACACGGAAGGACACGGAAATAAAAAATATCTACCCCTCTCATCAGATTGACGATGCACAGGAATATACAAGCGGCAGTGGGTAGGGGGATGATAAATGGCCACGGAATCACGCGGAAGGACACGGAAAGAGCGCCAATCAGCACATGGCCGTCGGGTTACGGTGCGACGCGCCTGGCCCGGCCTGCGATGATCATTGCGTCAGAAATCGACCTGGAAAGACCGCAGGTCGGATCAGGCCGAAGGCCGTCATCCGACGCTGTTGATTCCGTGGCCATTTGATTTCGATTCGGTTATGTTGGGCCGATGTCCCCGCTTCCCGTTCTGTTGCTGTTTCTGGCAGTCCCGCTGGTCGAAATCTATTTCCTGATCCAGGTGGGCAGTATGATCGGTGCGTTGACGACCGTGGTGCTGGTGGTGCTGACGGCCGTGATCGGCGCCTCGCTCGCCCGCTACCAGGGGCTGGTGACCCTGCAGCGTGTGCAGGCCACCCTGGCCCGGGGCGAGGCGCCGGCCATCGAGATGCTGGAGGGCGTGATTCTTTTTATCGGTGCCGTCCTGCTACTGACGCCGGGGTTCGTCACCGACCTCGCCGGCTTCGCCTGCCTTGTGCCGCCGTTGCGCCGCTCGATCGCCCTCTGGGCGCTGCAGCACGTGATCGTGCCGCCACCACCGCCCGGCGGTCCCGGTTCGCCAACGGGTAGCCGCGAGACCCGGACCCTGGAGGGTGAATATCGCCGCGAGGATGACTGAGGTCCGGTGCGGCCGGTAGCGAATTCATTCGCGATCAGGATCCCCTGGCCTTTGCTCCTCGACCCGTCGCGGCTGAAGCCGCTCCTGCAGGATTTCTATCCTTGCGCCTGATCTCTTGACACGTGCATATTCGCCGCTATCATTAGCACTCACTAAAGGCGAGTGCTAATAATATTACGAGCCGTTTTTTAGTTCATTGATTTAGATAGTCATTCCTGTAAGGAGAAACCCACAGATGAATATTCGTCCGTTGCACGATCGCGTGATCCTGAAACGCATGGAAGAAGAGACCACCTCACCGGGTGGGATTGTAATCCCGGATTCTGCCGCCGAAAAGCCGGTTCGTGGTGAAATAGTTGCCGCAGGAAACGGAAAACGCCTTGATAATGGGGATGTTATCCCGCTGGACGTTAAGATCGGCGACACGGTCCTGTTCGGCAAGTACTCGGGCACCGAGGTCAAGGTCAATGGCCAGGACCTGCTGGTGATGCGTGAAGAAGACATCATGGGTGTAATCGAGGCCTGATGCGGATCGGCAGACCGCCGGATCGCAACCAACCATAGAATTCAGAGAGGAATATTTCATGACAGCAAAAGAAGTCAAATTCGCTGATGATGCGCGTCATCGCATGGTGTCGGGCATCAACGTCCTGGCCAATGCCGTAAAGATCACCCTGGGTCCCAAGGGCCGCAATGTGGTCCTTGACAAGGCCTTTGGCGCCCCGACCGTTACCAAGGACGGCGTTTCCGTCGCCAAGGAAATCGAACTGGAAGACAAGTTCGAGAACATGGGTGCGCAGATGGTCAAGGAAGTCGCTTCCCAGACCTCCGACGTGGCCGGTGACGGTACCACCACCGCCACGGTGCTGGCCCAGGCCATGGTGCGCGAGGGCATGAAGTCCGTCGCCGCCGACATGAACCCGATGGACCTGAAACGCGGTATCGACAAGGCGGTTGCCGCCGTGGTCGACAAGCTGCAGGGCCTGTCGGAGCCCTGTGCCGACAGCAAGGCCATTGCCCAGGTCGGTACCATTTCGGCCAACTCCGATGAGTCCATCGGCAACATCATTGCCGAGGCCATGGACAAGGTCGGCAAGGAAGGCGTCATCACCGTCGAGGAAGGCACCTCGCTGCACAACGAGCTGGACGTCGTCGAGGGCATGCAGTTCGACCGCGGTTATCTCTCGCCCTATTTCGTGACCGATCCCGATCGCATGGAATGCTCGTACGAGGACGCCTATCTCCTCATCCACGAGAAGAAGCTCAGCAACATGAAGGATATGCTGCCGTTGTTGGAGCAGGTGGCCCGCACCGGCCGGCCGCTACTGCTCATCGCCGAGGACGTCGAGGGCGAGGCGCTGGCCACCCTGGTGGTGAACA
>JBFELL010000186.1:0-5449 GCA_041552135.1 Gammaproteobacteria bacterium
GAATCACACGGAAGATATCAAAATGGTTAATGACTATTCCGTGTTTTTCTGTGTGTTTCCGTGGCGAATTATTGGAGGTCAATGGGGACGACATCACATGATTCAGTGCCATTCTGATCAGGCCCTGTGGCACTTACTTGAGCCCCAGTCCTGATACATAGCCACGGAATCACACGGAAGATATCAAAATGGTTAATGACTATTCCGTGTTTTTCCGTGTGTTTCCGTGGCGAATCGGAGGTCAATGGGGACGACATTACTCAAGTCAGTGCCATTCGGCCTGATCCGGGGCATCTTCCAGCCAGATCAGGCTGGCCATGCGGCCGCTGCGGGCACCGTCGCGGCGATAGGAATAGAAGTGCGCCGGCTCCCGGAAGGTGCAGCGCTCCCCGCCATAGACGGCATCGACACCAACGGCCGCGAGACGCTGGCGCGCCAGCCGGTAGAGATCGGCCTGCCAGCCGCCCGACGGCGCGGGCTGGAAGGCCTCCGCCGCGATGGCTGCATGCGATACGAACGCGGCACGCACCTCCTCGCCCACCACATAGGCCGGGGCGCTGATCGCCGGGCCCAGCCAGGCCAGCAGGTCCGACGCGGGGCAGCATAACGCCGCCACGGTCGCCTCGATCACCCCGGCCGCCAGTCCGCGCCAGCCGGCATGCGCGGCCGCCACCCGCGTCCCTTCCCGGTCACACAGCAGCAGCGGCAGGCAGTCTGCCGTCAACACGCCGCAGACGATACCGGCCTCAACCGCAAACGCCGCATCGGCCTCGGGTGACGCACCACAACACCCGGCATCCACCACGCGCACGCCGTGCACCTGCCGCAGCCAGACCGGTGAGGACGGCAGCGACAGGGCCGCGGCGAGATGCGCCCGGTTCTGCGCGACCCGCGCCGGATCATCGCCCACGTGGTCGGCCAGATTCAGACTGGCGTAGCCGTCCGTGCTGACCCCGCCGGCGCGCGTCGTCGTGGCGGCGTGCACATGGGCCGGGGCCGGCCAGTCCGGCCTGATGAAGGTTTCAACCATCGCCACCTGCCTGCTCGGCATCCGCTCGCAGGGTCTCGATCAGTGCCTGCATGTCCGGCGGCATCGGCGCCTCCCACGACACCGGCTCACCGCTTGCGGGGTGGCGGAAGGCCAGCCGCTCGGCATGCAGCGCCTGGCGCCGGAAGCGCTGCAGTACCGCCCTGAGCGCCTCACCGGCACCCCGGGGCAGGCGCAGGCGGCCGCCATAGACCGGGTCGCCCACGACCGGGCAGTGGATGTGGGCCATGTGGACGCGGATCTGGTGGGTACGCCCGGTCTCCAGCTGTAGCCGCACCAGGGTATGGGCACGATAGCGCTCCACTACGCGGTAGTGCGTGCGGGCCGGCTTGCCGCCAGCCACCACGGCCATGCGCTTGCGATCTACCGGGTGGCGCCCGACCGGTGCCTCGACCTCGCCGCCGGCCGTCAGCACGGTGTTGACCACGGCCAGGTATTCCCGGCGTATCTCGCGGGCCTGCAGGGCCGCCACCAGCCGGTTGTGTGCCGCCAGGTTGCGCGCCACCATCATCAGGCCGCTGGTGTCCTTGTCGAGGCGGTGCACGATGCCGGCGCGCGGCAGCGCCGCCAGGGCGGGATCGTGGTGCAGCAGGGCATTTTGCAGCGTGCCGTCCGGATTGCCTGCCGCCGGGTGCACGACCAGGCCGGGTGGCTTGTTGATTACCAGCACGTCGGCATCCTCGTAGACAATCGCCAGCGGTATCGCCTGCGGCTGGCAGGCCGACTCCACCGCGACCTCGGCATCGATCTGCACCCGCTCGCCCCCCAGGACGATTTCGCGCGTTTTCGGGATGCGGCCGTCGAGGCTGACCTGGCCGCTGCGGATCCACTGCTGCAGGCGGCTGCGGGAGTAGTCCGGCACCAGCTCGGCCAGCGCCTGGTCCAGCCGGCGACCACGCATGGACTCCGGGATGCTGACCGACAGGTGAATGGAATGCGACATGTTCAGCCGGGGTATGGGTTATACTCTGCGACCTGCACCGGACAGGTTCGTCCTTAGATCGTTGATTTTGATACCTTAACACCATGCGTTTGTCGAGTTATTTTGTACTTTTCGTGCTGCTCCTGGGCAGCGGCTGCTCGCTGCTGCCGGAACAGGTCGACAAGACCAAGGACTGGTCCGCCAGCCAGCTGTATGCCGCTGCCAAGGAGGCAATGAGCGAGAAGAATTACGAGAAAGCGATCGACTACTTCGAAAAACTCGAGGCGCGCTATCCGTTTGGCCGCTATGCCCAGCAGGCGCAGCTGGAAATCGCCTACGCCTACTACAAGTACGACGAACCCGAGGCCGCGATTGCTGCCGCCGACCGTTTCATCAAGGTCTACCCGCGCCACCCGAACGTCGATTACGCCTGGTACATCAAGGGACTGATCAACACGAACCGCGGCAAGACGCTGGTGGACAAGTTCCTGCCTCAGGACCCGTCGGAACGCGACCTGTCGTCCATGCGCGATGCCTACGACGATTTCCACGAACTGACCCGGCGCTATCCCAACAGCAAGTACTACCTGGACTCGTCCCAGCGCATGGTGCACCTGCGCAACAACATGGCCCGCTACGAGTTGCATGTCGCCGACTTCTACATGCGCCGCGGCGCTTACATTGCCGCCGCCAACCGCGCGGAGTACGTCATCGAGAACTTCCAGCGCACACCCGCGGTACCCGAGGCGCTGGTTTACATGGTTCGCGCCTACAACAGGCTGGGCGTCGAGGACCTGGCCGGCGACGGGCTGCGGGTGCTGGAGCTGAATTACCCGGACCACCCGGCCCTGCCGGCGCTGCGTGAAGGCCGGGACCCGGTGCGCGGCAAGCGCGGCTTCATGAGCTGGATCCTCGGAAGCCCGAGGTAATCGGGTAACGACGGTCCCGGCCAAAGGCCCGCCGGGTAATCCTGACCCCGGGCGGCGCCTGGCGGCGCTTGTACTCGTTCCGGTCGACCATCCCGGCCACCTGCCTGACGACGGCCTCGTCGTAACCGTCAGCCACGATCTGCTCGATGCTCTGGTCGCGCTCGATGTAGCGCTCGAGGATCGGATCGAGTACCGCGTAGGGCGGCAGGCTATCCTCGTCCTTCTGGTCGGGCGCCAGTTCGGCAGACGGCGGACGGTCCAGCACACGCTGCGGGATGGCCGCGCCGAGTGCATTGCGCCAGTCCGCCAGGCGATACACCATCAGCTTGGGGACGTCCTTGAGCGGCGCGAAACCACCGGCCATGTCGCCGTAGAGCGTTGCATAACCGACCGACATTTCGCTCTTGTTGCCGGTGGTGAGCAGCATTTTGCCTGTTTTGTTGGACAGCGCCATGAGGATGGTGCCGCGGCAGCGGGCCTGGATGTTTTCCTCGGCGGCATCGGGTGCGCTCTTGCTGAATGTCTCCGCCAGCGCCCCGAGAAACGCGTCAAACACCGGCTCGATGGAAATCTCGTGGTATTCCACCCCGAGCGCATCGGCCTCGGCGCGCGCATCCTGCCGGCTGATGTCTGCGGTATAGCGCGACGGCATCATGACTGCCTCGATCCGGTCCGCGCCGATGGCATCGACGGCGATCGCCAGCGTCAGCGCCGAGTCAATACCACCCGACAGCCCGATAATGACCCCCGGGAAGCCGTTCTTTTCGATGTAATCGTGCACGCCCAGCACCAGCACCCGGTAGATCGACTCCTCCGTGTCGAGGTGCGGCGCGCATTCACCCGGCAGCGGCATCACCGAGCCCGCATCGATGCTGAAATCCACGGGGTACAGTCCCTCGACACAACTCGGTGCACGCTGGACCACCCTGCCCTGCGCATCCAGCACCAGTGAACCGCCGTCGAACACCAGCTCGTCCTGACCGCCCACCAGGTTGACATAGACAACCGGCAGGCCGGTTTCACTGGTGCGCTGCTCCAGCAGCACCTCGCGCTCGAAGCCCTTGCCGGCGTGATACGGCGAGGCGTTGAGATTGACCAGCAGCTGTGCACCGGCCGCAGCGGCCTGTCGGACCGGGCCCTCCTGCCAGACATCCTCGCAGATGGTAATGCCGACAGGCACGTCCCTGACGGTAATCACGCAGGCGGCCGTGCCCGGACTGAAGTAGCGCACCTCATCGAACACACCGTAGTTTGGCAGGTGCTGTTTCCGGTAACGGGCCATGACCTCGCCATTGTCTATCACCGTGGCCACGTTATAGAGCGCGTCACCCTCCCGGGCCGGGTGGCCGACGATCGCCACCACGTCCTGCACCTCCCGGAGAATGCGCTGCATGGCCGCATCGCAATCTTCCACAAAGTGCGGACGCAGCAGCAGGTCCTCGGGCGGATAGCCGGTCAGTGCAAGCTCTGGAAACACCACGATGTCGGCCTGCAGTTCCGCCGCCTGCCGGCAGGCCGCAATGATCCGCCCGGCGTTTACATCAATGGCACCCACCAGGAAATCCTGCTGGGCCATGACGATGCGCAGGTCAGGCGAAGACATCCGGAAAATACAGCAGTGAAGTAATCATCAGGGCATTATGCATGTTTGAACCACCAGAAGCCCACCGCAGAGACGCAGAGGGCGCAGAGGGCGCAGAGGGCGCAGAGAAGAAAAATAACTCACCGCAAAGACGCAAAGGACGCAAAGCCAGAAAAATGTAAAACCCCTTCATCAAATGAGGCAGGAGCGACTTCAGTCGCGATTGGTTGCAGGCATTGAACTGAAATCGCGGCAGAAGTCGCTCCTGCAATATACGTATCCCCGCTGGGGCATATGTTCCAGGTGCATCGGGTTCTGCCTGCTTAGCCTGAATCCAGATATTTACACTATGAATCAGAAATATTGATGGATCAGCAATGAATTGATTTTACGACTCTGCGCCCTCTGCGTCTCTGCGGTGAACGAGGTTATGGTTGATATCAAGCGCCAAGTGCCGTCTGCATGGCTGAACCCATCTCCGCGGGCGAGCGCACGACGGTCGCGCCGGCGGATTCGAGCGCGGCGATCTTGGCCTGCGCCGTACCCTGGCTGCCGCTGATGATGGCACCGGCATGCCCCATGCGCTTGCCCGGCGGCGCCGTGACGCCGGCGATGTAGGCCACCACCGGCTTGCCGACATGCGACCTGACGTACTCCGCGGCACGTTCCTCGTCACTGCCACCGATCTCGCCGATCATGACGATGCCGCGGGTCTGCGGGTCGGCCTCGAACAGTGACAGACAATCCATGAATCCCAGGCCGTGGATCGGGTCGCCGCCGATGCCGATGCAGGTGCTTTGCCCCAGTCCGCAGCCCGTCGTCTGGAAGACCGCCTCGTAGGTGAGCGTTCCGGAACGCGACACGATGCCGATACTGCCAGGCGTGTGGATTTCACCCGGCATGATGCCGATCTTGCATGCCCCGGGAGTGATGATGCCCGGACAGTTCGGTCCGATCAGGCGCGTGCC
>JBFELL010000187.1:0-5320 GCA_041552135.1 Gammaproteobacteria bacterium
CGCCGGTTCTCCTCCGGGGGATTGGGCATGAGTGCTGCCCGTTGCCGATCAGTGCCGCGATGATGACTGTGGTTGATCCTGAGGCCATAAGGGCATTCCGTGATGATCGAGGTTGCCGGCTTCTGCCTGCACCGGGTCTTGCGCCGGGCCGTCACCGGCAGGCACGGTGGCAGCCTCCGGGCGTGTTCTACCCGGACAGATCCGCTGCAAGCGAGCGGAAATCACTGCCGGCCGGCTGCTGGTAGACGCGCAGATCGAACTCGGGTATCACCGCCAGCAGGTGGTCAAAAATATCGGCCTGGATCGCCTCATAACCGGCCCAGACCTTGTCCTTGCTGAAGACATAGATCTCAAGCGGCAATCCCTCGACGGTCGGTGCCAGCTGGCGTACCAGGAACGTCATGTCCTGGTTGATCATGGGATGCCGGCGCAGATAGGCGATGATATACGCACGATAGGTGCCCACATTGGTCAGCTTGCGTCCGTTTGCCAGGCAGCTCTCATCGATCGCATGTTTCTTGTTGTAGGTGGCGATGTCCTCGCGTTTCGCCTTCAGGTAATCCTGCAGCAGGCTGATTTTCCCGAAGCGTGCCAGCATGGCCTCGTCGCACAGGCGAATGGTGTTCATGTCGATGTTGATGGCGCGCTTGATGCGCCGGCCACCGGACTCGGCCATGCCGCGCCAGTTCTTGAAGGCATCGCTGATCAGGGCATAGGTGGGGATCGTGGTGATGGTCTTGTCCCAGTTCTGCACCTTTACCGTGGTCAGCGTGACATCAAGCACGTCGCCGTCGGCGCCGTATTTCGCCATCTCGATCCAGTCGCCGCGCGCGACCATGCGGTTTGCCGTGAGCTGGATGCCGGCGACGAAGCCGAGGATGGCATCCTTGAAGATCAGCATGAGCACGGCGGTGAGTGCGCCCAGGCCGCTCAGCAGGTACAGCGGGGTCTTGTCGAGGACAATGGAGACGATGAAGATGATGCCGATGAAGAGGGCGACCAGCTTGATCACCTGGATAAAGCTGCGAATGGGGATGTCGCGGGAACGTTCGTGTGAACGGTAGACATCCACGACGACATTGAGTGCCGCATCCAGTACCAGCAGGCCCAGCACGATCATGTAAATCAGCATGAACTGGGTGACAAACCGGCTGGCGCCGTCGTATCCCTCCAGTGCGACCGGTGCCAGCAGGTAGATCACGATGGCAGGCGCGAAGTGGCTGATGCGCTTGAGTACATTGCGCCGGAGCAGGACATCGTCCCAGCGCCAGCGTGTACGCCGGATCACGCGCGACAGGGTGCGCAGCACGAGATGCCGCGCGATGAAATCGGCCAGCAGGCTGAGCAGCAGGATGACGCCGATGAAAATGCCGCGGGCAGCCAGGTTCGCCCAGGCGGCGTCCAGGCCGAAGTGCGACAGCCATTGTGCGATGAGTTCGATCATGGGAACGTATTATGCCAAGACTCGTTCAGATATGTGGCAAATATCAGTTCTCCCGCGGCCGTGTCTTCTGCCGCCGGTGCGGCGTCAATCGAAGATCAGCACGATATAGGTGAAGAACAGGACCAGGTGTACGAAGCCGTGTATCACGTTGGTGCGTTCGTTGTTGAAGTTGACAATTGACACCAGCAGGGTGATGAGCAGCAGGTATAACTCCGGCTCCTCCAGACCCAGCTCCACGCTCCTGCCGGTGACCAGGCTGATGCACAGCACCACCGGGATGGTCAGGCCGATGGTCGAGAGTGATGAGCCCAGCGCGATATTCATTGTCCGCTGCAACTGGTTCGCCAGGGCCGCCCTGACCGCCGCCATGGCCTCGGGCGAGAGCACCAGGATCGCGACGAGAAACCCCCCCAGTGCCTGCGGCGCCCCGAGAGTGCTGATGCCGTGGTTAACCAGGATGGCCATTTTCTTGGACAGCAGGATGATGGGCAGCATGGTGAGTGGCAGCAGCAGCGCGTGATAGCCCAGTGAACGCACTTGCAGGTCGTCGTGGTGCCTGTCGTCTGTCGACTCATCCTGTGCCGCTATGACAGGCTGCTCGAAATAGGCGCGGTGGCGTATGGTCTGTATGGCGAGAAACACGCCATACAGGGCAATCGACATGATGACCAGGTACACGGCCATCAGTGGCGAGACCTCGCCGCCCGGCGCGGAGGTCGTGTAGCGGGGCAGGACAATGCCAAGCCCGGCCAGCGGGATGATGACGCCGAGGTAGGCCGATGCGCCCTTCAGGTTGTAGACCTGTTCCTTGTAGCGCAGGGCACCGACCAGGAGCGTCAGTCCCGTCATGCCGTTGAGGACGATCATCAGCACGGAGAACAGGGTATCGCGTGCCAGCGCGGGATTGTTCTCGCCGGTCAGCATGACCGCGGCGATCATGATGACCTCGATGCTGATGACCGAGATGGTCAGGATCAGCGTGCCGTAGGGTTCGCCGAGCAGCACTGCAAGGCTGTCGGCGTGGCGCACGACATTGAAGGCCAGCCACAGCATGACGGCAAACAACCAGCCGAAGAGGAATCCGTACCAGAGCGGGCTCGACAGTCCGGACATCAACGTATCACCGGCGACCGTGAACAGTATCGCGGTCAGGGCGCCGACCAGCAGGGCAAGTTCCGTGCGCAGGACGCTACCGGTTTTCGTGTAATTGCTCTTGCTCACAGGGTTCGTGACTCCCGGGCTATGACACCGATGATGGCTGGAACCGGCATCCGGGCAGCACCATAGCGGCAAGCGCCTCTCGCTATCTGGTGCGCTCGGCGAGCGGCCGTGCCGGGGTGATGAACGAGATGCTGTGTTCCTTCGTCAGGCCGATCATCACGGCCTCGATAATCGGTTCGTAGACCGGCTCATCCGCATCCCAGGTGACAATGAAATTGGCCCCGGAACCGCCCCGCGTGTCCCGTCTGGCGACGAGGAACTCAACCGTCTCCAGCGGCCCGAGCTCCAGGGCCTGGTCCAGGTGGCTCCTGACCAGGGCGCCGCGGGTATCGAAGTACTGCACTGTCACCAGGCGGATGGTTCTTTCGGGGTCCGTGTTCCTGATGCTGAGGGTGACCTCCAGCAGCTGGGGTTCGCCGCCACCGGAATAGATGTGGGAATACACCGGCACGTAGACCGTCTGTCCCTCGGCGATATCGATCGCTGCGCTAGCGGCCGCCCGGGACGGGTGGTTCGCCGGGGGCGTGTAGCGCAGCTGGTCTTCAAGGACCTGGAACCTGTTGCCAAGGTATATCGTCAGTAACAATACCGCGATAACGGCAATGGCGGAGAAAACCATCTGGTACCTGTGCGTCGCCGTCCCTGTCCCCTGGGCTGGCTGCGAACTGTTTTTTTGCATGGGGGTGCTCTCCGGACAAGTGACTTGCGCGATTATACCGCCGGGCTCATTCCTGCGGCGTGCTGCCATAGCCGAAGTACGGCGACAGCGTCGAGTTCACGAGTTGCTCGATTTGCACGACCTGCGCATCATCAAAGTAGTCGCGGTAGCCGCCGACCTTGGCGCGCCTGACCTTGTAGGTGTTCGGGTTGTCGCGGTCCTTCGGGACCATGCGGCCACCGCTCAGCCAGAAGGTCTTCTTCTGTTCCATCTTCTTCATGTTCTCGTAGGAGGAGAATTCCACGGCCTCGCGTATTTCCTCGTCCGTGCCCGGCGTGCCGATGAACTCGAGCAGGGCCTTCAGGGTCTCTTCGGGGCGCGCGCGCAGGTCTTCATAGCGCAGCAGGAAGAAGCCCTTCAGGCGTTCCTTCTCCGCTGCCCACAGGTTCATGAATTCGATGATCTTGGGCAGGCCCGCATCCGCGTCCATGACGAAATCGAAGGTCGAGACGTCCTCGCCTCCAGCCGGGTACCTGTTCAGCACCTTCTTGTTGGGTTTCATCCGGTAGCGCCACTGGAAATACTGGGATACCGCCACGTCGCGCGGGTCGCGTGCCAGCAGGACCACCTTGTGGCCGTAAAAGTCGGACTTGTTGTCGACGTTGCCGGTGTAGTCCTTGATGTAATTGTCGTGTGTCAGGAAGATCTTCGGAATCGCCCGGTTCATGGCGTGGAAGTTGTCGAACCCCAGCAGGTAGCGCTGCGACAGGCCGTGCTTCACCTGGTAGAGACGCGAGAGCATGACGCGCAGCCAGGTCCGCCCGCTCTTGCCGAACGAGACGATGACGATATCGGCGTCGCGCAGCCGGCGCACCTGTTCGCGGCCGCGCAGCCAGCGCTCGGCCCGGGTCTTGCGCTCTTCGGAGGCAAGCAGTAGCGAACCGCGCAGGAGTCTGCGCGAGGTCTTTTTCCAGATGGAGCGGACCAGCTGTCTGCCGGCATGCAGCATGTTGGGCATGATTGAGGGTTCCGTGTTACGTGTTCGATGACCTGTCCGAAGCGGCGGCCTGGCCAGGCTGGGCGATTCTGGCGAGCTGTTTCACCATGCGCGTCGAGAATCGCGCCGCTTGCTGGGTGTAACGCGCCAGCCGGGTGTTCTTGATGAAATTCAGCTGCAGCATGCGGCGTTCACCGACGAAGCGCTTGTGGCCGTGCCAGGAGACGCGGGTACGACGAAACACCAGCAGGGTCCCGCCGGCGGGGGGGACCTCGGCGGCATAATCCTCGATATCGGTACCCGAGCGCAGTAGCCGCAGCTGGCCGCCCTGTTCGTCCCAGTCGGTATTGAAGTAGACCAGCACAGTGATCAGCTTGCTCCAGTGATCGGTGTGGATGTTGCCGTCGCTGGCCTCCGAGAACTTGCGCACGGTGACCGTGGTGGCGGCATCGTCCAGGTCGACGCCGAATTTCCCGGCGATATGCCGGGCAAACTCCGCTCCGGTGAGTTCGTCGATCAGCGCCCCGAAGCCCGGGCCGTAGTGCAGGGCCTCAAGGTCCTTGTTGCCCGGGCTGGTGATTGCCGGGTAGTCGCGGTTGGCGCCGGCCAGTGCCCCGGGTGTGAGGAAATCCGGCACGACCAGGTAGTCGAACGGCTCCCGCTTGAGGGGCGTGGCGTCCAGGGCAGCGAAATTCAGCAGCGGCATGATGGCTTCGTGGGCCTTGCGGGTCCGTGTTTCAGATGTCTGATTTTACGATAAATTCCGGCGCTAGTTTAGCAGAGCATGGCGTTGCTGGCGAAGCCCCGGGCGGCGCCGCCTGCGCATGGATTTACCCTGCTGGATCAATTGGCTGCGGTTTGGTTTACACTACTGCGCCTTGCAGGGCGGGCGCAGGTGGCCGGCCCCGGGCGGTTTGCTGTCGAATCCAGTATCGGGAACGCAATGCGCGAGACGTGGTCACATATCAGCCGGGAGCTGCTGCTGCTGCCCCTGTATCCC
>JBFELL010000188.1:0-5255 GCA_041552135.1 Gammaproteobacteria bacterium
CTAACCCGACCTACTTACGTTTTACGTTATAAGCTGTGCGTTGTGCGTAGGTCGGATCAGGCCGAAGGCGTGATCCGACGCGGTCATCGCCCTCATTTTCCATTCTCTTCCGGCTCTGCCTTCTTGCCGGCCTCCACCGAGTCGTCATCCATCAGTATCCGGTGCGCCGGCCCCTCCAGGTCGTCGAACTGCCCCGACCTGACTGCCCAGAGGAAGGCCCAGACGATGGCGCCGATGAGCACCAGCGACAGCGGTATCAGAAGATAGATGATTTCCATGTTTGCCCTCCGGCGTCAGCCCGCGGCTGCGGCCGCCGGTTTGTTGCAGGAGATGTCGCTGTGCGTCCGGCGGCGGCGCGTCAGGCGCAGGGCGTTGATGACAACCAGCAGGGAACTTGCCGACATGCCGATTGCCGCCATCCACGGCGCAACGTAACCCAGGGCCGCGGCCGGCAGGGCGACCAGGTTATAGCCCACGGCCCAGGCCAGGTTCTGCCGGATGATGCGCATGGCCTTGCGCGCAAGGCCCATGCCGTTCGCCAGGACCATGAGCTGCTCCGTCAGCAGGATCATGTCGGCGCTGGCATGGCTGACATGCGCCGCGTCGTGCATGGCAATGGAGACGTCTGCCGCGGCAAGCACCGGCGCATCGTTGATACCGTCACCCACCATGGCAACAATCGCCCCGTGCTGCTGCAGGGCCTGTACCCGCTGCAGTTTGTCCTGCGGCCTCAGGTCGGCATGGATATCCGTGATGCCGACTGCCTCGGCCACGGCGTGTGCAGCGGCCGGGTTGTCGCCGGTCATCAGGATGACCTGCTTGCCGGCACCTCGCAGTGCCTTGACGGTGGCGCCGGCATCCGGGCGCAGGGCGTCGTGCAGCACGAACAGGGCGTGCACGGTGTCGGCATCGGCCAGCGCCACGCGGGCCCCGGGTACACCCTGCAATGGCAGGTTGTTCAGCAGCGCGGTGTGACTACACTGCCCGGCGACATAGTCCGGCCGGCCGATCCAGAAGATTCGGCCGCTGACGGTGCCGCTCATGCCGGCGCCAGGCTCGTTGCTGACATCGTGTGCATCGCGCCGGTCGGTGTCCGCGGCGGCCCGCTCGATGGCGGCCGCGATCGGGTGTTCCGACTGGCGTTCGAGTGCCGCGGCGATCGCCAGCACGTCGTGCTCCGGCATGTCCGACAGGCAATCGATGACGCTCACCGACAGCCGGCCCCGGGTCAGGGTGCCGGTCTTGTCGAACACGACGTGGCTGCACTGCGACAGTGTTTCCAGCCGGTTGCCGCGCGCCGACAGCAGGCCCATCCCCTGCAGGGTGCCGGTAACGGCACTGATGGCCGTGGGTGTGGCCAGCGACAGCGCGCAGGGGCAGGTCACCACCAGGACCGAGATCACGATCGGCAGCCAGCTGTCCGGTGCATGCTGCCACCAGTACAGTGCCACGCCGGTCGCCAGCAACAGCACGGCGCTGACAAACCAGCTCGCGGCCCGGTCGGCCAGCCGGGTGATGGCCGGCTTTTCGCCCTGGGCCCGCTCCAGCAAGCGCATGATGCTGGCGATTACCGTATCCATGCCGACCGTGGTTACCGCCACGGTCAGGGGACTTTCGATATTGATGCTGCCGCCGACGACGCTGTCGCCGGTGAGCTTGTGCAGGGGCGCACTCTCGCCGGTGAGCAGTGCCTCGTTGACCGATGACTGGCCCGTCTCGATGCTGCCGTCGGCCGGGATGGTCTCGCCCGGTTTCACCAGCACCCGGTCGCCAACAGCGAGCTCGGCCACCGGCACCTGCGCATGGCTGCCATCAGCGGACAGGCGCGTGGCCATGACCGGCAGGGCCTGGCCTAGCGATTCGGCCGTCTCCGCGCCGCGCTTGCGCGCCATCAGCTCGAAGTAGCGGCTCACCAGCAGGAAAAACACGAACATGACCACGGAGTCGTAGTAGACCTCGCCCAGTCCCGTCACCGTGGCGTGCACGCTGCCGGCAAAGGCGACCAGGATGCCGAGCGAGACCGGGACATCCATGCCGATGCGCCGGTTGCCGAGGTCGCGCCAGGCACCCCGGAAGAACGCCGCCGCCGAGTACAGCAGTACCGGCGTGGTCAGCAGCAGGGCGATCCAGCGGAAGAAGCTGCGGATGCCATGCTCCATGCCGGACCAGTCGCCGACATACAGCGCCGCGGACAGCATCATCACCTGCATGCCCATGACGCCGGCAACGCCGAGGCGCTTCAGCTGGGTGCGGCGCTCGCGGTCGTAGGCCTGTTGCTGCTGCTGCGGGTCGTAGGGGTGTGCCTCGTAGCCGATGGCGCGCACCGCCTGCAGGATATCACTCAGCCTGACGCGGCCGTCATCCCAGCGGATGCGCGCGCGGTGCGTGGCGTAGTTGATCTGGACGTCCAGCACGCCGGGCAGCCGGCCAAGGTGGCGCTCGTTGAGCCAGATGCAGGCGGCGCAGGTGATGCCTTCCAGGATGAGCGCGGCCTCGCGGATCGCATCGCCCTCCTGGCGCACAAAGCTTTTCTGCACCTCGGGATGGTCATAGACCCGGGTCTGGGCAATGAAGTCCGGCACCAGTTCGCGGCCGGTCGGTGCGTTGTCGGTGCGGTACTTGTAGAAATCGCCATGGCCGGCAGCAAGAATGGCGCGAGCGACGGCCTCGCAACCGTGACAGCACATGGGCCGTTCCTCGCCTTGAATGCGGACCTGTAGGTCAAGGCCGGGCGGGACGGGCAGGCCGCAGTGGTAGCAGGTCAGGGGCTGACCATGCGTGCCTGCCGATGCCGGATCGGAAGCTGTCTGTGGCTGGTTCATGGCATGGATCGGCAGGGTGTTGCGGTGGTCAGTAGAGGAACTCGATTAGCATAGCTTATCGCATCATTGTCTCGTTTGCGCCACGTTCCGTTGCAAACATTCCACGAATTGATTTAGATCAATATCCCCTTGCCGGGCATTCTGAATAATTGCTGTCAGCTTTGGATGGCCCTGCAAGATCGCGGCCTGAAATCCCGGATTTGTTGTTTATATACCTCAGGAGAAATGTAATGAAAAAGACCATGACCGGCCTGCTGGCCGTTGCTGTGACCTCGGGCTTGCTGGGGATGTCTGCCGCCAGCGCCTACGATCAGGGCACCTTCGTCGCCCGCGCCGGTGCCGCCGGTGTCTACCCCAGCGGTGAATCCGATTCTGTAAGGCTTAAAGGCACTGGTACCAATCTAGGCAAGGTGGAGGCCGATGACGCCTGGAGCCTGGGCCTGACCTTCACCTACATGGCAACCGACAACATCGGCATCGGCCTGCTGGCCGCCTGGCCATTCGAGCATGACATCAAGGGCTCGGACGGTGCCCTCGATGGTGCAGGCAAGCTGGCCGAGGTCAAGCACCTGCCGCCGACGCTGACGGCCCAGTACCACTTCGATCTGGCCAACCAGAAGGTACACCCCTGGCTCGGCGCGGGTATCAACTACACCTACTTCTTCGATGAGGACACCAAGGGCCCACTCAAGGGTGCCGATATCGACGTCGACAATTCCTGGGGCTGGGCGCTGGAAGCCGGCATGGACTATGAGCTGGACAATAACTGGACCGTCGGTGCCCAGGTCTTCTACATCAGCATCGAGCCCGAGGCCGATATCGATGGTCTCAAAAAGTTCGATGTCGAGGTCAACCCCTGGGTCTACATGGTCAGCGTTGGCCGCAAGTTCTGATCCACAGGACAAGACCGTGCTGTCCCGGCCGGCCGACTGCCACATTGACAGGGTAGACGGTCGGCCGGACAATTCATCACCCCGTCGACACTCAGCAAGGGAGATTCACTGATGGTGCTACAACACGTGTGGGGCCTGTTCACCAACCCCAGGAAGGAATGGGAGTCGATACGGGATGACGAGTGCACGATTGGCAAGTGTTATGCGGCTCATGTGCTGATCCTTGCCGCGATCCCGGCAATTTCAGGTTTTATCGGCACCACCCAGTTCGGCTGGTCCATCGGTGCCGGCGATCCGGTCAAGCTGAGCGTCCAGAGTGCCGGAACCATCGCCGTTCTGTACTACCTCGCGATGCTGGTCGGTGTCTTTTCCATGGGCTGGATGATCCAGTGGATGGCCGACACCTACGGCGCCAAGCCGATGCTGTCGCAGAGTGTCGTGCTGGCCGCCTACACGGCAACCCCGCTGTTCCTGATAGGCCTGATGGAGCTCTATCCGGTGCTGTGGCTCAACATGGTGGTGGGCATTCCGGCGCTGGCCTACACGGTCTACCTTCTCTACACCGGTGTGCCGATCATGATGGGCATTTCGGAAGAACGCGGATTCCTGTTTTCCAGTGCAGTGCTGGCGGTGGGGCTGGTGGCCTTTGTCGCGCTGCTGGCAGCCACGGCCCTGCTCTGGGGTCTGGGGCTGGAACCGACATTCACCCGATAACTCCCTGCGGCGTGTCAGGCAGGCTTCGTTGAACCATACAGTTAACCAGTGAGGGAGGTCGGGATGTCCGATCAGCAGACCTACAACTACAAAGTCGTGCGGCAGTTCGCCATCATGACGATCGTCTGGGGCATTGTCGGCATGGCCGTGGGCGTCCTTATTGCCGCCCAGCTGGCATGGCCGGTGCTCAACTTCGATATTCCGTGGCTGACCTTCGGGCGCCTGCGGCCGCTGCACACCAATGCCGTGATCTTTGCCTTCGGCGGCTCGGCGCTGTTCGCCACCTCCTACTATGTCGTGCAGCGAACCTGTCATGTGCGACTGATCAGTGACAAGCTGGCTGCCTTTACCTTCTGGGGCTGGCAGCTGATCATCCTGTCCGCGGCCATTACCCTGCCACTGGGTATTACCACGAGCAAGGAATACGCCGAGCTGGAGTGGCCGATCGACCTGCTGATCGCCGTGGTCTGGGTGACCTACGCGATCGTGTTCTTCGGTACCATCGTCAAGCGCCGGGTACAGCACATCTACGTGGCCAACTGGTTTTTCGGTGCCTTCATCCTGACTGTCGCGATACTGCACATCTTCAACAGCGCCGCCATCCCGGTCTCGATGGTGAAATCCTACTCCGTCTATGCCGGCGTGCAGGATGCCATGGTGCAGTGGTGGTACGGCCATAACGCGGTGGGCTTCTTCCTCACCACCCCGTTCCTCGGCCTCATGTACTACTACCTGCCCCGGGCGGCGGAGCGGCCGGTGTACAGCTACCGGCTCTCCATCATCCATTTCTGGGCGCTGGTCTTCCTGTACATCTGGGCCGGACCCC
>JBFELL010000189.1:0-5203 GCA_041552135.1 Gammaproteobacteria bacterium
GCTGCGCGGCCATGACTGCCTGTACGTCTGCGCCGATGACGCCCACGGCACCCCCATCATGCTGCGCGCCGAGCAGGAGGGCCTGACCCCGGAAGAGCTCATCGAGCGCGTCGGCGAGGAGCACCGCGCCGATTTCCGTGAGTTCCACGTCGGCTTCGACAACTACTACAGCACCCACTCGCCGGAGAACCGCGAACTGGCGGAGTTCATTTACCTGCGCAACCGCGACGCCGGCCACATCACCACGCGCACCATCACCCAGGCCTTCGACCCGGAGCGGGAGATGTTCCTGCCAGACCGTTTCATCCGCGGTGAATGCCCGCGCTGCGGTGCCGCGGACCAGTACGGCGACAGCTGCGAGGCCTGTGGTGCGACCTACGCCCACACCGAACTGAAAAACCCGGTCTCCGTGATCTCGGGGGCGACCCCGGTCGAGCGGAACTCGCTGCACTACTTCTTCCGGCTGGCAGACTTCGAGCCCATGCTGCGGGAGTGGACCTCGGGCCATCATGTGCAGGACGAGGTCACCAACAAGCTGAACGAATGGTTCGACGCCGGGCTGCGCGAGTGGGACATCTCGCGCGACGCGCCCTACTTCGGCTTCCGCATCCCGGATACCGACGACAAGTACTTCTACGTCTGGCTGGATGCGCCGATCGGCTACATGGCGAGCTTCCGCAACCTCTGCGAGCGCGAGGGACTCGACTTCGACGCCTACTGGGGCCAGGACAGCAAGGCCGAGCTGTATCACTTCATCGGCAAGGACATTATCTATTTCCACACCCTGTTCTGGCCCGCCATGCTGGCCGGCGCCGGCATGCGCACCCCGAGCGCGGTATTCGCCCACGGTTTCCTGACCGTCGACGGCCAGAAAATGTCCAAGTCACGTGGCACCTTCATCCGGGCACGGACCTACCTGGACCACCTCAACCCGGAATACCTGCGCTACTACTTCGCCGCCAAGCTCGGCAGCGGCGTGGACGACATCGACCTCAACCTCGAGGACTTCATCCAGCGCGTCAACAGTGACCTGGTCGGCAAGGTGGTGAATATCGCCAGCCGCTGCGCCGGCTTCATCAACAAACGCTTCGAGGGCCGGCTGTCTGTCGAATTTACCGAGCCGGCGCTGTACCGCGAGTTCATCGACGCAAGCGAGGCCATCGCCGCCGATTACGAGGCGCGCGATTACGGCCATGCCATACGCAAGATCATGGCGCTGGCCGATCGCGCCAACCAGTACATCGACGCCAACAAGCCCTGGGTACTGGCAAAAGAGGTCGGGCGGGAACAGCAGGTGCAGGATGTCTGCAGCGTCGGCCTCAACCTGTTCCGCGTGCTGGCCACCTGGCTGCAGCCCGTGCTGCCGGCCATGGCCGCGGAGGTCGAGTCCTTCCTGAACCTGCCGGCGATGCGCTGGGACGCCATCGAGACGCCGCTGACAGACCACAGGATCAACAGGTTCAAACCCCTCATGACGCGCGTCGAACAGGACAAGGTGGATGCCATGCTGGAAGATTCAAAGGACAGCCTCATGGCCAGTGAACCCGCCGCGCCGGCAGCCAGCGGCCCCCTGCAGGCCGACCCCATCGCCGAGACCATCGATTTCGGGGATTTCGCCAAACTGGACCTGCGCGTTGCCCGTATCAACAGGGCAGAGCACGTCGAGGGCGCCGACAAGCTGCTGCGTCTGGAACTGGACCTCGGTGGCGAGACCCGCAACGTGTTCGCCGGCATCAAGTCTGCCTACGCGCCGGAGTCGCTGGAAGGCCGGCTGACGGTCATGGTCGCCAACCTGGCACCGCGCAAGATGCGTTTCGGCGTTTCCGAGGGCATGGTGCTGGCCGCCGGCCCGGGCGGCGGCGACCTGTGGATACTGCACCCGGACGAGGGTGCACAGCCGGGCATGCGGGTGAAGTAACATCGGGGCAAATCCGGGTGAACCGGGTTTGCGATTGGCAGTTTCAGGATTTTTGTTACACAAAGACGCAGGGAGCGTAAAGATCCTTGTACTATCGACATTACGTGATTCGGGAAACTGCATGAAAGCTGCATTCGCGATCGAATTGCCACGGAAAGACACGGCATAACACGGAAAGACCCTGCTTATCGGGATTCCGTGTGTTTCCGCGGCCATCGTGATACGAATGCAAGACGAGCCGGGTGCGTGTCGTGAATAATGCAACACTCAACATATGGAATGCTTTGCGCGCTTTGCGTCTTTGCGGTGAAAACCGGATTTTGACAACGCGTCCCGAGACATGACCGAACTTGCACTCATCCTTGTCAGCACCGTCCTGGTCAATAACTTTGTCCTGGTCCGTTTTCTCGGCCTGTGCCCCTTCATGGGCGTGTCGCGCAATGTCGACACGGCCACCGGCATGGCGCTGGCGACGACCTTCGTGCTGACCATGTCCTCGATCTGCAGCTACCTCGCCAACGCGTACCTGCTGCAGCCGCTGGGCCTCGAGTACCTGCGCACCGTGACCTTTATCCTGGTGATTGCCGCCGTCGTGCAGTTCACCGAGATGGTGGTGCACAGGACCAGTCCGCTGCTCTACAAGGTACTCGGCATCTTCCTGCCGCTGATCACGACCAATTGCGCCGTGCTCGGCGTCGCCCTGCTGAACGTGCAGGAGCAGCACGGCTTTATTGAATCGGCAGTCTACGGTTTCGGCGCAGCGGTCGGCTTTTCCATGGTACTGATCCTGTTCTCGGCGATCCGCGAGCGGGTGGCCGCGGCAGACGTCCCGGTGCCGTTTCGCGGCTCGGCCATCGCCCTGGTGACCGCCGGCCTGATGTCGCTGGCCTTCATGGGCTTTGCCGGGCTGGTCAAGGTCTGAGTCCGGCGCGGGCCGCGGCGAGCGAAAGACACGCACACCATGCTGGCTGCATTGCTGACACTCGGCGCCCTCGCCACACTGATCGGCCTGCTGCTGGGCTATGCCGCAATCCGCTTCCGGGTGGAAAGCGACCCGGTGGTCGACCGGATCGACGCCCTGCTGCCGCAGACGCAGTGCGGCCAGTGCACCTATGCGGGCTGCCGCCCCTACGCCGAGGCCATTGCCGCCGGCGAGGCGGACATCAACCAGTGTCCGCCCGGCGGCGAGGTCACCATCCAGGCCCTGGCGGACCTGCTCGGGCAGGACCCGAAACCGCTGAACCCGGAACACGGCGAGCACAAGGAGAAGACCGTTGTGGTCATCGACGAGAATGTCTGCATCGGCTGCACGCTGTGCATCCAGGCCTGCCCGGTCGATGCCATCGTCGGGGCGACCAAACAGATGCACACCGTGATCACCGCCGAGTGCACCGGCTGCAACCTGTGCATCCCGCCCTGTCCGGTGGAATGCATCCACATCGTGCCGGTGCGCCGGGACATCGGCAACTGGATCTGGCCGGCCCCGGCAGAAGATGAACCACGGCTGCGGACCGCGTGAGTGATCCGGACATGACATCGCACACACCCGGCAAACACGCCCCGGCCGGCAGCAGCCGCACCCGACTGCATCACTTTCACGGCGGCCTGGTGCTCCCCGCGCACAGCGAAATGTCGACCACGCGCCCGGTGGCGGCCGCCGGCATCCCCGACGAACTGGTCATCCCGCTGCAGCAGCATATCGGGGAAGCTGCAACGCCGCTGGTCGGGCCCGGCGACACCGTACTCAAGGGCCAGATGATTGCCGCCGCCCGCGGCAACGTCAGCAGCCCGGTGCACGCATCGAGTTCCGGCACGGTAACGGCCATCGAGCCACGGCCCTTTCCCCACCCGTCGGGCATGACGGCCAGCAGCATCGTCATCGCGACCGACGGCCGCGACACCTGGCAGCCCGCAGAGGCGGCCCTGGCCAATTACCGGCAGGCATCGCCGGATGACCTGCTGGAACACATCCGCAATGCCGGCATCGTCGGGCTCGGCGGCGCCGGTTTCCCGACCGAGGTCAAGCTGGCCAACGCGTCCCCGCATGTCATCGATCTGCTGCTCATCAACGGCGTCGAGTGCGAGCCCTACATCACCTGCGACAACATGCTGATGCAGGAGCGCTCGGGAGAAATCCTGCAGGGGACCCGCATCCTGCAGCACATCCTGCGCCCGAAACGCTGCGTGATCGCCATCGAGGACGGCATGACGGCTGCCGAGACCGCCATGCAGCAGGCCGTCGTTGCCGCGGCGGCCGATGATATCGAGGTGATGCGGGTGCCCGAGATCTACCCGTCAGGGGGCGAGCGGCAGCTGATCAGGGTACTTACCGGTCGCGAGGTGCCCAGTCAGGGCTTCCCGTCCGATATCGGTATCGTTTGCCAGAACGTCGGCACGGCGGCAGCAATCGCACAGGCCGTGATACTGGGGCGCCCGCTGGTGTCGCGCATCGTCACGGTGACCGGCGAGGGAATCAGGCAACCGCGCAACGTCGAGGCCCTCCTCGGCACGCCGTTCAGCCACCTGGTCGCCGCCTGTGGCGGCTACACGCCGGATGTCGACCGCCTGCTGATGGGCGGCCCCATGATGGGCTTCGCGCTGCGCAGCGATGACATCCCGGTCATCAAGACCAGCAACTGCATCCTTGCCGTCAGCCGCAAGGAAATGCCACCGCCGCCGCCCGCCCTGCCCTGCATCCGCTGCAGCAAGTGCACCGAGGTCTGCCCGGCCGACCTGCTGCCGCAGCAACTCTACTGGTATGCACGCAGCGGCAATCTCGATGCCGCGCAGGACTACAGCCTGTTCGACTGCATCGAATGCGGCTGCTGTGCGCATGTCTGCCCGAGCCACATACCGCTGGTGCAGTACTACCGGCACGCCAAGACGGAAATCTGGGCACAGGAGAAGCAGAAAAAGGCGGCCGATATCGCACGCCGCCGGCACGAGGCGCGCCTGGCACGACTGGAGCGCATCAAGCGCGAGCGCGCCGGGCGCATGGCGCGCAAGAAGCAGGCCGTCGCCGGCAAGACGGCACAGCAAAACGCCGCCAAGCAGGATGCCATCAAGGCAGCGCTGGAACGCGTCAGGCAGAAAAAGGCGCAGACCGATGTGGCGCCGAAGAACGTGGACAACCTCACACCGCAACAGCAACAGCAAATCGAGGAGGTCGGGCGACACCGGCTTGACCTCGTTCGCCTGGTAGTCGCGCAGCAGATGGTTGATCTGCTTCAGGGCGCTCGGCAGGTAGCGGCCGTCCGCGTAGTAGACGGTCTTCAGGCTCTCGCC
>JBFELL010000190.1:0-5098 GCA_041552135.1 Gammaproteobacteria bacterium
GATGCGCTCGTCATATGACATCCGGTGCCGGCGAATACCTTCCTCCAGGCTTTCGGGTGCGACATCTGCCGATGCGGCGGCTGGAGCCGGTGCAGCAACCGGAGCCGGTTCCGGTGCTTGCTCCGCGGCGGCCGGGGCCGGTTCCGGTGCATGCTCCGCGGCGGCCGGGGCCGGTTCCGGCGCGTGCTCCGCGGCGGCCGGGGCCGGTTCCGGCGCTTGCTCTGCGGCTGCGGCGGCCGTCTCGGCAGCCTGCTCTGCCAGGGCGGCGGCTTCCACGGCCACTTCCGCGGCCCGCTCCGCCTCATCAGCCGCTTCCATGGCGGCCTCTGTCGTCGCACCCGCGGCTACCTCAGCCGCTGCCGGGTCGCTAACAACGGCCGCCTCGGCAACGGCCATGGAAATCGAAACGACGGACACGCCAATCATCAGAATGGATTTCATCAATGACATAACAACTCTCCTCTACTTGTATTGTTTTTAGGTACCACCCGACACACTGACACCAAGTATAGAACACATTTGGCCACCTTTATCAGGAAATTTAGGGTTTTACGTCCCTGCCCAATGGCTGCGCCGGCCCCAGGGGGGACCTGTGGTATTACGGCCCGGTGCGGCGGTACCTGCTGGACAACGGGGCCGGCGTATTGCCGGCAGCGGTAGAGGGAGAATCAGGCGGGGTGGCGGCGAATCGACTTCGAAGACTGCCGCTGTTACCAGGGCATGAAACTGTTCATTATCGACATGGGCCGCCCGATACTCCGGCCCATACCTGTCACCTCGTAACGCATGCCGGCAGTCTCCGCGGTAAGGTTACGCATGGAGGCATCCATGCCACGCATGTAGACCAGCATCGGGTCCAGTGCCTCCAGCGTGTCCATCTTGCCCGATACGTCCTGCAGGGTCAGTTCCATGTCCTCCATGGTGCCACTGATCTTGTCGATACGGCGCGTCATGGTTCGGACATTCTCTGACAGGTAGGTAACACTGTCTGACATGTTGGAAAGGTTGCGAGCCATGTTGGGGTCCATGCCGCTGGCCAGCAGATGCATGTCCTTGCTGAGCGTGTAGATCAGGAAAAATCCGTAGGCCGCGAGAATCACAAAAGCCAGCAGGGCTGGATAGACAACCAGTTCCCAGCGACGGGCCGCCGATTCGAAGACATTGACAAAGCGATCAAGGGCATCCCCCTGTAGCGTGACATTGTCTGCCACCACTTCGACGTTGTCGTGGTGATCCGATTCATCGGCAGACGGCTTGCCGGCATCGCTCGTCCTGGTGTTATCGGTCATAAACACATGCCTCTGGAATAACAGCTACCGTTCGTTATTTTCATTGTTTTCGATAGATATTATTTATGAACCCATCATTATTAATGATTGTTCTGTTACCAGTCAAATATACGCCTGTCTTTCCGAAGTCGGATCACCGCCGGCACATGGCCACGGGGCAGATACCAGCCGAGACGGTATTGAGATAGCGGCAGTTTTCATGGCCGCCTTTAATACCCACCGGCCTGTGCCGGAACAGCAGCCCGGATTGCCGTCATGCTGGCGGTTTTCGCCGACAGACCGGCCAGAATGGCACCCCTGCCGGGGCATGGGCGCGGCAGCACGGCTGCAGGGGTCATGGCAGGCATCTGCGCCTCAAGCGCTAAACAGCCGTGCCAGCCTCTTGACCAGGTGCGTACCCAGGCGGGCGCCTTGCTGTGCATACCAGGCAAGCCGGCCCGGCTTGACCCAGCTCATCTGGACCATGCGCCGTTCACCCCGGAACGGCCTGTAGCCATGCCACGACCTGTCGCAGCGATGAAACGCCAGAACGGTACCCGCCAGCGGCGGCACCTCGGCCGCAAAATTATCGATGTCGGTTCCCGAACGGAGCACGCGAAACCGGCCACCCTCCTGCTCCCACTCCGGGTTGAAATACACCAGCAGGGTAATGATCTTGCTCCAGTGATCGGTATGAATGTTGCCATCGCTGGGCTCGGAGAATTTGCGCACAGTGATGGTCTTGACGGCGCCTGACAGGTCAACATTGAATTTTTTTGCCACATGCTGCTCGAACTCGGGACTGTCGAGTTCTTCCAGCAGTTGCCGGAAGCTTGGCCCGTATTCGAGGTCTTTCGGCGAGTAGTTTGCAGGCTTGTCAATTTCCGGATAGTCACGATTGAGTTTAGTGATCACACCGGGGCGAATGACATCCCTTGCGACCAGGAATTCGAACGGGTCACGCTGCAGCGGCGCATTGTCGATAGCGTTCAGATCGAGTACTGACATACTGACATCATCCGGTTATGAACAGCAGCGACACTGACAGGGTCGCCACTTGCCGATTATCCGCCATGACGCCTTCCTGCCGGTTTGATCCAGGTCAACAAATCCGGTCCCGCCCTGGAAAAAATCCCGCGACAACAACAGGGTGAGTGGCACCGGCCGGTCACCGAATACTGGCAAAGCGGCTGAACACGACAGCAGGACCGGTCGCATCGGTAATGACGGTCGAATTTTCCGTGCCCTTCGTGCATCATGTCATGGCAGCCACCGTCTTACCGCAGGCGAATGAAGGACACCACCACCTCAACGGATACCCGACAGGCAAACCGGCCATTCCCGCTCTCCGAGGCCAGGGAAATGGTCAGGGACCTGTTTGCACCAAATCCGTTGCTGTACTGGCTGGACTTTCTTTTTCATGTCACGCTCGGCTGGACCGCCTTCGTCCTGACCCTGCAGGCACCGGCTTTCTCCCTGTGGCAACTGGTTTTCTATATTGTCACAACACTGTCGCTATACCGGGCCGTGATATTCACCCACGAACTTTCCCATCTGAGAAAAAACACCTTCAGGCTGTTCCGTTTCATCTGGAATATCGCCTGTGGCTTTCCGCTAATGCTGCCGTCATTCATGTACACCGGCGTGCACAATGACCATCACAAGCGCAAGGTCTATGGCACCCGGGAGGATGGTGAATACCTGCCGTTCGCCCTCGGGCAGCCGCACAGGATCGTGCTGTATCTGCTGCTTGGCTTCCTGTTACCGTTGATGATCGCATCCCGCTTCATTCTACTGGCACCGCTTTCCTGGATTCATGCGGGACTGCGACGCCTGGTTTGGGAAAGCGCCTCCTCGCTCACCATTGATTTCAGCTATCGCCGACCTGCCCCATCAGCAAGGGACAGCAGCAACTGGCGGCTGCAGGAGTTTGCCACCTTTCTCTATGGCGCCACGGCCGTTGGCCTGGCAGCCGCTGGCATCATTCCATGGCGGGCGCTGCTGCTCTGGTACCTGGTTGCCGTGCTGATGTTCCTGCTGAACTCGCTGCGGACCCTGGCGGCGCATTGCTACAGAAACCCCGGAGACCGGGTGATGGAGTACACCGAGCAATACCTCGATTCGGTGAACATACCCGGCAACGGACTGATTACGCCCCTGTGGGCGCCAGTGGGACTGCGCTATCACGCCACCCACCACCTGTTCCCGAGCCTGCCTTACCACGCGCTCGGCAAGGCGCATCGGCGGCTTGCCGGCAATCTGTCCGACAGTGCGCTGTATCTGCAAACCAGCCGCAACAGCCTGTGGGATGCCCTGCGCCGGCTGTGGCATGAATCACGGGCACATCATCCGCGGGCCTGATCAGCCGAGCGACTCCCGGCAACGCAGTAACAGCTCATCCGGTCATGCGCAACACCGGCTGAAACCAACACAGGTCACTCATACATGCCCCTTGCTGCCAGCCGCCGGCCGATCCTGAATCTGGGCTTCAGGCCGTTTTTCGCCGGGGCCGCGGTCTTCTCCGTTGCATCCATGCTGGCATGGGCCGGTATGTACCTGTTCGGCTGGTTGCCGCACGTCACGGCATTACCACCCACACTCTGGCATGCCCACGAGATGATCTATGGCTACGGCATGGCCGTAATTGCCGGCTTTCTGCTGACAGCGGTGAGAAACTGGACGGGTGTCCAGACCATCGCCGGTATTCCCCTGCTGCTGCTGTTCCTGCTGTGGCTGGCGGGGCGATTGCTGCTGGCCAGCGGCAACAGCCACCTGCTGCAGGCTGCTGCCCTGACCGATGCCCTGTTCGGCATGGGCCTCGTCATCGCCATCCTGGTCCCGATCGTCAGGGTAAAGCAATGGAAACAGCTGGGCATCGTTTCCAAGGTCGTGCTCCTCGTCGCCAGCAATATGGTTTTTTATGCCGGTGCACTCGACCTGCTTGAGGACGGCAGCCGCATGGGCCTCTACTCCGGCATCTACCTTGTCATCGCCCTGATTTTCGTCATGGGCAGACGCGTCATCCCGTTTTTTATCGAACAGGGCGTTGGCTATCCGGTACAGGTCAGGAACCGGTCGTGGCTGGATATCGCCAGCCTCGTGCTGTTCCTCGGCTTCTGGATAGCGGATGTCCTGCAGCCCGACACGCCACTGGTCGCGATGCTCTGCGCCGCACTGCTGGTCCTGCACACCCTTCGACTGCTCGACTGGTATACCCCCGGCATCTGGCGCCGGCCATTGCTGTGGGTGCTCTACCTTGGCTATGGCTGGCTGAGCGCAGGCTTCGCCCTGAAGGCCGCGGTGCCTGTCCTCGGCATATCCCCCCTGCCGGCCCTGCATGCCTTTGCCTATGGCGGCATCGGCATGATTACCCTGGGCATGATGTCCCGGGTAACACTGGGCCACACCGGCAGGAATGTGTCTGAACCGCCGCCAGTACTGTGGCCGATGTTTGCCGTGCTGTTTGCGGGTGCGGTCTGCCGGGTCGCGCTGCCACTGTTCGACCCCGCCCGTTACGTCATCTGGATCGCCATCTCACAGGGGCTGTGGATCGCGGCGTTTTCCATCTATCTCGCCGTCTGTCTGCCGATGCTTGCCCGGCCCCGTGCCGACGGACAACCGGGTTAGCGGCGCAACGACAATGGCGCACGCGGCGCCCATTCGTCTGCAACACCGGCGCCGTCTGCGTGAACACTCCACCGGCCAAAGCCGGTGGCTTCGGGTTACGGCTGAAAGCCGGATTGATCGGCCATGCGGCCGATTAACCCCCTCTCCCTCAGGGAGAGGGTTGGGGAGAGGGGATCATATAAAGCGCCTCTTCCTGATTCATA
>JBFELL010000191.1:0-5074 GCA_041552135.1 Gammaproteobacteria bacterium
CAGATCGAGATCTACGAGGAATTCAAGGCCAGATACGCCAGGTAACACGGCAGTCACCGCAATACCCGTCCCCCCTGGCAGCGAGCTGCCAGGGGGGACTTTTCATTGACCGCAGGAATGTAAAAGTGCCACGACAGGCAGGCGGCCTGCCGTGACCGGTGCGCCAGAGGAACGTAGTAACATAGCGCTACGTCAGCAACGCATGTCCAAGGAACCATGAAGAACTCATTGTTACGCTGGATCGGTGATGAAGCCATCCTGCAGCAGCTCGTTGCAGGGCTTTCAACCCCTGTGCTGCTGGTCATCATCGTTGTCTGCATCGCGCTGCTGTCAAAGGGGGCGGACTGGATGATCGATGGCGTCGTTGACCTGGCCGAGCGCACCGGGCTACCCAAGATTGTCATCGGTGCAACCGTGGTCTCGCTCGGGACGACCCTGCCGGAAGCCTTTGTCTCGGTTATGGCGGCCTACATGGGCAACCCGGGGCTGGCGCTGGGCAACGGGGTAGGGTCGATCATCGCCGATACCGGGCTGATCTTCGGTCTGACCTGCCTGCTGGTGGCCGTGCCGGTGAATCGTTTTATCCTCAACCGCACCGGCTGGGTTCAGGTCGGGGCGGCCACCCTGCTGGTGGCTATTGCCGTGGGCGTCATGCTGGGCAGTGATGGCGAGCCGATGCTCAACCGATGGGTCGGGCTGCTGTTTCTGGGGTTGCTGGTCGTCTACCTCTACATGACCTATGTGTGGGCGAGGCAGGGTGCCGGCCCGGCGGATGAGGAGGATGTGCCGGTGCACGAGTTGATGGGGCTGGGGCGTTGCTGGCTTCTGGTGACCGGTGGTCTGCTGATGGTCATACTCGGGGCGCGTGTTCTGGTGCCTGCTGCCTCTGAGATCGCCATTCGCCTCGGGGTGCCGGATGATGTGATTGCCGCGACCATGGTGGCGTTTGGCACTTCCCTGCCGGAATTGATGACTGCCATCGCGGCCATACGCAAGGGACACCCGGAAATCACGGTGGGCAATATTGTCGGTGCCGACGTGCTCAATGTGCTGTTTGTTATCGGCGCTGCTGCAGCTGCCATGCCACTCGCCATACCGGACAATTTCTTCTACTTCCACTTTCCGGCCATGCTCTTCATACTTTATTCTTTCCGTGTATTTATCACTATGAACGGGGCAGGCGTTTTTTACCGTTGGCAGGGCGCCTGGTTGCTGGGGACCTATATTGTCTATGTGGTCCTGCAGTATGCCCTGAATGTGGGCAGTGCCCATGCACCATGAGTAAATTCACCGGGATTTCCTTCACATCCGGAATGCGGGGACGATATGGCAGATCAACCATGAAGATTTTGCTGGCAACCGACGGATCAGACAGCGCCGGCGCGGCCCTGGATTTTCTGGCGGACTTCCCGTTTCCGGTCGGCAGCGAGGTGATTGTACTTTCGGTGATCGACTGGCGTGCCTACAGCGTGGAGAGTGAGCCCGGTGACGAGCAGGCCCTGATAATCGAGGAAACCCGGGACGCGGTCAGGCAAGAGACGGAACAGTCGCTTGCCGTCGAAGGCGAGCGGCTGAAGACGGCCGGCTGGGCAGGAACAACCGAAATCAGGCATGGTGATCCTGCCGGCGAGATCATCCGGGCAGCGGAGGACTTCGGGGTGGATCTCGTGATGCTGGGCTCTCACGGGGTCACGGGTGTCAGGCGATTCCTGCTCGGCAGCGTATCCGGGAGGGTGCTTGAATATGCGCCGTGCTCGGTATTGATCGTGAAGGCGTCAGCCGGACAGAAGGCCGTGCCCGTGACGGCCTCCGCGGGGGCTTCATCGGGGGAGCGTGAGGCGAGATGGCGCATATTGCTTGCCTATGATATTTCCCGATCCTCCAGCAATGCCCTTGCCATGTGTGCGTCCCTGCCACTTGGCAACAGGGCCGAGGTGACTGCAGTCAGTGTAATGCCGATGGTGACTGCCTTTCGCCAGGATATCCGCCAGCAGTTGAATGCGATCTGGCAGCAAAAGAAACAGGCCGTTCGGGCTGCCCTGGATGATGCGGTTGCCGTGCTGCGCCGCAGTACTCCGCACGTGCGTGCGGAACTGCGTGAGGGTGCCGATGTGTCGGAGGAGATTCTCGACCTGGCCGAGCAATCCGGTGCCGACCTGATTATGCTCGGTTGCAAGGGGCAGGGCGCCGTCCGGCGATTCCTGCTGGGGTCCATAACCAGCCGGATCGCACGGCATGCACACTGTTCGGTCTGGGCGGTACGAGACTGATACTGGCGTTAATTCTGTCTTTGTATCACCGCCGCCATCAGCCGGTCGCTGTTGATGAGTACCAGCCGGTAGCGGTTGCCCTCCACCCTTGCCGCCAGCCACGGGCGTAACTGCCTGAACATGGCGGACGCACCGGAGAGGGCCGGCAGCATCAGCACGGCGGCATCGCCGTCGCCGTTCAGCGTGACGAGGTAGCGGTTTTCACCGGCTACGGCATGAATCGCGAGTCTGTTCCAGTCGATGCGGGTGCCCTGTGCAATCTCCCGTGAGAGTCGCTCGGCAAGGGCGTTCAGTTCGCTGACGACCTGGCTGCAGGCCCGGCGTTTGCGCTCGAGGTCGGTCGTGTTCCGGAACTGGAACACCAGGCCGTCTTCGGTGCTGCATGCCGGGCCTGTGTGCTGGCTGAAGCTCCAGCGCGGCTGCTGTGCGACCGGCTGTAATAACGCGGGTGGCGGCTGGTAATGGGCCAGGTAGTCATCGCAGTGGTACTGGCTGCAGAAGTGCTCGATCACGCGCTGTTCGAAGGCCGTCCGGTGTCTCAATCGCGGGCTGGTGAGCATGACGAGCCGGCCATCGATACGGAGGTAGACGACATCCTCGGGGCCGATGCCGGCACCGACCTCGATGACCGTGGCCGAAGCGAGGCTGTCGGCAAGGTCCTGCAGTTCCCCGGCATAGGCCGCAGTGGCGCTGGCCCACCGCAGCAGGTCCCTGTCACGTGCCTTGTGGCGTGCCTCGGCGCGAGCGCGGTCCGCTTCCGTGGTGTGTATCGCCGCCATCTCTGCAAGGGCCGCTTCGGCAAAGCCCGCCCGTGCCGGTTGCGCTGCCTGGCCGACTGCCAGCGCCAGCCGGTTGAGCCCTGTGGCGGTTGCCGGTGCTGTCCCTGCACTGTCAGGTTGCAGTGCCAGGCAAGCCAGCAGCGGCATCAGGATTGCACGGGCACGGCTGCGGCCGGTTTTTTCCGGTCGGCTGGAACAGCCGGGCGATGGGTGATGGTGTGACCACATGCAAGTCAGCGTGCAGATGCAGGATGTACGGGGCGGTGTGGATGCATGACAGGTTCAACCGTAGCACGATTCTGTCGCGCCCGAAGCATCGGCCCAGGTCCCCCCGGTCATACTGACATGACCTGCATTCCTCGTTTCCGGTGCATAACACCACCAGCGGCGGGGTTAAGCGTCTTTATGCCGGCAAAGGCGTAAAATACAACGCCATGACCATGACAGGACAGGTGACTGCCGCGTGAAGCCCGTGTATTTTCTGCTGGGCTGGTGTTTTTTCGGCCTGGGTGCCGTGGGTACGGTCGTGCCCGGTTTGCCGACAACCCCGTTTATGTTGCTGGCGCTGTGGGGGTTCGCCAGGTCTTCGCGGCGCTTCCATGACTGGCTGTATACGCACCGTCTGTTCGGGCCGCTGCTGCAGCAGTGGCAGGCGCACGGCGTGATTCCCTCAAGGGTGAAATGGCTGTCGGTGACGACCATGGCGCTGAGTCTCGCGTACCTGGTGTTTTTCACCGCGACGCCGGCCTGGCTCATGCTGCTGACCGCCCTGGTCATGTTGTACGGCGCGGCATTCATTCTAAGCCGCCCTTCCCGTGTACCGCAGCCGGCCGAAGAGGACGCCTAGCCGGCATGCATATCGTGCTGGTTGTTGTTTTCCTGTTGCTACTGGTCTTCGGGCCGCAGTGGTGGGCCCGCTATACCTTTCGTCGCTATGCGCAAGCCTCGTCGAATGTGCCCGGCACGGGGGCGGAACTGGCGCGGCACCTGCTGAACCGCTACGGGATGGAGGACGTCGGGGTGGAGCTGGCGGAGCCGGGTGGTGATCACTACGATCCGGAAAACCGGGTGGTGCGGCTGGGACCGGATAACTACGAGCGGAACTCGCTGACCGCCGTGGCGGTTGCCGCGCACGAAGTCGGTCATGCCATCCAGCACCAGCGCAACGAGACCAAGCTGGCGCTGCGACACCGGCTGGTGCGGCTTGCGCAGACCATCCAGCAGCTGGGTGCCGGTGCCATGTTCCTCATGCCCGTGGCGGTAGCCGTCACACGTGCGCCATCCGCGGGTCTGGTCATGGCCGCGATCGGTCTGGGCAGCATGGCCAGTGGTGCGCTGGTGCACCTTGTCACCCTGCCCGTGGAACTGGACGCCAGCTACGGCAAGGCACTGCCCATCCTCAGGGCCGGGAATTACATTCAGCCCGGCGACGAGCCGGCTGTCCGGCGAGTGCTGGCAGCGGCGGCATTGACCTATGTGGCGAGTTCACTGGCCAGTCTGCTGAGCCTGGCCCGCTGGCTGGCGTACCTGCGGCGTGCCTAGGGCAGGAGAGGATCGATGACGGCAAGAACGGTGTTGCGGATGGGCAACCCGCTGCTGCGCCAGGAGGCGTCACCGGTAGCGTCTTTTGCCACCCCGGAACTGCAGCAGCTGGTTGAAGACATGACCGACACCATGCGCGCCTGCGACGGGGCGGGCCTGGCGGCCAACCAGATCGGTGTCTTGCTGCGGGTCGTGGTCTTCGGCGTGGAGCACAATCCGCGCTACCCCGATGCCGAACCCGTGCCGTTCACCGTGCTGGTCAACCCGCGGATTACGCCCTTGTCATATGCGCGGGACCCGGGATGGGAAGGGTGCCTGAGCGTGCCGGGCATGCGCGGACTGGTGCCGCGATACTCGCGGATCCGCTATAGCGGTTTCGATCCCTCAGGCGCGTCGATAGACCGCGAGGCGGAGGGGTTCCATGCGCGTGTGGTACAGCACGAGTGCGATCACCTCGACGGGATTCTCTACCCGGAGCGGATC
>JBFELL010000192.1:0-5012 GCA_041552135.1 Gammaproteobacteria bacterium
CGGTGCGGCGCACCTGACCCGACCTACGGCTGGTGTGCCGCAGTGCCGTAGATCGGATCAGGCCAATGGCCGTGATCCGACAAGGTTGCTGGCCATCTGTCTATCACCCTGGCAGACCGGTACAATGCGCCCCCGTCCTGCAATGCAAATGTTACACAGAGGCAAAAAAATGAGCGACTACAAGGATTACATGTGCGTGGTATGCGGCTTTGTCTATAGCGAGCAGGCCGGCCTGCCCGAGGAAGGCTTCCCGCCGGGCACGCGCTGGGAGGACATCCCGCCGAACTGGGTCTGCCCGGAATGCGGCGCCGCCAAGGAAGACTTCGAAATGGTCGAGATCTGATGTTGCGGGCCTGCCTCCGGCAGGCGGCGGGTAACACGCACAGGCAGCCTGCAAAGAATTGGCTACACTGAAGGTAACAGGCCAGATTGGCCCGGGATTGTCCTGTCAAACCACCGGGAGGTTGGGTATTTGCAATTGAGACACGAAATGGAAACCATTTCCGAGAAACTGTCAGAAATGGCGACGGCGTCCGAGGCCTTCTGCGGGCTCATCCGGGAACACGACCAGTCCCGGGATGTCTGGCTGGAGGAGTTGTACGCGCTGCTGCCACGACTGCACTCGGCGGTGACTGCTCTCAAGTCCCATGATGTCAATGACTTGCCGCTCCCCGAGATCGACCTCGACGAGCGCTTCAACCTCTACAGCCGGCTGCGCCAGCAGCTTGGCGAGCGTGACAGCTACTGGCTCGAGTTCGATGCCTCGCCCGAGCAGGTCAACATGTCCGGTAGCCTGGCGGACGATCTCACCGATATTTATTTCGACCTGTTGCATGGCCTGCAGTTGCTCGACGAGGCCTGGCCGCAGCGTGCGGCCGAGGTCTGGCAGATGACCTACCGCATGCACTGGGGCCAGCACCTGGTCGATGCCGAGCGTCACCTGTATGCCCTCAAGGTGCGCAACCAGCTGCGGGCGAGCTAGCCGGCCGTAGGCGCGATGCAGATCAGGCCCAGCGATCCCATTCGCTATCAACGCCTGTGTCAATCTGCCGGGCAGGCGCGGCGCCCTCGCCGTGAACCATAGCGCAAACCTCGCATCGCGCCGGGGGCGGCGCTCCTTGATGCATTAAATTCACGAGATCAGGTGCCCGAGAAACGCCTGCGGGCATAGGTTTTGGAAAAAACTGCCCGTCTGCAACCGGTAAAATTCCGCCAAATCGCGTATATTCCGTCTGCATCATTCCGGCGAAAGCCATGATTTGAGGCAAGCAAGGTATTCAGCCAATGAAACACAGCAAGCACAAACAGAGCGGCTTCACCCTGATCGAGGTGATGGTGGTTGTCGTCATCCTCGGTATCCTGGCGGCAATCCTGGTGCCGAAGGTCATGGACCGACCGGACCAGGCGCGCATCACCAAGGCCCGGCAGGACATCCGGGCGCTGGAGGCCGCGCTGAATCTCTACAAGCTGGACAACTATGTCTACCCGACCACCGACCAGGGCCTGGAATCGCTGATCGACAAGCCCACCTCGCCCGAACCCCCGGGCTGGAAGGAGGGCGGCTACCTGGATCGTCTGCCGCTGGACCCCTGGAAACAGCCTTACCAGTACCTCAGCCCGGGCGTTAACGCCTCGATAGATATCTATTCGCTGGGGCCGGATCAGCAGCCCAGTGACGATGATATCGGCAACTGGCTGCTGCAATAGCGCCTCGCGGCCGCCGGCCAGCCGGCGGTTCCCTTCGGCGGGGTTTACCCTGCTGGAGCTCATGGTCGTCCTGGTCCTGATCGGGATCATCTTCACCTTTGCCGTGCTGTCCTTTGGCGGTGACGACCTCGCCGAGGCAATGGAGCGGGAAGCCTACCGGCTGGCCACGCTGGTCAGCCTGGCCAATGACGAGGCGGTGTTGCGCGGCGAGGAACTGGCCATGCGCTTTACCGGGGATGGCTATGAGTTCCTGCTCCTGGGCGCGGCCGGCTGGCTGAGCCGCGAGGATGACCGCCTGCTGAAACCCCATACCCTGCCCCCCGGCCTGTCGCTGCGGGTCGAGGTGGATGGCGATCCGCCGGGCCTGCAGCTGTCGGAGGAGGATGATGGCTCAAAGGAGCAGGATGACAAGGACACGGTTATCACCCCGCAGGTCTTCATCCTCTCCAGCGGCGAGATGACGCCGTTCTCCGCCATCTTCGAGGCCGACCAGAGCCGTTACCGTTATCACCTGACCATCTCGCTGTTCGGCGAACCGGAGCTGGAAGTGGAGGAGACGCTGTGAGTCGCCGGCGGCAACGGGGATTCACCCTCCTGGAAATCCTCGTCGCACTCACCGTGCTGGCCGTTACCCTGGCCGCCATCATCAAGGCCGCCGGCGACTACACCGCCAACCAGGCCTACCTGCGCGACCGTACCTTCGCCATCTGGGTGGCACGCAACGCCCTGGTGCAGTTCCAGGTCGAGAACGCCTGGCCCGGTGTCGGCGAGCGCAAGGGCACCGCGGCAATGGGCCGGCGCGAATGGCGCTGGCTGGCGCGCATTTCGCAGACGGAGGAGGCCGAGCTGCGCCGGCTGGATGTCGAGGTCCGGCCGCTGGACGCAGACGACTCGGAGCCACTGGCGGTCCTCAGTGGCTTCGTGTGGCAGCCGGACGAATGATCAACCCGTATCCAGCTGCGGCAACACCCCAGCACGGCTTCACGCTGCTCGAACTGCTGGTGGCACTGGCCATCTTTGCGCTGGTCTCGGTGATGGCCTACGGCGGGCTCGCCACGGTACTGGACCAGCAGTTCGCCACGGAGGAAATCGCCGAACAGCTGGCCCGGTTGCAGAAAACCTACATGGTGCTGCAGCGCGATTTCGAGCAAGTCGTGCCGCGGCCGGTGCGCGACGAGTTCGGCGAGACCATGGCGCCGCTGTCCGGCGGTACACAGCTGCAACTCACCCGCGGTGGCTGGAACAACCCCGCCGGGCACCCGCGCAGCAGCCTGCGGCGTGTCGGCTACCGCCTGGAGGAGCAGTCGCTGGTCCGCTATGCCTGGTCGGTGCTGGACCGCGCCCAGAACAGTGAGCCGCTGGAGCAGCCGTTGCTGGACGGGGTAACCGGGATCCGCACGCGCTATCTCGACGAGGGCAACGAGTGGCAGGACAGCTGGCCTCCCGACAGGGTCACCACGCCCGCTGCGGGGGCCGGCGTCAGCCTGCCGCTGGCGGTCGAGGTCCAGCTCGAGCATGAACGTTTCGGCCCCATTACCTGGCTGTTCCAGATGCCGGGATGAGGATGATTCGATTGAATTCCACGGGTGATGCTCCTGCGGATGTAACTGCCCGGACGAGGTGGCGGGTATGAATCGCTCGTTTGATATTCCGGCGCGGGCATCCCAGCACGGCGTGGCCCTGGTGACGGCGATGCTGGTGGTCAGCCTGGTGACGATAGCCGCGGTGGCAATGGCGACCCGTCAGCAGATCGATGTGCGCCGCGCCGCCAATCTGCTGCACGGCGAGCAGGCCTATGCCTATGCCCTGTCGGCCGAGTCCTGGGCCCGGGTCGTGCTGCGGCGGGATGCGCAGGACAATGCATACGATACCCTGGAAGACGACTGGGCCACGGCACTGCCGCCGATCGCCGTGGAGGGCGGGCTGGTCAGCGGCCGGGTGGAAGACCGGCAGGGGCGTTTCAATCTGAATAACCTGGTGACAGACAAGGGTGAGGTCAGTGAGCCGGACCAGGCGTTTTTTATCCGCTTGCTGGAAAACCTCGGTCTCGAACAGGAACTGGCCGACCGGTTGATCGACTGGCGGGACAGGGACATCGAGGTGCGCTTCCCGGAAGGTGCCGAGGATCAGGAATACCTGCTGCTGGAACAGCCTTACCGGGCCGCAAACCGGCCGATGTCCGATATCAGCGAACTGAGACTGGTCAAGGGTTTCGAGCGCGAGGCCGTTGAACTGCTGCTGCCACACGTGACCGTGCTGCCGGCCAGCACGACCATCAACATCAACACCGCCAGCAAGGCCGTGCTGCAGGCCCTGCACCCGGAGCTGAGCGGCGCAGACGTGGAGCTGCTCATCGAGGACCGTGGCGATGCGGGCTATCAGGATCCGGGAGATTTTCTCGACCATGATGCGCTCGCCGGACTGGAGCTGGATGTCGCGCTTGATGTCAGCAGCGATTATTTCCGTGTGCTGACCGACGTGCAGACCGGCCAGGGCCAGGCAAGGCTGGAATCGTTGCTGGTACGCGGTGACAATGGCGTCCGGGTCGTCTATCGGGTGCGCACCCCGCTGCGGGTGGTTACGGCGTTACCGGCCGGTGACACGGTCGATTGATCTGGAAGTGTTTTTTTGACAGGATGGCGGAATCATGAAGAACGGAAACAGTTATGCGTAACACCCTGTTGCTGCGTATCGGCCAGGATCCAGGGGGCACCTGTGAATGGGTCTTGCTCGGGGCGGACGGTCAGCCTGCCGGCACGCTCCAGTCGGGCACACTGCGGGAGGCGGCCGGTATGGCCAGCGGCCTGCGCGTCAGCGTGCTCGCCCCTGGCAGCGATTGCCTGCTGACGACCGCCAGCATACCCGGTAGCAACCGGCAGAGGTTGCTGCGGGCCGTTCCCTATGCCCTGGAAGAACAGCTGACGGTTGATGTCGAGGATCTGCATTTTGCCCTTGGCCCGGCACTGGGTGATGACAGGCATGCCGTGCTGGTCATCGCCATCGAGCGCATCGAGTCCATCCTCGATGCCTGTCGCGAGGCCGACCTGGACGTGAGCCGGGTGATCCCGGAGCAACTGGCAATACCCTGCCCGGCATCGGGCACCTGCGTGGTGATAGATGACGATGTGGCGCTGGTGCGTACCGGCCGCTATACCGGCTATGCGGCCGATACCGACAACCTCGGTCTGCTGCTGTCGCATCAACCCGTGCAAGAGGACGAATCGGCCGGTGGCGAGCTGCGGATCTACAAGGCGACCGGCAGCGCATTGCCCGACCTCGGTGCGGCGGCGGAGACGGCCGTGGTC
>JBFELL010000193.1:0-4905 GCA_041552135.1 Gammaproteobacteria bacterium
CCTCTTGCACCGTTGCCGGCAGGGGTCCGACCTGCCGGAGGTGATGATCAGGACACGGTTCCAGGCACCGCCCGGGCGGGTGCATGCAGTGGTCACGGACTATGACCGCTTTGCAGAGTTCATCCCCAATGTCGGGGTGAGCCGGGTACTGGAGGAGCAGGCAGACGGCACCCGCTGGGTCTATCATCACCTGCGATTTCCGGCGCCGGTGGCGGACCGGGTCTATGTGATACGCAGCCGGGATCGTGCCAGCCGGCGCTCCGGCGGGTATTATCGGGTTGACTGGGAACTTGCCGAACGGGCGTTTGCGGTCTTGCAGGATGCCGCAGGTGTCCGGCCGGCGGCGTTTTCCGGCTTCTGGGAGCTGGCGCCGGCCGATGGCGGCGGGGCGACCGATGCGCGCTATTCGGTCTACAGTGATCCCGGTGGTCTGGTTCCCGACTGGCTGGTGGCACGCATGACCGGCCGTTATGTGGAGCAGGTTGTTGCCGCCATCCGCCAGCGGCTTGGTGAGCTTGAACGCACGGAATAGCCGGTTCATGGCAGCCCCGCCGGGCTGACCATTCCTGTCAATCAGAGGCACCGATGAAAGCGATACGAAAATGCAGCATGCCGGCCGTGCTGGTACTCCTCGGCGCAGGTCTGGTATCGACATGCGGGGCGGACGTGACCCGCAGCGTCAATCCGGATAGCGGCCTGGAGGGCTGGCGCTTTTCCAGTGGCGATATCGAGTTCGAACTGATCCAGCGGCTGCCGGACCAGACCCGTGCCATGTTCATGAACCACGAGTTCTCGCGTGAGGTGATCGAGCAACTGGCACTCAGCTGCATGTTCCAGACCATCATCCGCAACACCGGCAAGTCCGGTTCGGACCGGGCTGTGTCAGTCGATCTGACGCAGTGGCGCATACGGCATGATGGCAACACGGGCGGGATCCTGCTGAAGGAGCCGTTACTGGCATCCTGGTCGGACGAGGACGCCAGCCCGGCGGCGAAGCTGGTGGTGCGCTGGGGAATGTTCCCGACGCAGCAGGAATTCCTGCCGGGTGACTACAACTGGGGCATGACGGCCTACGGTGTGCCGCCGGGCTCGGTGTTCGATCTCGAGGTGATCTGGAAACAGGGTGACAAACAACACTCCTTTGAAATACGGGACATCCTGTGCGCGCCGGACGTGGATAAGCTGAAATGAAGCTTCTGGACTGACGGCGCAAGACGGCGCAGCGACATCGCCGGGATCCGGCTGACGTGCTGCCGGCTTTCGCCATGCTGCAGGTGGTCGCGGGGAGTATGCAAGCGGAACAGGCCATAACGGCAAACCCGGACGGCACCATCGCGTTTCGCGCGATCGGCAGTCGGGAGCGGGGCGAAGCGAGGTTGCCGGGACGTGTGCGGGCTTGCAGAAAGAAAAGGGGCCAGATTAATTACCTTGTGTTAAGGGGAATACATGTGTGCAATGACAAGATAATCTGCTGGATCTGGCCCCTTTATTCAAAATCCTTTAATAGATACTAGCACTAATTGCGGTACAAGAGTAACCGCATCCGCGGTGTTTCCTCATCACCATAAGTATTGAGTATTCCGCAAGCGCCTGTCACCGGCCGTGACGTGGGTCACGCTCTGGTTCAATCACCGTTCCCGCAGGCTGGTGTGTCTGACAGCAGCTCCCCGGGCGGGTTCTGCACGGCACGGGACTGGCCTCATTCGGATTCTTGTTATGTTATTCAACCTTATGTAATTTATATTAATACTTCAGTCCAGTCTTCTGTATCAGCGATGCCATGGTGGTGGCCTGTGCCAGCAGTGTGAACAGCACGACGCCAAAGGCAATCGACTGTATGGTCCACCAGTAGTCCAGGCTGGTTGGCAGTGACAGGGCAAGGGCAAGTGTTACCGCACCACGCAAGCCACCCCAGAAAAGGATCGAGCGCGAGGCGTAGGGAATGGCATCGACCACCTTGCCTGCCGACAGCAACGGGTAAACGCCGAACACGCCAGCGGCGCGCGCGATGATGACAGCGGCAATACCGATCAGTATGGCGAGCCAGCGTTCCGTGAACATGTCGGTGGTGATGGTGACACCCATCAGCAGGAACACGAGCGCATTGGCGATCCAGGCATTGAACTCCCACAGCCAGCCGACAAGATCGTCTCCGTGCCGGGCGCCTCCGCGGGCGGCATCTCCCAGCAACAGGCCGGCAAGCAGTACGGCCATGACCCCTGAGACATGCAGCAGGGACTCGGCAACGGCAAACGACAGATAGGCGCAGATGACGGTCGCCGCGGCCCGGGCGATGGTGTGCTCGATGAGGCGCGTGAGCAGCAGAAAGGCACCGCCGATGGCGGCGCCGGTGAGGATGCCGCCAAGGAAAACCCGGAGAAAGAACACACCGCCTTCCGGCAATGTCATCGGCCCGGATGCCTGTGTGGCAATGGCGAGGAAAACGCTGAAAACGACAATGGCCGTGGCGTCGTTGAACAGGCTCTCTCCCTCCAGCAACAGGACCAGGCGTTCCGGGACGCCCAGCTGTCTGAATATCGCAACCACCGCCACCGGATCGGTGGCCGACAGCAGTGCACCGGTGAGCAGGGCGGCAATCCACGGGAACCCCTGCGGGTGGCCGATGCCGTAATACACCAGCACCGCGGTGACCAGCGTCGACAGCAGCATCAGGGGAATGGCGAGCAGCAGGATCGGCACCAGGTTTGCCAGCAGCATCCTGGCATCGATGTTGTACGCCGACTCGAATATCAGGACGGGCAGGAAGACATAAAACACCAGGGTGTGAAAATTCTCCGCCCGTATTCCGGTATCGACCCCGGCGCCGACCAGCAGTTCCGATACGGCAAACCCGGCAATGACCAGCGTGGCGGTGAACGGCAGGTGGATGCGCTGCGACAGCGGCTGGATGAGGATGGCCAGCAGCACCAGGCCGCTGAACAGGAAGATGACATGTTCCGTCGCCATGCCTGAATGCCTCAGCCCCCCGTGCTGCGGGCCTCGATATCGGGATGGAGCTCGTTCAGGGCAACCGACAGGCCGTTGCCGGTTACCATGCGGGCATGAAAGCGCTGCAGTTCACGCGGTTCCCTGACACCGCAGGCATGCGCGATGATGCCGACCTCGCGGGTAAGGTTTCTTGCATAATTCGCAACCCTTGCTGCCTTGTCAGCGGGGTCGAGGCCCTTTTGCAAACGCCTGTTGTGTGTCGTGATGCCGGTCGGACAGGTGTTTTTGTTGCACTGCAGCGCCTGTATGCAGCCGAGCGCAAACATGTAACCGCGCGCCGAGACCACGAAGTCGGCACCCAGGCACAGGGCCCAGGCGACATCTGCCGGTGTTACCAGCTTGCCGGAGGCGATGACCCGGACGCGTTCGCGCAGGCCGTACGCGTTCAGCTTGTCGATCAGCAGCGGCAGGCTTTCACGCAGCGGCAGGCCGACATCGTCGATCAGCGGCATCGGCGCGGCGCCGGTACCACCGTCGGCACCGTCGACCGTGATGAAGTCCGGCGCGCTCTCGATCCCTCGCCGGCTGATCTCGTCGAGCAGTTGCTCCAGCCAGCCATAGGCGCCGATGACGGCCTTGAAACCGACCGGTTTGCCCGAGACCTCACGAATGCGGTTGATCATGTCGAGCAGGTCGCTGTTGCTGCTAATGTCCGGGTGCCGGTTGGGGCTGATGGCATCATCGCCCGGGCGTATTCCCCGGATGGCGGCAATTTCCGTGGTGACCTTGCCGCCCGGCAGGATGCCGCCCTTGCCGGGCTTGGCGCCCTGGCTCATCTTGATCTCGAACATCCTGACGGCCTCATTACCGGCAATTTCGCGGATCCGGTCGTCATTGAGCTTGCCGTCGAGGTCGCGCACACCGTTCTTGGCGGTGCCGACCTGGAAGATGATGTCGCAGCCGCCGTCGAGGTGATACGGCGACAGGCCACCTTCGCCGGTGTTCATCCAGATGCCGGCCACCTTCGCGCCGCGCGACAGTGCCAGCACGGCGGGCCTGGAAATTGCGCCGTAACTCATGCCGGAAATGTTGAACAGGGCGCTGGTGGTGTAGGGCTTGCCAGTGAAGGGTCCGATGGTGACCGGGCGGGTCGGCACCGCGTCCTCGCCGAGGGTGGGGAAGGGACAGTTGACGAACAGCACCGTGCCCGGCGGGCGCAGGTCGCGGGTGGAACCGAAGCCTACGGTGTTGTCCTCGTCTTTCGCGGCGCGGTAGACCCAGGAGCGCTGCGCCCGGTTGAAGGGCAGTTCCTCGCGGTCCATGGCGAAGAAGTACTGCCGGAAGAATTCACCCAGGTGCTCGAAGAAATAGCGGAAACGTCCCACCACCGGGTAGTTGCGGCGGATCGCATGTTTCGTCTGGGTGACGTCCAGGATATAGAGGACGATGACGGCAAGTACGCCGACACCTATCGTGAAGACGAACAGGGTGGCCAGCAGTTCAAGCGCGGCGTGTATGAAGCCTGCCGTTTCAGCTGTCATGATATCCATGCCGCACCCCCTTGAGCATGGTTTCCCGCAAGCGGGATGGTTACGTTTTTGACAAGGACCGGGGGGGACAAGTTCGCAGCCCGGAGCGATGCCCGTCAGCAGCTGTCCGCGTTACGCCACCTTCGGGCAATCCAGTAATCCAGGCTGAAATACCTGCCAGCTCCAGTGAAAAACAGTGCCAGCAGCATGACAAAGTATGTCGCTGCCCATTCGATCCCGTTATTGGAGATGACAAAACTGCCACTTCCGGTAAGCCAGTCATAATTGCCGTGTTCCTGCAAAATAGCGCGGGCACGCTCCAGACGTTCACCCGCCAGTTCGATATCCCCGGGAGGGAACGGGCTTTTGGCATCGGCTACAGCCTGCCAGCCGTTTGTCCAGTGTACGGTAACGGCTGCGACGATCA
>JBFELL010000194.1:0-4888 GCA_041552135.1 Gammaproteobacteria bacterium
ACATAGGCGCCGAGGCAGCGGTTCTCCATCTGCCCGAGCTTGCTGGCGGTAATCAGGTCGACCGCGATGTGGTGCTCGAACAGGGTGATATTGGTGCGCTGGCGGGCGCGCGACAGCAGGGTGTTCTCGATGGCCCTGCCGGTGGCGTCGGCGGCATGCAGGATCCGGCGGGTGGAGTGTCCGCCTTCCCGGGTCAGGTGAAATTCCGTCTGGCCCTGGCCGCCTGGCCGGCGCGTGAACGGCACCCCGAGGTCCGTCAGCCAGTGGATTGCCTCGGCGCCCTTGCCCACGGCAAAGCGCACGACCTCCGGCTTGTTGAGGCCGGCCCCGGCCTTCAGGGTGTCCTCGACATGCGACTCGATGGAATCCCCGGGACCGGTGACGGCGGAGATGCCACCCTGGGCATACAGTGTGCAGCCCTCCTCCAGCCGGCTCTTGGAGAGCACGGCCACCTGCAGGTGCTCGGGCAGTTGCAGGGCCAGTCCCAGGCCGGCACCACCGCTGCCGATGATCAGGACATCAAACGAATATGCTGGTGCCATTGCTTGAGCTGCCGCGGGTTAATGGTTATGGTTCAGGCCGGCATCGGGACCGGTCAGTATCTCTCTTGATAATACTCAATTTTATGACCATATATGCGAACTATCCGCCAGCGGTATGGTCTACCCAACATGATTGCAGTGTTCCGGGGTAACTGGGGCCGGCCCGGATGAGTGAAAGGAATATCGATCAGGCACTGGTTGAGAGGGTTCAAAAGGGTGACAAGACGGCATTTGACGTCCTGGTGCTCAAGTACCAGAACAAGATCATCCAGCTCGTCAATCGCTATGTGCGTGATCCGGACGAGGCCATGGATGTGGCCCAGGAGGCGTTTCTCAAGGCCTACCGGGCCATCGACCGCTTTCGCGGCGACAGCGCCTTCTACACCTGGATCTACCGCATCGCCATCAATACGGCGAAAAACCACCTGGTCGCCACCAGCCGGCGCCCGCCCGGTGACGATATCGATGCGCAGGAGGCGGAACAATATGAGGGTGCGACCGGTCTCAGGGAATATGACACCCCGGAGCGGCTGATACTGAAGGACGAGATACAGGCAACCATTGCCCGTGCCATCGACACACTGCCGGATGACCTGAAGACGGCGATTACCCTGCGGGAACTCGAGGGCATGAGCTACGAGGAGATCGCGCAGACCATGGAATGCCCGATCGGCACGGTCCGCTCGAGGATATTCCGGGCCAGGGATGCGATCGACAGCCTGTTAAAACCATTATTGAAATAGCCTACAGCGGACAGATGCAGATGAAAGACAAGTTACACGAACAGCTCTCCGCACTGGTCGACGATGAGCTGACCGGTGCGGAGCAGGACCTGCTGACAAGGCAGATAGGCCGGGACCGGGAGCTGTGTCAGCGGCTGTCGCGTTACCAGCTGATCAGCGACGCCCTGCAGCGCCACCTGCCGGAGCGGGTGGACCCCGCTTTCAGCCGGCGGGTGCACGATGCACTGCGCAGCGAACCGACCGGCACCGGCATGGCGGCGGGCGGCCGCCTGGCCCGCCTGTTCCGGCCGGTGGCCGGCCTGGCGGTTGCCGCCTCGGTTGCGGTCATGGCGGTCACTGCCCTGCAGACCAGCCGGGTGGAAACACCAGCCCCGGAGGCGGTTGCCACGGTGCCGGCAGACAGCGGCTTTATCCGGTCGCAGGACAGCGCCCTGGCGGTCGCCCCCGAAACCGGGCCGAGGACCCGCAACAGCCAGCTCGACATCTACCTGGTGAACCACAACGAATATGCCGCCAGTCGCGCCATGCAGGGCATGCTGCCCTACGTGCGGATTGTCGGCCATGACATGAAACGTGACGTCAAGGAATGATGCTGTGAAGTGGGTGGTCGCACTGCTGCTGCTGGCGGCAGGTCCGCTCGGCGCCCGGGAGGAGGCGCAACAGTGGCTCGAGGACATGTCGGCAGCCCTGCGCACGCTGGACTATGATGGCACCTTCGTCTACCTGCACGATGGCAAGCTGGAAGCGATGCGCATCATCCACCTGGCCGATGGTGGCGTGGAGAAGGAGCGCCTGGTGTCGCTGACCGGCAGCCCCCGCGAGGTGCTGCGCGACAACAAGGCGGTGACCTGCATCATGCCCGACAGCAAGTCGGTCATGGTCGGGCAGAGCCGTCAGCCGCAGCGGTTTCACGAGGTCCCGGGCGACCTGGATTCCCTGCGCGAGCATTATCACCTGGAAGTCCTCGGTGATGACCGCGTTGCCGGTCACATGGCGCGGGTTGTCGCCATCACGCCGCGTGATACCTACCGTTACGGCTACCGCTTCTGGATCGGCAAGGAGAGCAAGATGCTGCTGAAGTCCGCCCTGACCGGTGTCGACGGCGAGGCCATCGAGCAGGTCATGTTCACCCGGCTTGGCATCGGCAGGCACGTTGCCGAGGCGGATCTGGAGCCCTCCCTGAGTGGCCAGGAGTACAGCTGGTACCGTCAGTCGGGCGCCAGGCCGCCTGAGGCGACCGGGGCCGGCACGCCGGCCTGGAAGGTGCAGCGCTTGCCCGGCGGTTTCCGCATGACCAGCTATCAGCAGCGGCGCATGCGGCCGGACAGCGCCGGGGCCGAGCACCTGGTCTTCAGCGACGGCCTGGCAACCGTGTCGGTGTACGTCGAGACCGTTGCCGGCGACAGCCAGCCTTTCGGCGGCCTGTCCAGCATGGGTGCAGTCAATGCCTACGGTGCCGTTGCCGATGGACACCAGGTCACGGTGGTCGGCGAGGTGCCGGCAGCAACGGTGGAAATGATGGCGCGATCGACGGTCAGCGCAGGCGGGGCCGGGCAGTGATCGAGGAGACCGGTCGCGTGGTGAATGTCGGGGACGGCTATGCCTGGATCGAAACCGAACCGGCCGGTACCTGCGGCAGCTGCTCGGCGCGCAAGGGCTGTGGCACCTCGGCGCTGGCCAGCCTGTTCGGCCGGCGTGCGGCGCCGCTGCGGGTGGTCAACCACGTCAACGCGAGCGTCGGAGACCGCGTCGTTATCGGCATCGAAGAGGCCGGGCTGGTGCGCGGCTCACTGGCGGTCTACACGGCGCCCCTCGCGGGCCTGTTCGCCGGCGGACTGCTGGGCCGGTTTGCCGGCGGGGCCGTGATGCCGGGCATGGCCGAGATTGCCAGCATCCTGGGTGCGCTGGCGGGCCTTGTCGCCGGACTCGCCTGGCTGCGGCGCTTCAGCCGGCATACGGAACAGGATGCACGCTACCAGCCGGTGATCCTGCGCAGGCAGATGACGACAGACTGAAACACGGGCGGTGCCTGTCATCAGGTCAACTGTTTACTGATATTCATTGCAGTATGGAGAAGCAAATATGTTCAAAGCAAGTCGAATTATCGCCAATTTATTGCTCATGCTGCCGCTGCTGGCAGTGGCCCATCATGCGCAGGCACTACAGCTGCCCGGTTTTACCGAACTGATAAAGGAAACGGCGCCCGCCGTGGTCAATATCAGTACCACGCAAAAGGTGCAGTCCGGCATGCCGGAACTTCCCGAGGGTTTCGAGATCCCGGATTTTCCGGAAGACAGCCCGTTTGGAGAACTGTTCAAGTACTTTTTCGAGCATGGTGGTAGTGGCGGTGTCGAGCCGGATATGCGCGATGCCAAGTCGCTGGGTTCCGGTTCCATTATCTCGGAAGACGGCTACATCATGACCAATTACCACGTGATCAAGGATGCCGACGAGATCATTGTCCGCCTGAATGATCACCGCGAACTCAGGGCCGAAGTCATCGGTGCCGACCAGCGCAGTGACATTGCGCTGGTCAAGATCGATGCCAGCGACCTGCCGGTGGTGAAGATCGGCAAGTCCGCCGACCTCGAGGTTGGCGAGTGGGTGCTGGCGATCGGCTCCCCGTTCGGCTTCGACTATTCGGCCACGGCCGGTATTGTCAGCGCCAAGGGGCGCAGCCTGCCGAAGGAAAATTACGTGCCGTTCATCCAGACGGACGTTGCCATCAACCCGGGCAACTCGGGTGGTCCGCTGTTCAACCAGGACGGCGAGGTGGTTGGCGTCAATTCCCAGATCTACAGCCGTACCGGTGGCTACATGGGCCTTTCGTTCGCCATCCCGATCGAGGTGGCCATGGATGTGGCCGAGCAGCTCAAGACCAAGGGCCGGGTCACCCGGGGCTGGCTCGGTGTCCTCATCCAGGATGTGACCCACGACCTGGCGGAGTCCTTTGGTATGGACCACCCGCGCGGTGCGCTGGTTGCCAAGGTGCTGCCGGACAGTCCGGCCAAGGCGGCCGGCCTGCAGGCCGGTGATGTGATCGTTAACTTCGACGGCAAGGACATCCGCAGTTCCTCCAGCCTGCCGCCGATTGTCGGCAGCACCCGGGTCGGCGTCGATGTACCGGTCGACGTGATCCGCAAGAGCAAGACCGTGCCGCTGAAGGTCAAGCTGGGTGAACTGCCGGATGACCTGACCAAGGTGTCTGCAGCGAAACCGCTCGAGGAGCAGACCAGCCGGCTCGGGCTGAGTGTGACCGATCTGACCGATGAGCAGAAGCTGGAGCTGGAAACCGAGCATGGCGTGCTGGTGCAGCGCCTTGCCAAGGGCGCCGCGGCCAGCGCCGGCGTGCAGAAAGGCGACGTCATCCTCAGTCTTAATAACGAGCCGGTCACGGGTGCCAAGCATTTCCGCAAACTGGTCGAGGACCTGCCGGCCGGCAGATCGGTTGCCCTGCTGGTACAGCGCAATGGTGGCCCGACCTTTCTCGCCATGCGGGTTCCGGAAGCTGACTGACGGGCTGGAGCACCGTGTGGCGCCGGTGTCCCGCCGGCTGACGGTATACAGCCGCTACGGCTGCCACCTGTGTACCGACATGCTGCA
>JBFELL010000195.1:0-4862 GCA_041552135.1 Gammaproteobacteria bacterium
ACAGCGCAACGTAGGGCGCATGCGCGGAGCAGTTGATGGCCTTCATGTGGATCCCCTGAATCATGCAGTCAAAAGTTACAGTACAATGAATCTATGGCATTGTAATTACTTAAATAACAAGTAGTTATCCCTTATATCACCCAATTTCGTCAATATTCAGGCGCTTAGTAGATCAAATATAGTCCTTTTTGGGCGCCATGTCACACAAAAGCTGACCAAAATGCGATACTGGGCCGATCTAATCGGTATGGCAGGTAGGCGCCATTAATTTCACCGTACCCCCCGATTGCCCTGCTGGTATATTCCGATAAAACATCATTAAATTCAGCAACTTTTGGAATCTCACCCGTCATGAACTGGCGCCACCCCAGCCTTGCGAACCACGACCTGCCGGAGCGGGAATCCCCTGGCCATGACCGCCAGGCTGCCTGGGGCATGCCGTCGATGCCGTCCCGCGACCACGCCTGGCAAGCGGTGATCGGCCCGTTTTGCGGCAGGAACCGCTGAGCACCACCCGCGACTGGCATGAAACTCCTCCGACCCCGCTCCATTCTACGCCTGATCCTGATCGGCTTCTCCCTCGTGGCCCTGCCGCTGATCGTCGCCCTGGTCATCGCCACCGTCTCGGTCGACCGGCTGGCCGGGCAGAGCCAGCGCGCCCTGTTCCAGAGCGTCCTCGTCACCCAGGGCAGCCAGGTCCTCGCCGAGGCCATCACCGCCATGGAGCGGAATGCCCGCCAGTACCAGGTACTGGGCGACAAGGTCCTGTTCGAGGTCTACCAGGAGAACCACGAACGATTTGCCGATACCGTGCGCACGCTCGAGACGCTCGAACTGGCGGACAACCAGCGCAAGCTGCTCGACGCCCTGTTCATCACCGAGCAGGAGGTTCAGGTCACCCTCGGCATCTACCCCCATGATGCGCCCGAGACCGTCGCGGCACTCCAGCAGTTCGCCACCCTGGCGGAACTGGCGCAGCAGGTCATCGCGGACAACCGGGACCTGATCAACCAGGGGATGGAGCAGATCCAGGCCGACTCGCAGCGGGTCCAGCGCAACCTGGTGGTGCAGGCCATTGCCCTCATCCCGGCGGCACTGCTGCTGGCCGCCGTGTTTGCGGTCCTGATCACGCGCCCCATCAATCAGCTGGACCGGGCCATACGCCTGCTCGGCGATGAAAAACTCAACAAGCCCCTCGCCATCACCGGGCCACGCGACCTGGAGCAGCTGGGTGAGCGACTCAACTGGCTGCGCGGCCGGCTGCTGGAACTGGAGCAGGAAAAGACCCGCTTTCTGCAGCATATCTCGCATGAACTGAAAACGCCGCTGACGGCCATCCGGGAATCCGCTGAATTGATGGGCGAACAGGTGGTGGGCGATCTGAACGCCCAGCAACGGGAAATTATCGGCATCCTGCGCGACAACAGCCTGCAGCTGCAGAAACTGATCGAGGACTTGCTGAATTTCAGCATCCTGCGCGCCCGCGCCTCGCAACTCAGCCTGCAACGCGTGGCGATGAAAACGATCATCGAGCAGGTACTCGAGGACCACAAGGTCACCCTGTTCTCGCGTAACCTCGACCTGCGGGCTTCCCTGCAGCCCGTCAGCCTGGAGGGTGACGCCGAGAAACTGCGCACCCTGGTTGACAACCTGCTCTCCAACGCCATCAAGTATTCTCCCGATGGCGGCCCGTTGTGGATCCTGCTGTCAAGGCGCGGCGCCAACGCCATTATTGAAGTGGCCGATTCCGGGCCGGGCATCCCCGCCAGGGAACGCGAGCGGGTCTTCGAGGCGTTTTTCCAGGGCGCACCGGCCACCGGCGGGCGCGTGCGTGGCACCGGCCTGGGCCTGTCCATCGCCCGGGAATACGCCCGGGCGCATGGCGGTGATATCAGCGTGGTAAACTCCTCGAAAGTCGGCGCACGCCTTCAGGTCGTTTTACCACTTACGCAGGATTCGTGAGCATAATGAGACGCGTCTGGCCATTCGTTTTCCTGGTGCTGGCACTGCCCGCCTGCAGTGAATTCCAGACCCACAGCAGCGGCGGTTACGCACCGGTAGTGACCCGGGGCTATGGCACGGATGCCTGGCTGGCGGAACTGCATCACACGCGCCAGATGACAGCCGATGAGCTGCAGCAGACCGTAACGGCCTGGGAGCAGGGGCTCAAGGATGACCCGGACACCGGCAATCGCATCAGACTGGCCCTGTTGCTGACCGCCGGGGATACCGCGGTACGCGACTCGCAACGCGCCCGGGAGCTGCTGGACGAGCTTGACCCGCTACCGGAAAATACCAGTGACCGGGAACTGGTCGCCCTGTTACGGCAGATGCTTGACGAGCAGGGCCAGGCCGGTCTCGCCATCCGCAAGCTGAAAAAGCAGGTCCGGAATCAGGACCGGCGCATCCAGGAGCTGGAACAGCAGCAACGGGCCCTGACCGACATCGAACAGAACATCCAGCAACGGGACATCCTGCCGGACCTTGAAAATGGCGGAAAGTAAATACAGCATACTGCTGGTCGATGACGACAACAGCCTGCTGCGTCTGTTGTCCATGCGCCTGACGGCCGCGGGATATGAGGTCACGGCCGTCGAGAGCGGCGAGCAGGCGCTGGCCCAGCTGCCACTGCTTCATCCCCACCTCATCATCACCGACCTGCAGATGGAGGGCATGGATGGCCTGACCCTGTTCAGCCAGGTCCACAGCCGCAACCCCTCGCTGCCGGTGATCATCCTGACGGCGCATGGCACCATCCCCGAGGCCGTCGAGGCCACCAGTCGCGGCGTATTCAGTTACCTCACCAAGCCGTTTGACAGCAAGATCCTGCTGGAGCACGTGGCACGTGCGCTCAAGATCTCCGGCGATACCCCCGCCGTCCAGACGGAGGCCGAGACCTCCGACTGGCGCAAGGAGATCGTCACCCGCAGTGCGATCATGGAGAGCATGCTGACCCTGGCGCGCATGGTTGCCGACAGCGAGGCCAGCGTCCTCATCCAGGGCGAAAGCGGCACCGGCAAGGAGCTGCTGGCCCGCGCCATCCACCAGGCCAGCCCGCGCGCAAGCGCGGCCTTCGTCGCCCTGAACTGCAGCGCCATCCCGGAGACCCTGTTCGAGTCCGAGCTCTTTGGTCATATCAAGGGCGCGTTCACCGGGGCCACGCGCGATCATCCCGGCATGTTCCGCGCCGCCGAGGGCGGCACGCTGTTTCTCGACGAGGTCGGCGACATGCCACTGGGCTTCCAGGTCAAGCTGCTGCGGGCGCTGCAGGAGCGCACCATCCGCCCGGTGGGTGCGACCGGGTCCGTGCCGATCGATGTGCGCATCATCTCGGCCACCCACCAGGACCTGGATCACGCCCGGCAGGCAAATGCCTTCCGCGAAGACCTCTACTACCGGCTGAATGTCGTCACCCTGGAGCTGCCGTCACTCGCCGAGCGCCGCGAGGACATCTCCCTGCTGGCCAATCACTTCCTGAATATCATGCCGGATGCGGCCAGGAAAGGCGTGACCGGCTTCTCCGCCGAGGCCATGGAGGCGATGCTGGCGGCGCCCTGGCCGGGCAATGTCCGGCAACTCTACAACGTGGTGGAACAATCGGTCGCCCTGTCGACCACCGCGCTGATCCCGGTCAGCCTGGTACAGCGCGCCCTGCGCACCGAGTCTGTCGACCTGCCCGCCTTTGCCGAGGCCCGCGGTGAATTCGAGCGCGACTACCTCACCCGGCTGCTGCAGATCACCAACGGCAACGTCACCCGGGCCGCACAGATCGCCAAGCGCAACCGCACGGAGTTCTACAAGCTGCTGCACAAACACCACCTGGACCCGGCGCAGTTCAAGGCAGCGCGCCACTGACCGATACCCCGAGCATCAGGAGCAGAACGGCAATATCCGTCCTGTGAGTCAAATGAACCAGTGAACGACATCATCAAGGTACACAAAAAAAGCCTGTCCAGTGCCCCGATGAAACAACTCGCCTCGATCCTTCTCCTCATATTTTCATCCCTGTCCGGCCCACTGCTGGCCGAGACCGACGGCACCGCCCTGGCAAAAGCGCTCTATGACCGCCCGGATGGCAGGGATGCCGCCTCGCAGGCCCTCATGGTGCTTAGCAGAGAAGGCAGCAAGCCGCGTTACCGGACGCTGTATACCTATCGCCTCGACCATGAAAACGGCGAGACCTGGTCGCTGATCCGCTTCACGGAACCCGCGGACATCGACGGCACCGGCATGCTGACCCATGACCGTCCCGGTGATGAAAGCAGCCAGTGGATCTACCTGCCGGCGCTGGATCGCGCGCGCCGCATCGCGTCCTCTCGCAGGGGGGGCCGCTTTGTCGGCTCGGACCTGTATTACGAAGACCTGAGCAAGCGAGATGTCGACAAAGACCGGCACCGCATACTCGGCGACGGCAAGGTCGGCAAGACCCCGGCGACCCTGCTGGAGAGCCTGCCGCGGGACCCGGAGGATTCCGTCTACAGCAAGCGCATCAGCTGGGTACACATGAGCAGCCTGATCCCGCTGCAGGTCGACTACTATGTCGCCGGCAGCGACACCCCGGTCAAGCGCCTGAAGGTCAACAAGCTGCAGAAGCTGCAGGGCTACTGGACTGTGCTGGACAGCACGGTATCGGACCTGGAGAGCGGCCACCAGACCCGCCTGGTCACCCGGGAGATCACATACGACCAGCAGCTCCCGCCAAGCCTGTTCAGCCGCCAGACGCTGTCCGACACCCGGCTGGAGGAGACCTACCGCCCATACGACAGACGTCAAAAAACAATGTTGGCGGCGAGCTGCAGAGTAATCTATCAAGGGATCGAAACATCAAATCCCTCTACCCGATAGTGGCATGAATCCTGCCC
>JBFELL010000196.1:0-4830 GCA_041552135.1 Gammaproteobacteria bacterium
GGCCAGGATGAGGGGATATGAATCAGGAAGAGGCGCTTTATATGATCCCCTCTCCCCAACCCTCTCCCTGAGGGAGAGGGGGTTAATCGGCCGACTGGCCGATCCATCCGGCTTTCAGCCGTAACCTGAAGCCACCGGCTTTAGCCGGTGGAGTATTCACGCGGCCGACCTGGCGGCCCATCTAACCGGGCAACGGGATGCCGGTTTGACCTGGCCCGTGGGTCCGATGCTGTTCCGTTGGTTGCGTATAATGGCACTGGCGCCTCCGTCCGGGGGCGGCCGGCAACAGGAGTGTGACCATGGCTGCTTGCTCCAGGCCCGTTCTGCTTGGCACGGTCTTCTCGGACTACATATGTCCCTTCTGCTATGTCGGTGACCTGCGCCTTGAGCGCCTGCGCGAGCACTATGACCTGAAGATCAACTGGTGCCTGGTCGAGATACATCCCGAGACCCCGGCCGGGGGCATGCCCGTGGCCAGGCTCGGTTACGATGAGACGCAGTGGCGGCAGATGATGGCCAACCTCGACCGCCTGGCGGACGAGGAGGGTGTCTCGCTCGCCGAACACGATTTCACGACCAACTCCCGCAAGGCCCTGTTGCTCGCGGAAGCGGCGAAAGAGGCGGGCAGCGAGGTGTTCTATCGCCTGCACCGGCGGCTGTTCGAGGCCTTTTTCGTCGACGGCCTGAACATTGGCGATGAAACCGTGCTGACCGGGCTGGCAAGCGAGTGCGGCGTGCCGCGCGACATTGTGCAGCGCGCCTGGACGGACGAGCGCTACGCAGCGAAGCTGCAGCAGTACCTCGCGGCCGCGGCACAGTACCGGGTGCGTGCGACGCCAACGGTGTTCTTCGACGAGCAGCACCGGCTCGACGGTGCCTTGCCGTTTGAGGCGTTTCTGGCCGCCGCGAAGGCGGGTTACGAATCCCAGCAGGCGTCCGTGCCGTTGTAGGTCGGATCAGGCCGAAGGCCGTAATCCGACGAATTCCGATGACCATGTCGGATTACGGTGCTTCGCACCTGATCCGACCTGCGAGCTGCCGCAGGTGACGACCGGGATTTCGGGCAGGCGCGACGCCCCCGGCGCGATATCAGTATCCAGCCCGGTTGCGGCGGGACGCCGCGCCTGCAGTGAATCGGGGGCCTACAGATCAGGCAATGCAAAGTTGCCGTAACTGCTGCTAGAGTCCGGTTATGATTGCCGAATCGCAAACCAATACCTCGATGCGTATCGACAAGTGGTTGTGGGCCGCGCGCTTCTACAAGACGCGCAGCCTGGCGGTGGCGGCCATCAACGGCGGCAAGGTGCACCTCAACGGTGGTCGGATCAAACCCTCGAGGCGGCTGAGCACCGGCGACCGGCTCAGCATTCAGAAGGGTCCATACCGGTTTGTGGTTACGGTGGAACGCCTGTCCGCGCAACGCCGTCCGGCCGAGGAGGCGCGCTCCCTGTACAGCGAGTCCGAGACCAGCGCCAGTGAGCGTCACGAACTCTACCGCGAGCGCAAGCTGCAGGGCCACAGCGCCAGGCACCGCGAGCGGCGGCCTGACAAGCACACACGCCGGCGGATCCGCGAACTCAAGCAGCAGTAGCCTGTCATGTCGATGCCCGTTACCCCGTTGCTGACCGTTGACATTATCATCGAGCTGGTCGACCGTCCCGGGAGCCCGGTCGTGCTGATCGAGCGCCGCAATCCGCCGCCGGGCTGGGCGCTGCCGGGCGGCTTTGTCGATGTCGGCGAGACCCTGGAAGAGGCGGCCGTGCGGGAAGCGCGTGAGGAAACCTCGCTCGAGGTGACATTGAAGGCGCTGCTCGGCAACTATTCCGACCCGTCGCGCGACGCGCGCGGCCACACGGTGAGTGCTGTTTACGTAGCCGAGGCGCGTGGCGAACCGCACGCGGCGGATGATGCCCGTCACCTCGCGCTGTTCGACCCCGACGCGGTGCCGGAGCTGGCATTCGACCATGCAGGGATCCTGGCCGACTACTGCCGCTACCGGCAAACGGGCGAGCCCGCACCGCTACGCGATCCGAAACGAGACCGCGGCAGGCAAGGTCCCTGTTGACCCCGTGGATCACGGCATTGCGACCGGCTGCGGGTGTCCCGGCAGTGATCCCCTTACCCCCGCAAACGCGTATGCCGGATATACCCCCCGCCATGCTGGGGCTTTCCATGATTTTCGGATCCAAACACCGTAGTATCTCGGGTTCGTTTTCTGACACATAAGAGAAACCTGCATGCGTCCCGCGCAACTACTGACTGTACTCGAGCGAGAATTCCAGGCCGCCCTGCATGGCCAGCACACGCCGGTGATGCTGTGGGGGCCGCCCGGGGTGGGTAAATCACAGATGGTGGCGCAGATCGCCGAGCGCCACGGAATGCCGGTAATCGACATTCGCCTGTCGCAAATGGAGCCAAGCGACCTGCGCGGCATCCCGTTTCGGGTGGAGGAACATGTCGAATGGGCCATCCCCTCGATGCTGCCGGACGCAGAACGGCATGGCAATCAGGGCATCCTGTTCCTGGACGAGATCACCTCGGTGCCGCCCAGCGTCTCGGCCGCGGCCTACCAGCTGATCCTCGACCGGCGACTCGGTGCCTACGAGGTGCCGCACGGCTGGTCGATCTTCGCCGCCGGCAATCGCCAGGGCGACCGCGGCGTCACCTACACCATGCCGGCACCGCTGGCGAACCGCTTTTCGCACTATGACGTGGACATCAATCTCGACGACTGGGTGGCATGGGCCTATGCCAACGGCATGGACGAGCGGCTGATCGCCTTTTTGCGCTTCCGGCCCGAACTGCTGTTCGAGTTCGACCCGGCGCACAATCCGGTGGCGTTTCCCTCGCCCCGCTCCTGGGAATTCAGTCACCGGGCGCTGCAGAAATTCGGCGATTTGCCGGCGCTGCTGACCGGTGCCCTGCAGGCCTGTGTCGGACCGGCCGCCGGCATCGAGCTGTCCGCCTTCGTCGAGAACCTCGAGCAGTTGCCGGACATCGACGCCATCGTGCGCGGCGAGTCCGTCAGGGCACCGAAGGAGACCGACCTGCAGTATGCCGTTGCCGCTGCGCTGGTCGGCCGGGCGATCCGCGAGAAAACCGGGGACAATGCCGCTGAGGCCTACGGCAACATCATCGAGTTTGCCGGCGCCTTCCCGCAGCGCGAGATGGGCGTCATGCTGGTCTCCGACATGTACCGCGCCATCGGCGAGGAGATCTTCTCCGTGCCGCAGTTCTCGAAGTGGGCGAACATCGTCGCCGACGTGATGCTGTATGACTAGCGATTACCGCAGAGGCTCACGACTGCATGGACGCAGGAGGTAGGGTAACGCCGGGGGCAGTTACCCAGAGGACGCCGGGAAAACAATTAAAACATCGCATTCACCGCAAAGACGCAAAGGTCGCAAGGAAAAGCTATTGCAATACCCGATCACAACGATTCAGGTATCTGCGGTGCAAAGGCTTGCACAATACGTCGGGCTGTACGTCTGGCAGTGAGAACGGTTTTATCAGAATTTCACATTGCGTACTTTGCGTCTTTGCGGTGAAAGTGTTTTCCCTGCGTCCTCTGCGCCTCTGCGGTGAAATGATTTTTTCGGAATAACCTGATGTCTGACGACACCGAAACAAAACTGAGCGCCGCGCGCACCCGGCTGATCCTGGACAAGCCGTTCCTCGGGGCGCTGGTGCTGCGCATGCCGATGAAACCGGCCGACCCGAAGTGGTGCAAGACCATCGGCACGGACGCCAGGGCCTTCTACTACAATCCCGGGTACATCGACAGCCTCAGTGTCGACCAGGCCCAGTTCGCCCTGGCGCACGAGGCGCTGCACTGTGCGCTGTCGCACTTCTCCCGGCGTGAGCACCGTGACCGCAGGCGCTGGGACATTGCCTGCGACCTGGCCATCAACCCGCTGTTGATAAAGGAGGGCATGACGCCGCCACCGGGTGCCCTGTATGACATCGGCTTCGAGGGCATGATGGCCGAGGAGATCTACCCCAACATCAAGGAGGATACCCAAGAGGAGACGCACGACGAGCACCTCTACGGCAAGGAATCAGACAGCCGCAAGGACTCCAGTCAGCAGACGGAGGCCGGTGACAGCAGCGAAGGCGAGGAGCAGGGCGGTGGCGGCGGCCGTGGTGGCGAGGCACAGCACGACATGGCGCCGCCGGAAGCCCTGTCGGAAACAGAGAAGGAACAGCTGTCCATCCAGTGGCGTCAGCGCCTGGCCGGCGCCGCCCAGCAGGCCATGCAGGCCGGCAAGCTCGGCGGCAACCTGAAGCGACTGGTCGATCACCTGCTGCAGCCCCAGCTGCCCTGGCGCATGCTGCTGGCGCGCTACATGACCACCTCCAGCCGCGACGACTACAGCTACATGCGCCCGTCACGGCGCGAGGGCAGCGCGATCTTCCCGACGCTGCGCAGTTCCCGGGTCGACGTGCTGGTGGTGCTGGATACCAGCGGCTCGATCCGCGCCGGCGAGATGCGCGAGTTCGTCAGCGAGATCGACGCCATCAAGGGGCAGATGCGCGCGCGCATCGCCCTGCACGCCTGCGATTACGAGCTGGCAGAGGGCGGGCCCTGGGTGTTCGAACCCTGGGAGGAGTTCAGCCTGCCGCAGGACATCCGCGGTGGCGGCGGCACGCGTTTCACGCCGGTGTTCAAATGGGTGGAGGAAATGGCGATCAGCCCCAACCTGCTGGTCTACTTCACCGATGCCGAAGGCGAGTTCCCGAAGCAGGAGCCGGCCTATCCCGTCATCTGGCTGGTCAAGGGCCGCGCCGAGGTACCCTGGGGGCAGCGGATTCAATTGAACTGAAATATCA
>JBFELL010000197.1:0-4709 GCA_041552135.1 Gammaproteobacteria bacterium
GCCGGCAGCGACGAACTCGCGCAGCGCGCCGAGCGTGCACGTCGGATTGGTGATGCGTTTTAAGCCAGACGGGAAGAACCGCAGCTGTCCTGTTTGACCTGATCTGTTTTGCAAGGAGAAACCGATGGTGCCGGATTACGGCCTTTGGCCCAATCCGACCTACGGTCACTGGTGGAGCGGCATGTGCAACATGTAGGTCGGGTTAGGCGCGAATGCGCCGTAACCCGACGGCTATGTGTCGCGGAAGGCAGGTTGTCGTTAGCGGCCAGGATAAGGGAAGAGAAGCAAATAATTCACGGGGGGGTTGAAATGTCAGTAAAAAAATACCTGATAGTCGCCGCGCTGTCACTTTGTCTGGCAGCTACGACCGCGCAGGCAACCAACGGCTATATGTCGCATGGCTACGGCACGGTATCCAAGGGCATGGCGGGGGCCGGAACCGCGCTGCCCCAGGACACGCTGTCCGCGTTCAGCAACCCCGCCGGGCTGACGCGCCTGCAGAAGCGTTATGACGTTGAACTGGAACTGTTCAGCCCGAAGCGCGAGTACAAGGCAAACGACGACTTCGAGTCGCCTCCCTTCCCCAACGTACCGCCGGGCAGGGAGAAAAGCGAGAATGACTGGTTCCTCATCCCCGGGTTCGGCATCAATCTGCCCATCGACGACCGGAGCACGCTTGCCTTCGCGCTGGCCGGGCAGGGCGGCATGAATAGCGAGTACGATACCGCCACTTTCGCGAATTTTGCGCCTCCCCCTTCTCAGAACCCCGGCGGCGAGTTCACCGCAACCGATCCCACGGGTGTTGATCTGGCCCAGATGGCGCTGGGTATGACCTATGCGCGGGAACTCGGACCCTTTGCCGGGCTAGGTATCACCCGCCAGTCGATCGGTATTACGCCGATTCTTGCCGTCCAGCGGTTCAAGGCGAGAGGCCTGGAACCCTTCAGGGCGCTGTCGGTTTCCCCGGACAACGTCACCGACAACGGTTATGACTACTCCTGGGGCGGTGGTGTGCGCGTGGGCTGGCTTGGTTCGCTGATGCATGACCAGCTCAATGTGGGCATCTCCTGGCAAAGCAAGCTGCACATGACGGATTTCGATGATTACGAGGGCTTGTTCGCCAGGGGCGGTGAGTTCGATATTCCGGCCACTTTCAATGCCGGCCTGGCCTTCCTGCTTACCCCGAAGCTGACCCTGGCGGCGGATTACAAACGCATCTTCTACGATGATATCGACGCCCTTTCCAATACCAATGACATCACGTTTGGCGAGATCATCGCCGATCCGGACAAGCGTCTTGGCGGTGACAAGGGGCTGGGATTTGGCTGGGAGGATATCAACGTCTACTCCATCGGCCTGCAGTACCGGGCGAACGAGAGGCTGACCCTGCGCGCAGGCTACAGTGATGCGGATGAACCCTGGAAGAATGTGAATACCCTGTTCAATGTGCTGGCGCCGGCCACGGTGGAAAAGCACGCCTCGCTGGGTGCCACCTATAAACTGGGAAAGCAAAGCCGGATCAATCTTGCCTATACACACGCCTTTCGCAATACCATCGAGGGGACCAGTACCCTGACCGGTCCCCAGACGGGCCACGTGCGCATGCGCCAGAACATGCTGCAAATCGGTTATTCGCGTGATATCGGGCTCTAGCCCGGGCGGTGCAGGGCGGCTGTTTTGTGCCACGGCCGGATTCCCCATCGCGAATGCATTCGCTCCTGCGGTGGGCAACCTGACCAGGTAGGAGCGGCGCCTCGCAGCGATTCGCGCCGTGGGCGGCGCTCCTACCGTGCTGCGGCAGGACCGCACGATCGGTGAATTCCGCAATCCATACACCGGGAGACATTTCATCCGGCAAGACACCTGTCGAAACCGGATCAGGGGCCGGGATTTATGCAGCTATCGGGTTAAATCATCAAACCCGGCGTTTCCTGGATCACAGGCGTGTCGGGTTACGGCGCTCCCCGCCTGATCCCGACCTGCCGTACCCGGTGCGGGCGTGGCGTGGACAGGCCGGCTTTCCTGGTATCACGTCAGTCAGCAGGTCGGGTCGGCCCGAAGGGCATAAGCCGGTGTTTCCCGGGTTCAGCCGCAGTCGGCCGGCTGCCAGTCGAGGCAGCGGCATGACCAGTCGGTCCCGCGGGCCGTGAGCGTGGCGATATCGTCCGGGTGCGCTTCCAGCAGGCGGAAGGTCCAGTCGGCCGGTGCGCCGTCGTGTTCGGGCATGGGCTGCACCTGCTCGATATCCCCGGGGTCTACCGAGACGGAAAAGCTCTTCAGCGGGCGGGAGAAACCGGCGCCCAGCGCCTTGATCCAGGCTTCCTTGCGGGTCCAGATGGTCAGCAGCGCCTGTCGGCGGACGGCCTCTGGCAGACGGTTGAATTCGGCGGCCTCCGGCCCGGTGAGGATATGGCGCACCAGTCCGGGGATGTTGATGTCGCGGTGGCGGTTCTCGAGGTCGATGCCGACCTCGCGATCGACGGCCACGGCCAGCAGGGCGCGGCGGTCGGTGTTGGTAAAGTTGAAGCGGACGGACGGTGTGTTGCCGGTCGCCGGCAGCGCGGGCTTGCCATGCGTGCCGTAGTGAAAGCGGATGGCGGCCGGATCGCTGCCGGTGCAGCGGCCCAGCAGCAGGCGCATGGCACTGCGCCCGGCCATGAAACGCAAACGGTGCTCATCGAAGTGGAAACGGCGTGCGCGTTCCGCCTCGTCATCCGTCAGCAGCCGCTCGCCGAGGGCCAGCAGTGCCGGGTGCTGCAGGTCGATGCGCCAGACGTGGATGGTGCCGGGTGCCGGGAGCGGGCACGCCGTCGCCTTGTCAGCCGGCGTCATGCGCTCCCGCGGGTATCGGCAGCGGGGGTTTCCGGCAGGGCCGCGAAGGCCGCCAGTATGGCGTCGATCTGTGCCGGGCTGTGGGCGGCGCTGACGCTGCAACGCAGCAGGCTGTGCACCGTTGGCGAGGCCGGCGGCATCACCAGGTTGACGTAGGCGCCGGTCTCCAGCAGCCGGTTCCACCAGGCGATGGCCTGGTCGCGGTCCTCGATGGTGACCGCGACGACCGGACTGACCTCGGGGCTGACCTGGAAGCCGAGGGCCTTGAGGCCGTCGGAGAGGCGACGGGCATTGTCCCACAGGCGCTCGCGTAGCTCCGGTCGCTCCTGCATGAGGCGCAGCGCCGCGCGGGTCGAGGCGATGACGGAAGGCGAGGGCGAGGCCGTGAAGATATAGGAGCGGATGGCGAAGCGCACGGCCTCCAGCTGCGGGTGGTTGCTGACGCAGTAGCCGCCGATGGCGCCCAGGCTCTTGCTGAAGGTGCCGACGATGAAGTCGACGTCGTCCTCGACGCCGGCGGCCTCGGCAACCCCCCGGCCGTGTGCGCCCAGCATACCGAGCGAGTGGGCCTCGTCGACCAGCAGCAGGCCACCATACTCGCGCTTCACCTGCGCGATCTCGGCCAGTGGCGCCTGGTCGCCGAGCATGCTGTAGATGCCCTCGACGATGATCAGGGTGTCCTTTGTGCGATCACCAAGGCGCCGCAGGCGCTTTGCCAGGTCGTCCGGATTGTTATGGCGGAAGCGGATGACCTCGGCACCGCCGAGGCGCACGCCGTCGTAGATGCTGGCGTGGCTGTCGGTGTCCATCACGATGACATCGCCGGGCCCGGCCAGGGTGGAACCCATGCCCATGGTGGCGGCGTAGCCGGTGGAGAAGACGATGGCGTGGCGGCGGTCGAAAAAGTCCGCCAGTTCCTGTTCCAGCTTGACGTGCTCGAGGAAGGTGCCGTTGGCCATGCGCGAACCGGTGGTGCCGGTGCCCTGTTCCCGGACGGCGCGCGTGGCCGCCTCGATGCACTCCGGCTCGAAGGTCAGGCCCAGGTAGTTGTTGGTGCCGGCCAGGATCACCTTGTGGCCGTTGACGATGGCCTCGGTGGCGGACAGCAACTTTTCCGTTACGGCGCCGAACGGCATGATGCCGGCCTGCTCGAGCTCTGCACGGATGTCGATGATCGGCTGGAACTTGTCGAACAGGCTCATGGCTACTGGTTCATGTCTGCCAGCTGTTGCGCCAGGTCGCGTACAGTACTGATGTCCGGGAGGATGTTCAGCGGTATGGAGATATCGAAGTGGTCCTCAATCTGTTCGATCATGCTCATGACCTGCAGCGAGGTCAGGCCGAGTTCGGTCACCAGTTCGGTGTCCTCGCTCAGGTTGACACCTTCCTTCAGAAAGGGCTGCAACAGGCGGTAGATGCTGCTGAGGTATTCATTGTAGTCAGGCATTGCAATGACCGGGTGTGGTTGATCGCGGCTGGTGATATGACTTGTGCCCTATCGATCAAGCCGTTAGATTGTGGAAAAATAAAATTGTACTTGGAGTCCGGCGACGACGCCATGCCTGCGGAACCCCGATATTGACTGCCCCGGAACCGATGACCCAGGAGGCCACGGTGGTCCCGATCAACCGGGGGGCTAGCCCCGTGCCGTCGGTCTGGATCGTCACCGGTTACCGGGCGGGCGAACGCGTCCAGGTCATGGCGCTGGCCGAGGCGCTGGGCTGGCCATACCAGGTCAAGGACCTGGACTACCGCCAGGTGGCCTCGACCCTCAGCCTGTTCCGCACGCGCTCGCGGCTGGGTATCAACCGCGCCGGCAGCGCCAAGCTCAAGCCGCCGTGGCCGGACGTAGTGATCTCGGCCGGGATGTGCAACGA
>JBFELL010000198.1:0-4676 GCA_041552135.1 Gammaproteobacteria bacterium
ATCACCGCCAGGGCGAAAAGAACGCAATGTGAATACTCCACCGGCTTAAGCCGGTGGCTTCGGGTTACGGCTGAAAGCCGGCTTGATCGGCCATCTGGCCGATTACGCCCCCTCCCCCTCCGGGGGAGGGCCGGGGAGAGGGGATCAAATAAACACTGACTCTACCTGATTCAGGTCCCCTCATCCTGGCCTTCTCGGCAATTGCTCCATGCATTGCCCTACCTCCTGCATCCATGCAGTCGTCCCGCAGGGAGAAGGAATGCAACGTTTCACAGCCAGGATAAATAGCGCTATATCGCCTTTCCATGCATTATGATCCGCCGCCTGAAGGCGGGGGGGGTTTACGGATCCATCTATCGGGGACTCTAAAGTAACGGGTAAAATTACGGTATTGCCACGCGATGTGCAGGGCAACATACCGGGACGCCGTTGTGCCGCGGCCGGCAGGATGCGCTGAGCGGCGGCCAGAAGTGGGCCATGCGAGGATCCACAGGGGACAGAATTGAATTCTGTCACCGGTTCTGTGAAGGATTGAACATGTATAGATAGCCGGAGCATGTTCTGTCGGGTTCGTTGCTTCGCTCCTTGAACCGACCTACCCGGATTGATATGTTCTTCCTTGCCGCCCTCGCGCCTTTGCGGTGAAAAACGCATTCAGTCCCCTACCTCCCGGGCTCATTCCCCCACAGATACTTGTGCAGCTGGATCTGCATGCGCACCGGCAGGCGGTCCTGCAGTATCCAGTCGGCCAGTTCGGTCGCATCCTGCTGCCCGTGTGCCGGGGAAAACAGCACCGTGCAGCGCTGCGCGATATCGTGCTGCTCCAGCATCTGCCGCGCCCAGTCGTAATCCTCCCGGCTGCAGATAACAAACTTGACCTGGTCGGTGCCGGCAAGGACGTCGAGATTCTCGTAACGATTGCGTCCGACCTCGCCGGAGCCCGGTGTCTTCAGGTCCATGACGCGGACGACGCGCGGATCGACCGGGGAGATATCGATCACACCGCTGGTCTCGAGCGATACCGAATGACCGGCATCGCACAGGGCCTGCAGCAAGGCCGGGCAGTTTTTCTGCGCCAGCGGCTCGCCGCCGGTCACGGTGACATGGGGGACACCGTAGCCGTCGACCTGTTGCAGAATCTCGTCCACGTCCATCCACTCGCCGCCCTGGAAGGCATAGGTCGTATCACAGTAGCCGCAACGCAACGGACAGCCCGTAAGACGCACGAACACGGTCGGGCAGCCAATCGTCAGGGATTCGCCCTGCAGGGAGAGGAAGATTTCGGTAATCCTGAGGCGACCGGATGTTGATTGCTGGGTAGTCATGTTTCACCGCAGAGATGCAGAGGTCGCAAAGTAGCGCATGGAATACATGGAACTCACTGCAAAGGCGCAAGGTTTCAGGTAACCGGGGACAGAATTCAATTCTGTCCCCGGCCTACCCGGCTTTTGCACCTCCCGCACCTCGTACAGGAATGCATCGGGTTTTAATTGAATCTGTTTTTTGCGTGCGTTGCGCCTTCGCGGTTTTCTTCAGCCGCCTTTCTCCGCGCCCTCTGCGCCAGACATGCCGTTCAATGCCCTTCCTGCTGCATGCGCTGCAGCCGGTCATTGGCCAGGCGTGCGGCCGTTGTGCCGGGATAGTCGCTGACAACTGCGGACAGCTCCTGGCGCGCCTGTGCCCAGCCGCTGTTCTCGTAGTGGATATAGCCGATCTTCAGCCGGGCATCGGGCATCTTGGGACTTTGCGGGAAGTCATTCACCAGGCGGTTGAACGTCGACAGCGCCCGGTCGAAGTCACGTGTCACGTAATAGGTCTCGCCCAGCCAGTAGGTGGCGTTGTCGGCATATTCTCCGCCGGGATAACTGGCCAGCTGACGATCGAAGGCCGCGGCGGCATCGGTGTACCGCCCTTCCCGCAGGATGCCCAGTGCCTGTTCATAGGCGGCCTGCTCGCCGGCATAGCTTGCCGCCGGCGCAGCTGTATCGACAGCGGTATCGGCCGCCCCGCCCGGTGCCTGCGGCGGGGCCGCCGTCGCTGGCACGACTGCATCCGGACTGCCCGGTGGCGGGATCGTGGCGACTGGCGCTTCCGGCTGGCCGGACTCCAGTTGCTGCAGGCGGCGATCGATATCCAGGTAAAGCTCGCGCTGGCGGCGCGTCATGTCTTCCTGCCGGTGCGCCTGCAGCTCCAGCTCACCACGCAGTTCCTGCACATCGCGCTGCAGCTGGTCGAGCCGGTTCAGCATGTCGATCAGGCCGCGGCTGTCGAGCTGGCGTTCCAGGCGGTCGAGTCGCTCTGAAGTCGACTCGGCCGCCACATGGTTTACGGGCAAAACGCACGCCAGTGCCACCATGGCGACACCGGGCAGCAGCCGGCTGTTGCGCCGGATCATCTCAGTAAGCCGTATAGGTGATCTCGACACGGCGGTTCATGCGCCAGGCCGTATCGCTATGACCTTCGACAGCCGGCTTTTCCTCGCCATAGCTGACGGTGGTGATCTGCTGCGCTGAAACACCCTGCAGTTCGAGCACCCGTCGAACCGCCTGCACGCGGCGATCACCCAGGCCGATATTGTATTCACGCGAACCACGCTCGTCGGCATGTCCCTCCAGCGTCACGCCCTGGCCGGGGTTGGCCGCCAAGTACGCCGCATGGGATACCAGCAGGTCCTGGTCTTCAGCCAGAATGTTGCTGCTGTCGTACTCGAAGTAGATCACGCGCCGCGACAGCGGGCTGTTCGGATCATCGATCGACATACCCTGGAAGGTGCCAGCACCGGCCGCGCCCGTCGCCACGGCACCCTCACCGGCCACCGTGCCGCGCTCATCGACCGCCGCCATGTCGCCCTCTTCCGTGGTACCGCCCTTGGAGCTGCAACCCGCCAGAACGGCAACCAGCAACAGGCCAAACATGGAATGCATCAAATGTCTCATTACAGTTCTCCCGGGTTAAGCAACCCTGTGTGTATTAAAACCGCGCCTCATTTACCAAACGGGGACCACACCGGCTCCCTGACGTCACCGGCCTGGATGGACAGCCGCTGCCGGAATCGTCCGTCGACCGAGACCGCCGCCATGACGCCCCGGTTGCCCTCATCCGTGGCGTAGATAATCATGCTGCCGTTGGGCGAGAAACTCGGCGACTCGTCGAGCCGCCCGTCGGTCAGCACCCGCGTCACACCGGACTTGAGATCCAGCACGGCAATCCGGTAGATGCCGTTGTTGCCGTGCACCATAGCAATTTTACTGCCGTCCGGCGAGATATCCGCGCCGGCGTTGTACTTGCCCTCGAAGGTCAGCCGCTGCGGCTGCCCGCCCCACGAGGCAATCCGGTACAGCTGCGGTGAACCGCCGCGGTCGGAGGTGAACACCAGCGATTTGCCGTCCGGCGCCCAGGCCGGTTCGGTGTCGATGGCCGGGTTGGTGGTCAGCCGCTTCAGGGCGCCATTGCCCACCTCCATGATATAGATCTCCGGGTTGCCGTCCTGTGACAGGGTTAACGCCAGGCGCCGGCCGTCCGGCGACCAGGACGGTGCGCCGTTCACACCCGGAAACGAGGCCACCTTGCGGCGTGAACCGCTGGCGACATCCTGGAGATAGATTTCCGCGGCCTTGTTCTCGAACGTCACGTAGGCGATCTGCCGGCCATCGGTCGACCAGGCCGGCGACATCAGCGGCTGGTTCGAGCGCAGGATGGTCTGCGGGTTGTAACCATCGGAGTCGGCCACCAGCAGGGTGTAGGTCTTGCCCTTGCCGCTGCCGGTCGTCGTCACGTAGGCGATCTGCGTGTTGAACGCGCCCTTCTCACCGGTGAGCTTTTCGTAGATCAGGTCACTGATGTGGTGGGCCACACGGCGCAGGTCCCGGCTGCCTGCCGGGAAGCTGTAGCCGAGGATCTGCTTGCCGCGATACACGTCGAACAGCTCGAAGCGAACGGTGTATTGCCCCGCGGCCGTCTGGCCGAGCTGGCCGATGACCAGGTTATCGACATTCAGCATGCGCCAGTTCTGGAACTTCACCATATCGGCGCTGGTCGGGTGCGCCACCAGGTCGCGGTCCGCGAGGGGCTCGAAACGACCGCTGCGGCTGAGGTCTGAGGAAATGATGGCTGCCAGGTTCTCCGGTGCCGCGCCCGGGCCGCCCCAGCCGAACGGCACGACGGCGATCGGCACCGCGCCCTCGATGCCCTGGGTGATCTCGATGGTCAGGGCAGCTTGCGCGAGGCCCGAGTGGAACAGCAGAACAAATAACAGTGACCTGAACATATCTCGCATTACATCCTTCCTGTATCTAGAGAGGCTTGAAGACAAAATTGAAATCACGAAAATGCTTCGCGATCGACGGGTCGTCCGGTACCGGTAGCGGCGCCGCCCTCAGCACGGCCTTCTCGGCCGAGTCATCGAACACCGTATCACCGCTGCTCTGCACGACCCTGGCGCTGACCACGTCACCGCCGGGGATGAGCTTCACGTTGACCGTGCATTCCAGGCCAGCCGCCGAACCCGGCGGGCGCAGCCAGTTGCGCTCGACCTTGTCGGCGATGTAGGCGACGTACTCACCCAGCACGCTCTGCACGCGCTGTTCCTCCAGGCGCCCCTGCTCGGCCTCGAGCTGCGCGCGCAATTCGGCCTCGGCCCTGGCACGCGCCGCCTCTTCGGCCTTGCGCCTGGCCTC
>JBFELL010000199.1:0-4598 GCA_041552135.1 Gammaproteobacteria bacterium
GGCGGCCTGGTCGATACCGTCGCGGAACGGGAAGAAGGCATCCGAAGCCATCACCGAGCCCTTGACCTCCAGCCCCTCGTCGGCCGCCTTGAGCGCGGCGACCCGGGCGCTGTAGACACGGCTCATCTGGCCCGCACCGACACCGATGGTCATGCCGTCCCTGCAATACACGATGGCATTGGACTTGACGAACTTGCCCACCCGCCAGGCGAACAGCAGGTCGCGCGCCTCGTGCTCCGTCGGTGCGCGTTTCGTGACGACCCTGAGGTCGGTGTCGTTCACCTGACCGAGGTCGCGGTCCTGCACCAGCAGGCCGCCGTTGACGCGTTTGAAGTCCAGCCCGGGCACCGGCACAGTATCCCACTGACCGCATGACAGGACACGGACGTTCTTCTTGGCGGCCAGCAGCGGCAGGGCAGCCGCGTCGACCGACGGCGCAATGATCACCTCGACGAACTGCCGTTCGATGATGGCACTGGCCGTCTCGGCATCCAGCGGCCGGTTGAAGGCGATGATCCCGCCGAAGGCCGAGGTCGGATCGGTTTTGAATGCCTGGTCATAGGCCGCCAGCGGCGTCTCGCCCAGCGCCACGCCGCAGGGATTGGCGTGCTTGACGATGACGCAGGCCGGCCCCTCGCTGAAGCACTTCACGCATTCCAGCGCCGCATCGGTGTCGGCGACGTTGTTGTAGGACAGCGCCTTGCCCTGCAGCTGGGTCGCCGTGGCCACCGAGGCCTCCTTCAGCTCGTGCTCGATGAAGAAGGCGGCGCGCTGGTGCGGGTTCTCGCCATAGCGCATGGTCTGCACCTGGCGGTACTGCAGGTTCATGGTGCGCGGGAATTCTGACTCGGCACCGGCCGGGTCACGCGCCCCGAGGTAGTTGGCAATGGCGCCATCGTAGCGGGCCGTATGCTCGAAGGCCTTCACCGCCAGGTCGTAGCGCGTGGCGTCGCTCAGCGCACCGTCGTTTTTTCCGAGTTCATCCAGCACGCGGGGGTAATCGTCGCTGTCAACGACCACCGTCACGGCGGCATGGTTCTTGGCGGCGGCGCGCAGCAGGGTCGGCCCGCCGATATCGATGTTCTCGATGGCCAGCGGCAGGTCGCAGTCCTCGCGCGCCACCGTCTGCTCGAAGGGGTAGAGATTGACCACCACCAGATCGATCGGCGGGATGGCATGTTCAGTCATTACCTCCTCGTCGGTGCCGCGCCGCCCGAGGATGCCTCCGTGGATCTTCGGGTGCAGTGTCTTGACGCGGCCGTCCATCATCTCCGGGAAACCGGTGTAGTCCGAGACCTCGACCACCGGGATGCCCGCACCGGCCAGCAGCCGCGCCGTGCCGCCCGTGGACAGGATCTCCACACCCAGGCCGTGCAGCGCCCTGGCAAAGTCCTCGATGCCCGTCTTGTCCGAAACGCTGATCAGGGCGCGTGTGATTTTGTTCATGGATTATGGATACCCTGGTGATGGTCTATTGAGAAAAATATATGGCCACGGAAATACACGGAATAAAAAAATGCAATCGCCTTTGTATGAGCGGCTACAGCCGCGACAGGGTTTGATATGTTCGCAAGGCCTTATCGCGAATGAATTCGCTCCTAGCAGTGTTCTCTTTATTACTCCGTGTTTTTCCGTGTATTTCCGTGGCTATTAACATGCAGGAATTGCGACGGAAGCCGCTCCTACCAGCAAAACTAGGGCTCTTGCTACAACCCGTACTGCTTCAGCTTCTTGCGCAGCGTGCCGCGGTTGATACCGAGCAACTCCGCCGCGTGCGTCTGGTTGCCCTGGACGTGGTTCATCACGACGTCGAGGATGGCCGGTTCGACCTCGTTCATGACAACATGGTAGACATCGTTGACTTCGTGGCCGTTCAGGTCGCCCAGGTAGAGTTCCAGCGCAGACTGCACGCTGCGACGGATCGGCTGCTTGCGCCGTTCGCGTTTCGCGGGTATGTTCATGCGGCCAGCACCTGCCGTTCGGTCAGTGCGGCAAAATAGGTCTTGACGTACTCGAGCTGTTCCGCGGCCGTCTCCGTCTGATTGATCCGCTGGCGGAAGCGGTTGCCGTCGCGCTGGTGCTTGCTGTACCAGGCGATGTGCTTGCGCGCCATGCGCACCCCCGTGTACTCGCCGTAGAAGCGGTAGAGGTTTTCCAGGTGCCCGGTCAGCACCCGGCAGATCTCGGCCGGCGCGGGTTCGGGCAGGTGCTTGCCGGTCGCCATGAAGTGCGCGATTTCGCGGAAGATCCACGGCCGGCCCTGCGCCGCGCGGCCGATCATGACGGCATCGGCACCGGTCTGCTCGAGCACGGCGACGGCCTTCTCGGGCGAGGTGATATCGCCGTTGGCGATGACGGGGATCGAAACGGCCGCCTTGATGGCGCGCACGGTGTCGTGCTCGGCCTCACCGCGATAGGCGCAGGCACGCGTGCGACCGTGCACGGCGAGCGCCTGGATGCCGGCCTGCTCGGCGATGCCGGCCACCGCGGGGGCGTTCCGGTTTTCGGGGTCCCAGCCGGTGCGGATCTTCAGGGTCACCGGCACATCGACGGCCTCGACCACGGCCTCCAGGATGCGCCCGACCAGCGTCTCGTCCTGCAGCAGGGCCGAGCCGGCCATGACGTTGCAGACCTTCTTCGCCGGGCAGCCCATGTTGATGTCGATGATCTGTGCGCCGTGGTCCACGTTGAAGCGCGCCGCCTCTGCCATCATGGCGGGATCGGCACCGGCGATCTGGACCGAGACCGGCGCGTCCTCGCCCGTGTGGTCAATGCGGCGCTGCGTCTTCCTGCTGCCCCAGAGCAATGCATTGGAAGACACCATTTCCGAGACGGCCAGGCCCGCACCCTGCGTACGGCACAACTGGCGGAATGGACGGTCGGTCACGCCCGCCATCGGGGCCAGGATCAGATTGTTCGGTAACTTGTAGGGTCCTATCTGCACCGGAGATTATCGCTATTCTCTTACGGGTTCCGGGAACGGGGGACGGAAGATAATACCCGCTTCTACCGGCGGGATAAAGTGGGTATTTAACACCCTGAAAAGCTGGAATTTCAGAGGAAGTCAAACTGGAAGGAGACCGCCTCCTCGCCCGGATCCTCGATCTCGAGCACGACCTGTACCGGCGATGCCGGCGCCATGCCGTCGCTGTGGCTGAGTGATTCACCCAGGTATTCCGCCGGCCGGAAACGCCGCTCGGCAACCGGCTTGCCCGACAGGTCCGAGAAACGGATCGACAGCACCGGATAGGACTGGGTGAAGCCGGCCCGGTTGATCAGGGTGGCGTTGACCAGCAGCGCATCCTCGACCTCCGGATGCCGGCGGACATCGCGATTCAGCAGGGTAACCTGGTCAAGAGCGACAGGCAGTGGCAGCTCGCAGGATGCAAGGGAACAGATTTTTTCGATCATCGGGCGCCACGCCGAGTGCATCGCCAGGTCCGCCCGGTTGAAAAATGCCCACTGCCCGGCCAGCAGCAACACCAGCAACCCGATCCCGGCGCCGCTTGCCACATCCCTGAACGACACGGGCTGACTCGACCAGTTGCTGCCGAATGACGTCTGGGTTACCGGTAGCCCGCCACCGCCCGTCAGGGCGTCAGTCCCGGAGGGTTCGGCACCAGCCGGCAACGACCTGTCATCGCGCGTCTCATCCCCCGCAGCGACCTGGTCTGACGTGGACAGCTCGAACAGGGCATAGCGGGCCTCGGCAAGTCCGTCGTAGAGATGATCCACCGCACTGAAGACCTGCCGGCATTCGCCGCAGCGCACCAGCCCGCTGGCGGCATGCAGATGCTCGGCCCTGAGCGAAAATACCGTCGAGCAGTCGGGGCAGAAGGTATACATGGAGCGGTAGTGTACCCGCTGATTCTCAATAAATCATTGCGAATGCAATCGCTCCTGTCTCCCCGATTCGTACCCTGCACCGCTGTAGGAGCGGCGCCCTCGCCGCGATTAATCCTGGCAACAAACCATCACGCCGGGAGTTCTGCAGGTCGGATTAGCCCAAAGGGCGTAATCCGACATGAGGAATTCATCCGGCGGCGAGTTACGCCCTGTGGAGACAACCCAGCCAACTATACCAGCCGTAGAGGGTAGGAGCGGCTTCAGCCGCGATAGATATTCAAGCCCGGCATGGAGCCACAATCGCGAATAAATTCGCTCCTACACCCGACTGTATTTAGAACCAACCAGCAACACCCACTCCTCACGACACACCGGCTCCTCAAACACAAACCACCCCCGGTATACCGCCATCACATCCTCTGCCTGCTCCGCCAATATCCCAGTCATCATGATACGGCCACCCGAATTAACCAGCCCGCTCAACCTGTCCGCAAGCCCGATCAACGGATTGGCCCGGATATTGGCCATCACCAGGTCAACCGGACCAGTTTCGAGATCATCAGGCAGTACCGCCTGAAGCACACCCAAAACCCCGTTGCGCCGCGCATTCTCCCGTGTCGCCTGAATGGCCTGCGGATCGATATCCACACCAGTGACACAGCTCGCCCCCAGTTTACGTGCTGCAATCGCCAGGATGCCCGAGCCACAGCCATAGTCAATCACCTGCAGCCCTGCCGGCGGATGGGCATCCA
>JBFELL010000200.1:0-4544 GCA_041552135.1 Gammaproteobacteria bacterium
AGGCCGGAGCGGACCCTGTTTGTCGATGACAGCCTGCCGGTGCTGCGCTCCGCCCGCGACTTCGGCAGCGGCCACCTGCTGGCCGTGCGGCGCCCGGACACGAAGTCGCCACCGCGGGAGATCGACGAGTTCCCGGCGATCGACGATTTTTCGGAAATCACGCCTGTCGAGGACGCGTGAATTCACCGCAAAGGCGCAAAGGACACCAAGTATTGAATCGGTAAATAAAAAACCACCCGCATCCCAATAAGGCAACGAGGTATCGGCAAACCACTTACCAAGGGGATAGATTTAACAGGTACAACCGGGGACAGAATTCAATTCTGTCCCCTCTTCTCGCTGGTCATTATCGACCCTGTATCCCTGAGGCCATGAACCGAATGCATTTTCTTGTCTCTGCGCCCTTTGCATCTCCGCGGTGGCTCCAAAACAAAGGGGCAAATTCATCTCAATAACCGGGGACAGAATTGAATGCTGTCCCCTGTCTCTGGCAGCTAGCCGTCCCGGCTGGCGCAGTACTTGTCCCAGGTCTTGAATCGCTTGCGGACGTATTTCAGCAGCGACGCGTAGCCCTCGAAAAACAGCTCGAAGCCCTCGTCGGCCGACTCGTCGAACTCGCAGAAGTCATTCGAATACTCCCGGCAGATCTGCGGACGGTCCTCATAGATACCGCAGCGCCCGTCCTTTCCCAGGTGCAGGCACGGATTGTTCACCAGCAGGTACCAGCCCTCCTCGTCCTTGTAGGCCTGGACATCCTTGTGCGACAGCTGCCACAGCATGTGGTCGAAGTCATGCATGGAGCGCGGTGTTGCCAGCTCTTCGGTGATATAGGTGCAGCACTTGGAGTTGGTGCAGAAGCCGCATTTGTTCTCGGGAGTGATCTTGATGTCGATGGGTATCTTCTTTTCCATGGCCTTGGGTTTCAGCGGTCTGTTGTTCCGGGGATTGTGATAGTGCTAACGGTAAAAAAGCAGTTTAGCCTAATTGAAGACGCAATCGCAGGCGTTTTTTGTCTGCCGCAAGCGATCCGGCCAACGCATCACGCCTCGTCATCCGAACTGAACTCGAAGCGATCGAACACCGGCCCGTCGAACACACACTCGCCTGCACGCGCACGCACTTCCCTGCCGGCTACATCGATCAACAGGCGACGTCCCTGCTCATACAGCCCCTTGCCTGCGATGATCGTAGCGCCCACCTGATCGTCGTTACAGGCCGGCATGAACAGGGCGCGCATGGCCGTGTCGCCAGCCTCGCCCGCCGGCCGGCAATACACCGGCGCGGCACTGCCCGGTATCAGCTGCACGCCGAGCTCCATGCCGCCCTCGCGGTAGAGGTGGATCGAGCGCACGATGCCCACCCTGGGTGCCATGTTCTCCTCGAGCACGCCCAGCAATTCACCGACCCGCGCATCGCCCGTCCCGCCACCCTCCCACGCAAGACCCATGCCGTGCTCGCTGGTATCGATCACGCGGCAGGGTGAGGGATCGCCGATGACCACATCCCTGTCCTTGCCGGCGGCCCGGGCAAGCCAGGCATGGATGTGTTCCATGCCAGGCAGCAGTTGCACCCAGCGGCTGTCGGGAAAGCGCGACTCGCGCCGCTGCGTGTCGGCATCTTCCGGCAGCAGACGCCGCAGCACCATCGCCTCCGGGCTCTGTGCACGCACCTTGGCCGGCGTCTTCGCGAGCCGCTCGTGTATGGCAGACAGGGCATCGCGCGCGTCCATCAGGTAGGGTTCGGCGGCATCGACCGGCAGTTCCATGCGGCTGCGGGCAAGGGGTGGCCCGCCGCCCTTGAGATCGACGAAAAACAGCCCCTGCTCCGTGACATCACGATGGCTGTCCGGAATGACGCGGCATTGCCCGGCATGCTGCACCAGGACCTCCTGCAACATGCCGGCCTCACCCTCCGCCAGGCGAAACGGGTCGGTCAGTGACAGCAGCAGGACCGCATGGTAGCGCGCAGCGGTCGTCATCTGCCGCTCGGCATCGTCTTCATCTTCTGTCATCACGTCCAGCAGGCCATGATGGCGGGCAAGCAGGTAAAGCTGGTGCAGCTCGGCAAACAGGTCAGGCTACACGGCCCGGTAGAAGCGATAGCTGTCCAGCAGCGCATAGCCCAGCTGCTCCAGGCTGCGGTTCAGTGACAGGCCGAACACCTCGCGTGACGACTTGATCGCGTCGGCAGCGTAAAGCTCGTTGATGATCAGCTTGTAGCCGCCGGCCATCGCCAGCAACAGTTGCTCGACACCTTCCGTGGCCTGCTCGCGCTGGGTCTTCGACAGCGCCAGCTGCCTCAGGTGCATGGGATCCATCGTGACGAACAGGCGGTGGGCCGTGCGGCGAAAGACATCCATCAGCCGGTAGCGCAGGTCCGCCTCCAGTCTCTGCTCGTTCAGCGACTGCAGCCCGCCGAGGACCAGCCGCACCGTCTCGACCACGTCCATCAGGGGCAGGTCAGTCAGCCAGGCCTGCAACCGCTCGACGTCCCGCTCGACCGTGGGATCGTTGTAATCATGCTGTTCGGGAATGGAGAGGTTCAGTAATTCCATCTCGTCATTGACACTCGGTGCATGGCAACCGGGACATCAAAGCCGGCCGTTGTCGACCAGCCGGTAGCTGCCACCCGGTCCTGCCTGGCCCCACGCTTCCAGGAAATCGACGACCTCTGCCGACGTCGCCCTGCCCGGTGTCAGCTGCAGGTCGACGCTGTAGTCGCGCGACGCCGACAGGGCGAGGCTGCCGGCAACCCGGGCATCGCCCGCATTGCTCACCTCGCCCGTAATACGGTCTGGCTCGCTGCCCAGCAGGATATCCACTTCGCCCAGTTCAATTGAAACGGGCTCGGTCACACCGGCGTCGGTCCAGCCGAGGTGGCCGCTGAGCCGGCTCGGGAAACCGTCGTGCAGTTCGAGCGACTCGACACGCAATGCCATGCGGCCGGTGGTGGTAAAGCCAACCGGCGAGTACGCCTCGACCAGGCTGGCCGGATCCAGCGCGACCTCCACATCATGTGCATGGAGACTACCGGCCAGATCGATGCCGACATTCCCCTTGAACGGGTTCTGCATGACGCTGCCCTGCAGGTGGTATTCCAGCCGCCCCTGCAACAGGCCCGATGGCCGGAACGTCCAGTGCACCGGCCCGGCGACCAGGGCATTGTGCTCGATCCGGGCGGCATCGCCGGAGAAGACAGAGCCGGACACCGAGTGGAATGCCAGCGGGGCATACTGCTGCTGCAGGTGGTCGGCGAGTTTCGCGGCCGGAAAATTGGCAAGCAGGATCAGCAGATAGGCGCCGATGCCCGCCGCAAGCAAAAGCCCGGCACGTCTCAAGACTTCGGTATCTGCAGGTTCAGGCGCGCATTCACCAGACCGGGTGAGCCGGCCCTTTCGAGGGTAATGGTATCGATGTCGGCGCCATAGCGGCTGGCCATGACATCCAGCCAGCCGACCATGTCGTCGAACCTGGCGCCGTCCAGCCAGACACGCACGCCCTGGCTGCCGTCAGGCTCGACCTTCTTCAGCGACGGCCCGAGGCCGGCGGCACGCGCGGCGGCATCGGTGGCCGACAGCAGGGAACGACCGCCCAGGCCACCGGACGCAGCGGCACCCGAGCGCTGCAGCTGTTTCACCCGGGCCGCGCTCTGCGTCATCCATTGCACGGTTTCGTGCTGTTCAGCAACGCTGGCCCTCAGTTTGTCGTGGCCGACGTGAAACGGCCGCAACAACAGCAGATAGGCAAATAACAGCAACAGTACGGCAGCGGCGACATAGACCATCACACGCTCGCGCGGTTCCAGACCCGCCAGCCACGCCTTCATGCGTTGCCTCCGTGTATGCGCAAACGGCTCTTGACCTGCTGGCTGGCATCGGTGGTTGCGCTCTGGATCTCCACGACCAGGCCCTTGCCGGTCAGGGTCTGCTTCAGTTCATCGAGCACCTGCAGGTTGTTCGCCGTCAGGTCGACATCCAGGCGCCCGGCACGAAAACTGGCACCGGAGATCTCGATCGACTTGTTGGTGCGCAGCACGTCACCGGCCCGCGCCAGCAGCGTCATGAAGCCATCACCGCCGCCCTGGCGGCGCATCAGCACTTCGAGCTGCTGCTGCATCTGCACCCGGGGATTGACCACGCGCTTCGCCGCCGGGAAGGTCTGCCGGTAGATTTCGTTAATGCGGGTATCCAGCGCCTCCCGCTCCTTGCTCAGGCGGAAGTAATCGACGCCCATGACGACATGGCTGACCACGAAACCGGCCAGCAGCAGGACCGCGGTCGCACGCCACGGCCGCCACAGCTTGCCCCACTCCTGGCTGCGGCTGTAGGGGCCCTGCAGTAGATCGATCGTCGGGGAGCCGGCACCTGCCGCCAGCAGGCCAAGTACGCTGCCGTGGTACTCCTCGACCACGGCCGTCTCCGCCGCCGCACCGAGGTCGGGCAATGCGCTGCCGGTCGCCTTGTAGATCCGCAGCTCGCCACCGGCCGATTCGTCCTCTTGCACGGGTTGATGCGACAGCAGCAGACCGAGGTTGTCGGTATCGGC
>JBFELL010000201.1:0-4486 GCA_041552135.1 Gammaproteobacteria bacterium
GAGGAACAGGCCGTCGCGGCCGAGGCAACCTGGCGCGCCGCCACCCGGCACTGGCCTGACGAGCCGCGCGCCCACCTGGCACTCGGCAACAACCGCTATGCTGCCACCGATTACCCGGGTGCCGCGAGCGCCTTCCACGCGGCAGCCCGGCTCGACCCGGACAACCCGCAGGCCTGGAACAACCTGGCCTATGCACTGCTGCAGACCACCTGCCCGCAGCAGGCTGTGGCCGCGGCCGCCTGCGCCGCCCGCCTGGCGGCCGATGATGAAAACTACCGGGACACGCTGGCAGAAGTGAGCAAACTCGCCAGCGGTGCCGATGGCGCGCACTGCCCGGTGCTGGACTGCCCGGCCATCGCTCCATACCCGATGCTGACCCGATAAGGGACAGAATTGAATTCTGTCCCCAGTAGAAGCCGTAGCCTGCCCCCGTGTCAGTCGGCAAGCTCGAACTCAACCACCTCGCAGTTGGCAAAGTGCAGCTGCGGCATGGCCTCGTCACCCAGCCCGTCCAGGTGCGCCTTGATGACGCGCAGGGTTTCCTCGTGTGCGACGACCAGGGTATCCTGCCGCGGCTGTTCATCCAGCCAGTCGAGGAAGGTGAGAACCCGCGCCTTGTAATCCAGCAGTGACTCGCCACCATCGATACGCCGGTGCAGGCGATCACTCTCGACGGCGGCAAAATAATCGACCACCGGCCGGCCCTCGAAGCCGGTGCGTATGTCGTTGAGTGCCGGGTGCGCCATCAGCGGTGCGGCGTGGTGGCGGTTGACGATGTCCGCGGTCTGCCGGGTGCGCGGCAGCTCGGAGGTAATGATGCGTTCGATAGACAGATCCCTCATGGCTTCCGCCGCGGCTTCGGCCTGCAGAATACCGGTGTCTGTCAGGCACACCTCGACCGCGGGATCATCGTTGCAAAGCCCCAGCTTGTTGTAGTCGGTCTCCCCGTGGCGCATGCAATAAAGCTTCATCGTGACAGGCCCAGTTGATATATTCTCGCAGGTAACTTTACCTCACCGGAAACATCTGGAGCATCCATGCCGATCACAGCAATTCGGGAATTTCTGCAGAAGGAGTCAGCCAGCGGCCTGTTGATCATGGGCGCCGCACTGCTGGCAATGATCGCAGAGAACAGCCCGCTGAAGTTCCTTTACGACGCGCTGCTGGATACGCCACTGGGAATCCGTGTCGGCGCACTGGCCATCGACAAGCCCCTGCTGCTATGGATCAACGACGGCATGATGGCCGTGTTCTTCTTCCTGATAGGCCTGGAGATCAAGCGCGAAGTCCTTGACGGTGAATTGTCAGATCCCAGGCGCATGGCCCTGCCTGCCATCGCCGCCATCGGCGGCATGGTCGTTCCGGCAGCATTCTACATCTATTTCAATCACAACGATCCGGTCGCCATGACCGGCTGGGCGATACCGATGGCGACCGATATCGCCTTTGCGCTCGGCATCCTGTCGCTGCTCGGCAGCCGGGTGCCGGTGGCACTCAAGGTTTTTCTGCTGACACTGGCCATCATCGATGACCTGGGCGCCATTATAATCATCGCCCTGTTCTACTCCACTGACATATCGACCCTGTCTCTGGTCATCTCCGCCTCCACTATCGTGATCCTGTTTTTCATGAACCGTTCCGGCGTCAACAATATAGCTCCCTACATCCTGGTCGGTGTCGTACTGTGGATTGCCGTACTCAAGTCCGGCGTGCATGCCACGCTGGCCGGTGTATTGCTGGCCTTTTTCATACCCCTGAACAGGGGCAGTGACGAAGCCGGGTCGCCACTGCGTCACCTGGAGCACATGCTGCACCCGTACGTCGCCTTCATGATCATGCCGGTGTTCGCCTTTGCCAACGCGGGGATTCCAATAGCGGGGCTGTCAATGGATGCACTGACGCACCCGGTGCCGCTTGGCATTATGACGGGGCTGTTTTTCGGCAAGCAGATCGGCGTATTGGGTTTTACCTGGCTGACGAGCGTGTTACGCATAGGCCGCCTTCCGGAGGGCGTTACCTGGCTGCAGCTCTACGGTGTCTCCGCATTGTGCGGCATCGGCTTTACCATGAGCCTGTTCATAAGCTCACTGGCTGCGGAACAGGCCGGCACCGAGTTGATCGCCCGCTACCGGCTCGGCATCCTGGAGGGCACCGTGCTGTCTGCAATTACAGGTTACCTGATACTGAAATTCGCCCTGCGTAAAAAATCCGGGTGATCCTGCTCGCCGACCTTGTCCTGCTCCTGCATGCGTCATTTATCGCGTTTGTCATGCTGGGCGGCCTGCTGGTCCTGCGCTGGCGCAGACTCGCCTGGCTGCACCTGCCATGTGTCGCCTGGGGCATCCTGATCGAACTGACCGGCTGGATCTGCCCGCTGACACCACTGGAAAACCGGCTGCGAGGGGCGGCCGGCCTCAACAGCTACGGCGACAGCTTCATCGGTCACTACCTCGTACCGCTGATCTATCCGCCCGGCCTGACGCCGCGCATCCAGTACCTGCTGGCCGCCGTTGTCCTGCTGGTCAACGTGGCGGTCTATACCCTGGTCTGGAAGCGCCGCAACTGAAGGATTGCACGCTGCCTCATACACGCTAAACTTGCTGTAATGCACCGCGCAATAAGCAAACACGCCATCTCGCTCGTCATCGGCGCCCTGCTGGGCATCGCGCTGTATCTCTATTCGCCGCTGCTGATGCGCACCGGCTCGCAGGAGCCACCGCAGAACTTCATCGCCATCAGCGAACAGCTGGCGACATCGGGGCAACCCTCGCCGGAGCAACTTCAGCAGCTGGCCGTGGACGGCTACCGGCTGGTCATCAACCTGGCCCCGCCGGATGTGTATGGCTCGCTGCCGGATGAGGGCTACATCGTCTCCTCCAACGGCATCAGCTATGTCAACATACCGGTGGACTGGGACATACCTCGACCGGAGGACTTCCAGCTGTTCAGCGACATACTCTCCGGCAGCGACGGGCGCAGGACACTGGTGCACTGCCAGACCAACAAGCGTGCCTCGCTGTTCACCTTCCTTTACCGCGTGATACATGAAGGGGCATCGCAGGATGAGGCGATCGAGGCCGTCCACCAGGTGTGGCTGCCGGATGCGCACTGGCAGACATTCATCCGCACGGTCCTCTCGGCACACGGCATCGACCACGAACTGCCCTAGCCATCGATGCCCGATACCAGAGAACCGGAATTCTGCCGCACCTGCATCGAGGGCATCAGGGTCCCGGTACTGCTGCTGGTCACCACCTGCGGCATCATGGTGGCGCTACTGCTGCCGCCGATTTCACAGCCACCCGGCTACCACGACTTTGCCGACCAGCGCAGCCTGTTCGGCATCCCGCATGTCTGGAATGTACTGAGCAATCTCGCCTTCGTACTGGCCGGCGGCATCGGCCTGGCCGGCGTCATCGGCAAGGCGGTGAGCCGCTGCGCCCTGTCGCCGGCCTATGGCATTTTCTTCGGCGCCGTCATCCTGACCGGCCTCGGATCCGCCTGGTACCATCTCGATCCCGGCAACGGGACGCTGGTCTGGGACCGCCTGCCAATGGCCGTGGCCTTCATGTCCTTCCTTGCCATCATTGTCGGTGAATACATCGACATGCGCATCGGACGGCAGCTGCTGCTGCCACTGGTGCTGCTGGGTGTGCTGTCGGTCTGGTACTGGCATGTCACCGAGTCGGCGGGCCATGGCGATCTGAGGCCCTACGGCCTGGTGCAGTTCCTGCCGCTGCCGCTGATACTGCTGATCGCGTGGCAGTACCCGGACCCCGGCAAGGCCGGCCGCTATCTGCTGGCCGTGTTCGTGCTGATCATTCTGTCCAAGGCAGCCGAACTGTTCGATGACACCGTACTGGCCGCAACCGGTATCCTCAGCGGTCACACGCTCAAGCACCTGCTGGCAGGGCTCGGCGTGTGGTTCGCCTGGCGCTGGCTGAAGGCGCGCTACACCTGCCACGGAGCGACGATGTGCCCCGCGAGCAAGAGCAAGACATTTCCCGGCTGCGCAAGTGACATTAGCATGTGCGATGACGGGTAACACGGAAGAGCGAACTTGAGCACGGGGAAACTGGCCGGCATTCCGCTACGGCTGCTTGTGCTGGACGGCATCGGCACCCTGCTGCTGGCCCTCGGCCTGATCGAACTGTTCAACGAGGGCAACGGCCTGTTCGGCGACAGCCCGCCCTTCCCCGGCCACGACTGGGCGCTGATCGTTACTGGCCTGCTGATCATGCTGCCCGCGATCAGCGGCATCGTCGGTCACCTGCTGCGGCGGCGGCCGGCAGAATAGTTCAGCTTGACCGGCCACCATCGCACAACGGTCACGCTGGCCGCACTGGTCATTGCCAATCTCCTCCCGGTATTCGGTGTCCTGCAGCTGGACTGGGATGTCGGCGCCATCGTCGTCCTCTACTGGTGCGAGAACCTGGTGATCGGCTGCTACACCCTCATCAAGCTGTTCATGGCCGCCGGGGCGGGC
>JBFELL010000202.1:0-4430 GCA_041552135.1 Gammaproteobacteria bacterium
TGCTCGCCTGTTGCTGGGACTGGCGGGTCTGTATAACGGCCAGGGCAAGCTGGATGCGGCGGCCGAGGTCTACCGGCAGGGCATGACGGCCGCGCCGGACAATGCGCGTTTCGCCATAGGCCTGGCGGGTGTGCGCGAGCGTCAGCAACGGTATGACGATGCGATTACGCTCTACGAGCAGCTGCTGGAGCAAAACCCGGACGGCATCCTCGTGATCAACAACCTGGCAGCCATGCTGGCCGATCACCGGCAGGACGAGGCAAGCCTCGCCAGGGCGAAGGAGCTGGCCGCGAAGCTGGGGAATGCCGCACAGCCGGCCTTCCAGGATACCGTGGGCTGGGTGCACTACCGGCTGGGCGAGTATGACGAGGCGGCGCGAATCCTGTCGGGTCTGGTGGAGCAGATGCCGGATGTCCCGGTGTTCAACTATCACCTTGGCATGGTGTATTACCGGCAGGGTGACAACCGCGCGGCCAGGGAACTGCTTGCCGGGGCGGTTGATGAGAAGGCAACGTACCACGGCGTCGACGAGGCGCGGCGGGTGCTGGGAGAGATTGAGTAAATACAGCTAATCCCAGACGATACCGGGCAGATACAGCTGCAGGATTTTGCGCGGCTGATGTAGCTCCTGCACAAACATCATTTGCCGGTGTCGAGGGTGGTGCCAGTCAGGCTGTCCCTGTCTTGGTCTGATGTGATGTGCCCTGCAGGAGGTTTTTCCTCCAGGGGCCGGGTGTACGCATCGAAAACAGAAATATTAACAGCAGGGTGAGTTGAGCGCGATTAACCCTGTGCATCGCACCCGCACCCGGAGGCAGAGTGTGTCGACGGGGCGGCAATGATTCATTGCATGAAAATTCCGGCCTCACATGACCTTTGGTGATTGCATTCAATATCCTATTTGCTGATAACCGACAGAGATGAATAACCTCAGCTTCATCAGCTACACAACCGGTGCCGTGTGTTTCGGCATTCTGTCGCTGATCCTGCTGACCGGTGAACGGGGCAGGGTACGCAAGAACGCGCTGACGTTCGCCTCCGTTGTCAGCACCGTCTGGCTGGGCCTGACGGCGGTTGCCATCTACAGGGACGTGTCTTTCCTGTCCTACCTCCTCGAGCCGCTGCGCAGTTACCTGTGGCTGCTGTTTATGGGTTTCATCCTGCGCGCCTCGGTGACCGATGAAAGCCTGGCACGCCAGCGCTTTCGTGGCGCCAGCTTGATGCTGGCAGGTTTTACCGTGCTGCTGACCATGATGGTTGTGTTCCGCTTCTATGCAGGTCCGCAAGGGGCCAGTATCATGGATGTGGACCTGCTGTATGCCGGGTTCCTGCTGCTGTCCATCATTGGCCTGGTGCTGGTCGAGCAGATCATGCGCAATGCGCATGTGGAGTCGCGCCGGGCAGTGAAGTATCTCTGTATCGGTATGGGCGTGGTTTTCGCCTACGATTTCTACCTCTACTCGCATGCGCTGCTGTTTCGAGGTCTCGATATGGCGACATGGGAGGTGCGCGGTTTCATCAATGCCATGGTCGTGCCGCTGCTCGGTGTGGCGATAGCGCGTGACCCGAACCTCTCGCTGCATATCTTTGTTTCGCGCCGCATGGTGTTTCATACCACGGCGCTGCTGGGCACAGGTCTGTACCTGCTGGCGATGGGGGCGGGCGGGTATTACATCCGCACGTTTGGCGGTGAGTGGGGTGCGGTCATACAGACCATATTCCTGTTTGGCGCCGGACTCATCCTTATGGTGTTGCTGTTCTCGGGCCGGGTGCGCGCCAGCCTGCGTGTGCTGATCAACAAGCATTTCTTCCACTATAAATACGATTATCGGGATGAGTGGCTGAAGTTCATCCAGACGTTGTCATCCGGTGCACCGGATGATGGCCATATGCATGAGCGCGCGATTCATTCACTGGCCGAGATTATTGACAGCCCGGGCGGCATCCTCTGGATGCGTGGCATCGGCAAACGCTACATCCCGGTAGCCAGCTGGCAGATGGAGGTATCTGACGGCTACACGGTTGCCGCGGACCACCCGCTCATCGAGTTTATGGCATCCAGAGAGTGGCTCATCGACCTGGACGAGTACGAGCGCGATCCCGAACTGTACACTCGCCTGGTAATACCGGGCTGGATGGACCTGCTGCAGCGTGCCTGGCTGGTCGTGCCGCTGATCGTGCATGACAGCCTGATCGGTTTCGTCGTGCTTGCGAGATCGCCGGCACAGCGCCATTTCAACTGGGAGGATTCCGACCTCATCAAGACAGCCGGGCGGCAGGCCGCGGTACATCTGGCGCAGATGGAGTCTTCCCATGCGCTCGCCGAGGCCAGGGAGTTCGAGGCGTGCAACCGTCTGAGCACCTATGTCATGCATGACCTGAAGAACCTTATAGCGCAGCTCTCGCTGGTGGTCACCAACGCAGCGAGGCACAAGCACAATCCGCAGTTCATGGAAGATGCGATCAATACCGTGGATAACTCGGTAAACAAGATGAACAAGCTGCTGGCGAATCTGCGAAGCGATACCAAGCCGTCGCACGAGGTTGAGGGCATCGAGCTGTGCGGCGCGCTGGCCGAGGTGGTCGCGACCATGTCGAACGGCAAGCCGGTGCCTTCGCTGGACTGCCAGGTGCGCGGTATCCCGTTGCAGGCCAATCCGGAGCGATTTTCCGCCATCATCGGCCACCTCATTCGCAACGCGCAGGATGCAACGCCGGATGAAGGGCGGGTCACGGTGCGCCTGTTCGGGCGGGGGGGGCGTGCCATTATCGAGGTTCAGGATACGGGTACCGGCATGGACAAGGAGTTCATCAAGACCCGCCTGTTCCGGCCTTTCGACAGCACCAAGGGCAAGGCGGGCATGGGCATCGGTGTTTACGAGGCCCGCGACTATGTGCACAAGCTTGGCGGTGATATCGAGGTCATCAGCCGGGTTGGCGAGGGGACGAGTTTCCGTATTCGCCTGCCAATTAGCGATGTCAGTGAAAATGGCGTAAAGTTTAGCAAGAGCACACCCGATAACAACACAGATGGACGCAGCTACAAGGAAATTACTGGTCATTGAAGACGATCCGGGGTTGCAGACCCAGCTGCGCTGGTGCTTCGAAAACTACGAAGTCATTATCGCCGGCGAACGCGAGTCTGCGCTGGGCGAACTTCAGGCGCACAAGCCACCCGTCGTGACACTGGACCTGGGGTTGCCGCCGGATGCCGACGGCACCTCCGAGGGTTTCCAGCTGCTGGAAGAGATGCTGCACCAGGCGCCGCACATCAAGGTGATCGTGGTGACCGGCAACAACGACCGGGAGCATGCCACCAGAGCGGTGGCCATGGGTGCCTACGATTTCTTCTACAAGCCGATCGATGCCGACATGCTGGAGTTGATCGTCAATCGCGCCTACCGTTTGTACGAGCTGGAAGACGAGAACCGCCGTCTCGCCACGCAGCAGACCGTATCCCCGCTGGAAGGTGTGATTACCGGCAGCGATGACATGCTGCAGGTCTGCCGCACGGTTGAGAAGGTGGCACCGACGGACGCCACCGTCCTGGTGCTGGGCGAGTCCGGTACCGGCAAGGAACTGCTGGCCAAGTCCCTGCACGGCCTCAGTAACCGCAATGGCAATCGCTTCGTTGCGATCAACTGTGCGGCGATACCGGAGAACCTGCTGGAAAGCGAGCTGTTCGGCTACGAGAAGGGGGCCTTTACCGGTGCTGCCAAGCAGACCCGCGGCAAGATAGAAACGGCCTCGGGCGGTACGCTGTTTCTCGACGAGGTCGGCGACATGCCGCTGCCCTTGCAGGCCAAGCTGCTGCGTTTCCTGCAGGAACGCGTGGTGGAGCGCGTTGGTGGCCGCAAGGAAATTCCCGTGGATGTCCGCGTGATCTGCGCGACCCACAAGGACCTGCACGAACTGATCCGCACCGGCGATTTCCGCGAGGACCTCTACTACCGTATCAGCGAGCTGACGGTCACGATTCCTTCGCTGCGCGAACGCGAGGGCGATGCCATCCTGCTGGCGCGGGTTTTTCTCGAACGCATCAGCAAGCAGCAGGGCAAGCAGGGTTATCGCTTCAGCAAGGACGCCCTGGCGGCCATCGAGAGCTACTCCTGGCCCGGCAATGTGCGTGAGCTGGAGAACCGCGTCAAGCGGGCTGTGATCATGGCCGAGCACAAGCAGATCACGGCGGGTGACCTGGAACTCGGTGGTAATTCGCCCGATGAGCTGGCTACCTTCAACCTGCGCGAGATCCGTGACAATTCCGACCGCCAGGCCATCACGCGGGCGCTGAACCACGTCGGCGGCAAGGTGTCGCAGGCCGCCGAGCTGCTCGGTATCAGCCGGCCGACGATGTACGATTTACTGAGGAAATTCGGGTTGAAGCCGAAGTAGGGGGTTCACCGTAAAGGCGCAAAGAACGCCAAGATAAA
>JBFELL010000203.1:0-4389 GCA_041552135.1 Gammaproteobacteria bacterium
GCCCATGTTGATCTGGTCGACAAGTCCAAGCTGTTCAAGTAATACCCGAGCAGTAGCTTGACCCCTGAAGTCCGGGTGCCATGCGGTGCCCGGACTTTTTTAATTTCGGGTACAGACCCCGTTTTCCTTTTTTGGAAAAACGGGGTCTGTACCCGGTTGTGTGAGAGGTAAGCCCGATGTCCGACGAAAAGAAACTAATCGATGATTCCCCGATCCCTGATACTCCGGTGATCCCCGCTCAACTGAACGGGGATGCCGTCATACAGTTCCGGTGCCACAAGGATATCGACTGTTTCAATGCCTGCTGCAAGAACATCGATATCATGCTGACCCCGTATGACATCATTCGGCTGAAAAACCGTCTCGGCATGACTTCAACGGAGTTTCTCAGGCTGTACACGGAACCTTTCGAATTCGGCAAGAACAGTGTCGGCGGCGTCAAGTACAAACCGAAAGAGGGCACCACTGAGTGCCAGTTTGTTACTGACGAGGGTTGCAGTGTCTACGAGGACCGGCCAACTGCCTGCCGGTATTATCCGATCGGATTGCTGTCGACGCGCCGCCAGGACGAGAACTTCGACCGGGCGTCCTATGCGCTGGTGACCGAAGATCACTGCCATGGCCATTTTGAGGACCGCAAGCTCACAATTGACGAATACCGCAACGAGCAGGGGCTGGAGGAATACGACGAAATGGGTCGTGCCTGGCGACAGTTGATCCTCAAGGTGAAGTCTGCCGGCCCGGCGATCGGCAATATGTCAAAGACCAGCCTGAAGTTTTTCTTCATGGCCTGCTATGACATCGATCGCTTGCGTGAATTCGTCAGGAGTGAAGGTTTTGGCACGACCTATGATGTCGACCCGGAGACCATGGACAAGCTCCTGAGTGACGACCTGGCGCTGATGGAATTCGGTGACCGCATGGTCCGGCAGATCATGTACGGGGAGGAAAGCATCCCGATGAAAAAGGATGCGCTCGAAGTGCACCTGGCCCGCCGCGGCAAGGACAGGCTCGAGAAAGACCACGACGACATGAACCGTCCCAGCATGGCAGCCTACGAGATGTCGCTGGATGGCGAAGAGGAAAGCAGCAAGAAGGATTAGTCTCCTGCAGGAGCGCTGCTCCTGCGCTGCGGTGTGCTCAGCCGGTGTCCTTGCGTCCCGCCGTGGCCTGCTGGAAGGCGGGGTGTGCGGTGATGGCAGCCAGTATGCCGGCGGCGTCCAGGCCGCATTCGGTGAGTTGACCGGCATGGTCGCCGTGTTCTATGAAGCGGTCCGGTATCCCGAGATTGAGTACCGGGCAATTGCAGTTGCCGGCTGCCAGCGCCTCGTTGACGGCGGAGCCGGCGCCGCCGGCGAGGGCATTTTCCTCCACCGTCACCAGCAGATCATGCTGTTGTGCCATGGCCAGCACGACCTCCCGGTCCAGCGGCTTGACGAAGCGCATGTTGATCACGCTGGCGTCTATATCCCCGGCCGCCTCCAGGGCGGCGGCCAGGCGACTGCCGAAGGCCAGGATGGCAACCCGTTGCCCGCGTTGGCAGACCGCCGCCCTGCCCACTGGCAGCGGCTCCAGGTCGCTGCCCGGCAGGGTGCCGGGACCGGTGCCGCGCGGGTAGCGCACCGCGGCAGGCCCCTGGTGCCGGTAGGCCGTGGTCAGCATTTGCCGGCATTCCCGTTCATCGGCCGGCGCCATCAGCAGCAGATTGGGCACGCAGCGCAGGAAGCTGATGTCGTAAGCCCCGGCATGGGTGGCCCCGTCGGCGCCGACCAGGCCGGCGCGGTCGATGGCGAAGGTGACGTCCAGGTCCTGCAGGGCGATATCGTGGATCAGCTGGTCATAGGCACGCTGCAGGAAGGTCGAATAGATCGCCACGACCGGCTTCAGTCCCTCGCAGGCGAGGCCCGCGGCAAACGTCAGGGCATGTTGCTCGGCGATGCCGACGTCATAGAAACGCCCGGCATGCTGTTGCGAGAACTGCACCATGCCTGACCCCTCGCACATCGCGGGCGTGATGCCCACCAGCCGTTCGTCGTCGGCCGCCATGTCGCAAAGCCAGTCGCCGAACACACCGGTATAGGTCTTTTTCGATGTTCCGGTATGCGGTTCACCGGTTTCGCGGTTGAACGGCGTGACGCCATGGAAATTGCAGGGGTCCTGCTCGGCGTGGTGATAGCCCTTTCCCTTGCGGGTGACGACATGCAGGAACTGGCGCCCCTTCAGGCTGTGCAGGTTGTGCAGGGTGGACAGCAGTGTCGGCAGATCGTGGCCATCGACCGGACCGATGTAGTTGAAGCCCAGCTCCTCGAACAGGGTGCCCGGCATGATCATGCCCTTGACGTGTTCTTCCCAGCGGCCGAAGAAGCGCCGCGCGCCCGGCAGGCTGTTGAGAATGTGCTTGCTGCCCTCGCGTACCCCGGTATAGAGGCGTCCCGAGAGCAGCCGGGACAGGTGATTGTGCAGGGCGCCCCGGTTCGGCGAAATCGACATCTCGTTGTCGTTCAGTATCACCAGCAGGTCGCAGTCGCTGTCGCCGGCATTGTTGAGCGCCTCGTAGGCCATGCCGGCGGTCATGGCGCCGTCGCCGATAATCGCCACGGCCCGGCGGCCGCTGCCGGCCTGTTTTGCGGCCATGGCCATGCCCAGGGCGGCGCTGATCGAGGTGCTGGAGTGTCCGGCACCGAAGGCGTCGTATTCGCTCTCCTCGCGACTCAGGAAGCCGCTCAGCCCGTCCGGCTGGCGCAGGCTGTGCATGGCGCCGCGTCGGCCGGTCAGGATCTTGTGCGGGTAGGCCTGGTGGCCGATGTCCCACACCAGCCGGTCATGCGGGGTGTTGAAGATATAGTGCAGAGCGATGGTCAGTTCCACCGTGCCCAGGCCGGCCGCCAGGTGCCCGCCGGTGCTGGCAACGGATTCGATCAGGAACTCGCGTAACTCGCCGGCCAGTTGCTGCAGCTGCCTTTCCTCCAGGCCGCGCAGGTCCCCGGGAGAATCGATCGAGCTGAGAATTGGGTAGTGTGTCTGGGGCATGGGGATAACCGGGACGATTATTCTAGCAGAAACGCGCTGATGCTTTCCCGAATGGCCGGCAGCATCCCGGGCCCGGGACGGGTCCAAACGGCAAGTGCTCCCGGCAGGCCTGTCAGGCCCGGACCGCGCCGGACGGCGCCAGCTGGCCGGACTGGCTCACGCCTGCTTCAGCATTTCACCAAGCTCCAGCGGTGCGCGGCGTTCGCCGTCTTCATGCCAGCGCCGAAAGGCCCCGGCCCCGGCCTCCAGGTAGCGGCGTTCATCGGCGTTATCGCGAAAGCCCTGCAGGCGTTCACTGATGCTGCCGGTCTCGGAGACCGGAAGGTTGAAATACCGGTCGAGGAACGTCACGAACACCGCCAGCGACTCGGTTTCGCTCAGGCCGTAGTGCTGCGCGAGATAATCGATGGCGCCGAAATGGAATGCCATAACCTTGCGCTGCTTCGGCGGGTAGCGACCGATATCCTCGGTATCGACCCCGACAATGGTGGCCGTGGTGAAACGCTCGATGAGGGTGCGCACCTCCTCCAGCGGCGAACTGGACGGTGTACGCCTGGCAAACAACCGGCTGAGGAACTTCACGGCAGTCGGCACCAGTCAGCTGCCGCGCGGTCCGGCGAAGTACCAGATGATCACGCCGAGTAAAGGCAGCACCAGCACCAGTACGATCCACAGGGCCTTCTTCAGGGTGTCGGCCGAACTCTGGAAGATGTTCAGGATGGCCCAGACATCGGCAATCAGTATCAGTAATCCGAAAATGCCACCAACTTCCATTCGATATCTCCTTTGCTCGATGTCACCACGCATGCGGCGCAGTGGTAACCGGTCTATGGTGTGCTGTCTGTTGCAGCGGTCGTGGCGCCGGCCGGTTGCGGTTTTCGGTGCGACCGCCTGTGCAGCATGATATCCATCCCGATCTTGAGCGCAACCAGTGCCAGCAGCAGGCCGATCGGCGAGCCGAGTGTTATGACCAGGAAACCACCGGCAATAATGGCGAGGTGCAGCATCAGTATGCGGCCGTAGGGCGCTGTCATGATCCTGCCTGTCTTCAGGCCGACATACTCCCGGTTGCCGATATAGTTGAGGGCAAACGAGATCCCGTGGCTGATGAACAGGGCGGCAACGGCGTACAGCAGGGCGTCCGGTGCCATGGCGACAAGCCGCCGGGTGACCTCGAAGAGGATCTGCGGGAACACCAGCGGGCCCGGCCAGGCTGCCTCCGGCATGATGTCCATGCCACCGGGTTGATCGCCGGCGAAACCGGTCAGGGACAGGACAAAGACCCCGTGAATGCCGCAAAAGCCGCCGTAATGCACAATGAAGAACAGCACGCTGAACAGGGTGCCTGCCCCGGCGGCC
>JBFELL010000204.1:0-4312 GCA_041552135.1 Gammaproteobacteria bacterium
CATGGATGCTCACCCCTCATCCTGGCCGCTCACGGCATCCCGCCTCCCGCGGCACGTGTACTTCCCTGTACATCGGCCTCCTCCCCGTCAAGGGGAGAAGGAATTACGTGGGACAGCACGGAAATAAACACGTCATTTCCGCGAAAGCGGGGTTCTTTCCAGAATTGAAGTGCCGTGTCCAGGATCACCGCTCTGGCGGGTTTATCCATGGGGTTGACGAATGGGTACAAAGCAAGCCGGCATCACTTGCCTTGTACCCCATTCGTAAAAATGTTCAACAACACGACCCCCGCCCTGTCCCCCTCCCTTCAAAGGGGGCGGGAACGCAGGCCAGAATGTCGGGATACACATGTACCCCCTGGTAACCCCAATACCTGTCTTGCCTTGCGCCCTTCGCGCCTTTGCGGTGAAATAATCGTGTTTTTCCCTGCGCTCTCTGCGGTAATATCTTTTCTCCAGCCCCGACCCTCGGTAATTAACCCGGCCAGCCCGCCGGGGCCGTACACATGCTGACCACCCTGCAACGCATTGCCTGCTTCCTCGATGCCCTGTCGGAGCGCACCGGGCACGCAATTGCCTGGCTGACACTTGGCACGGTGCTGCTGACCTTCACTGTCGTGGTACTGCGCTATGGCTTCGATTCCGGCTCCATCGCCATGCAGGAGACCGTCTCCTACCTGCACGCCGCGCTCTTCATGCTCGGCGCCGCCTACACCCTGAAGCACGATGGTCATGTGCGTGTCGACATCGTCTACCGCCGGCTGTCGGTGCGCGGCCAGGCCCTGGTCAACCTGCTCGGCACCCTGCTGCTGTTGCTGCCCGTATGTATCTACATCATGGCCAGTAGCTGGGAATACGTTGCCATCTCATGGGGACTGCGTGAAGGTTCGCAGGAGGCCGGCGGACTCAACGCGGTGTTCCTGCTGAAGACGGCCATCCCCGCCATGGCGGTGCTGCTGATGCTGCAGGGCATCGCGATTGCCCTGCACAGCCTGCTGCAACTGCTCGGCGTGGAGCAGCGGGCAGACGAAGTGCCCGACAGGGAGCTGTAGGGATGATGGCGCTGCTGTTGTTCCTGACGGTATGCCTGGTGCTGATGGCCGGCTACCCGGTGGCCTTTTCCCTGGCCGGCACGGCACTCGCGTTCGCCATGCTGGGCCAGCTGGGCGGCAGCTTCGACCCCGCCTTCCTTTCTGCGCTGCCGAACCGGTTGTACGGCATCATGACCAATATCACCCTGATCGCGGTGCCGTTGTTCGTTTTCATGGGCGTGATGCTGGAACGCTCCCGCGTGGCGGACGACCTGCTGGAAACCATGGCGGCGCTGTTCGGGCGCGTGCGCGGCGGGCTCGGTTACTCGGTCACCCTGGTCGGCATGCTGCTGGCCGCCAGCACCGGCATCGTCGGCGCCACCGTCGTTACCATGGGACTGCTGTCACTACCGACCATGTTGCGACGCGGCTATGATCCGCGCATTGCCACCGGCACCATCTGCGCCTCGGGCACGCTGGGCCAGATCATTCCGCCGTCGATCGTGCTCGTGCTGCTGGGGGACGTGCTGTCATCGGCCTATCAGCAGGCACAGCTCGACATGGGCATCTATTCACCGGACACCGTCTCGGTCGGCGACCTGTTCACCGGCGCGCTGCTGCCGGGCCTGCTGCTGGTGGTCATGTATCTGGGCTACCTGGCCCTGACGGCGACGCTGCGCCCCCGGCTGATGCCGGCCATGACCGACACGGCCGCCCCACCAGCAGGCGGCCTGGCACTGCTGCAGCGCGTCATCCAGGTGTTGCTGCCGCCACTGCTGCTGATCATCGCCGTGCTGGGCTCCATTCTCGCCGGCATTGCCACACCCACGGAGGCCGCATCGGTCGGCGCCATGGGTGCCATGCTGCTGGCCATCGCCCGCCGCCGCTTCAGCCCTGGCATGCTGGTCGAGGTCATGCGCAGCACCACGCGTGTCACCTGCATGGTATTCCTCATCCTGATCGGCGCCGCCGTGTTTTCCCTGGTGTTTCGGGGCTTTGGCGGCGACGAGGTGGTCGCCGACCTGTTGCACAGCCTGCCCGGCGGCACACTGGGCGCCATGCTGGCCGTGATGCTGCTGATGTTTCTGCTCGGCTTCGTGCTCGATTTCATCGAAATCACCTTCGTGGTGGTGCCGATCGTCGGCCCGATATTGCTGGCCATGGGCCTCGACCCGGTGTGGCTGGGCATCATGATCGCCATCAACCTGCAGACATCCTTCCTGACGCCGCCGTTCGGTTTTGCGCTGTTCTACCTGCGCGGCGTCGCCCCGGCGGAAGTGACGACCGCCCAGATCTATCGCGGCGTGATGCCGTTTATCGGCCTGCAGCTGGCCATGCTGCTCATCCTGTCGCTGTGGCCGCAACTGGCGACCTGGCTGCCGGATATCATCTACGGCTAGCGCCCCGTATAATCACTGATGCGGCCGGGCGGGAAAACTGGCCTATAATGGCAAACCGTACTCCCCGCATCACAAGCGAGGCCTGCCATGCGAAAACTGACGAAGACCCTGCTGCACGGGCTGGTGTTACTGTCCCTGCCGGCTGTGTCTGCCGAGAACCGCTGGATCGACTCGCTGACCGCCAGCGTCGGCGAGGACAAGAACTCCAACCAGATGGATGTGTACCGTATCGGTATCCAGAACCGCTGGAACCGCACCTGGTTCAACGACGGCGCCTGGTACCTGGGCGGCTACTGGGACGTCACCCTGGGCTACATGGAGTCCGACTACGACGACAGCGACCTGTACGAATTCGGCCTGACCCCGGTACTGCGCCTGCAGCGCGACGCGGAGATCTCCAGCGGCTTCGCGCCGTTCTCGGAAGTCGGCATCGGCGGACACCTGCTGAGCGAGGATGAAATCGGCAAGCGCGAGCTGGGCACCGGTTTCCAGCTGGCCTCGCACATCGGCCTCGGTCTTGGCTTCGGCGACAAGGGCCGTTACGAACTGGCCTACCGCTACCAGCACCTCACCAATGCCGGCGTCAAGTCACCGAACAACGGCCTCGATCTGCACCTGCTGAGTTTCGGCTACCACTTCGACTAGCCAGCCCTCACACCCGATGGCGGACAGCACGCCCATCAGGCCTGAGGTGCCTCCCGGTAGAGGTGGACATCGCGCTGGGGGAACGGGATGGAGATGCCCTCGGCGTCAAAGCGCTCCTTGACCTTGCGCGTGATATCCCAGTAGACGTCCCAGTATTCCCCTGTCCGGACCCAGGGTCGCACGATGAAATCAACTGATGAATCACCCAGGTTGTGCAGCCTGATGACCGGTTCCGGATTGTCGAGCACACGCTCGTCAGCCTCGATGATTTCGCTCAGGACGCGCTCCGCATGCGCGATATCGTCGCTGTAACCGAGACCGAAGCTCATGTCGATACGGCGCTTGTCTTGCGCGGTGACATTGCGGATGACATCACCCCAGATCTTGTTATTCGGCACCACGAGCTTCTGATTGTCGACGGTCAGCACAGTAGTGGATACCAGGCTCATCTCGCTGACCTTGCCCATCACCCCGCCGGCCTCGACCCTATCGCCGACATCGAAGGGTCGGTAGATGAGAATCATCATGCCGGAGGCAAAGCTGGACAGTGTATCCTGCAGCGCAAAGCCGATAATGAAACCAGCAACACCCAGTCCGGCGAGCAGCGGTCCGAGCTGGATGCCGAGTTGCGACAGCGCGATCAGTATGCCGAGAAACAGCACCGCCTTGGAGGCGACGGTAACAAAAAAGTCCTCCAGGAGCCTTGAAAAAGACAGCCTGGATGAGGCGATGCCGCGTGCCACGAGCCGGCCGGTAAAATTACCCAGCATCCTGAAGACTAACAGTATCAGCAGGACGACGATGGCCTTTACGATGATGCCTGGCCCGTGTTCGATAAGCCACTGCTTGAGCTGCTTGAACCACTGCTGCAGCATGCCGACCAGGACCCGCCGGTCGAGCACCTTCGCCGTGATTTCGCCCGTTGTCTGTATCAGCAGCTGGCTGTACTCGGAGGTGTCGATTTCGCGGGTATCCATGGCCTTTATCACGGCAGAAAGGCTCCCGGAAAGCCCCTTCAGTCGCTTCTTGTAGATATTGATGCGCGCCTCTGTATGGGCGACTTCTGGTCCTCCAGTGCATTCTTCAGCTGCTGTTCATTGTCATCGACCTGTTCCTCGGTCAGCAGGATCTGTCCCTTCAGCCAGCCGGCACGCTCCTGCAGCAGGCCGTCGATGCGCTGTCGCTGCCTGTGCCCTGTTCAGCTGCCGCGATAACCATGCCTGCCACGGGCAGTGC
>JBFELL010000205.1:0-4309 GCA_041552135.1 Gammaproteobacteria bacterium
CGCCGGCGGCTGGCGGGCCGGCGCGGCGTTGCCGTGATCGACCAGAACCTCTCCATGGGCATGGGCGGGGTGCTACACAGCGAGCTGCTCACCGCCCTGTACGGACAGGCGGACGCCCCGCCGGTGGTGGCAAGCTTTATCGGCGGCCTGGGTGGCCGTGACATCGGCGCGGAGGAATTCTACGAAATGGCGCAGATCCTGCGCGAGGCGACAGACACCGGCCGCACACCGCCGCCACGGCTGCTGTACACAAAAGATGAATTAAGGGAAATCAGGAAGTTGCAGGCTATCGCTCATGTCGAGCGCGAGGAACTGAAGGAAAGGCACTGACATGACAATAATCGAGTCCGTGCCCCCCGCAGCGGAATGCAAAGCCGCCTCTTTTCAGCAAGTTGCAGCGAGCAGTTGATACGGGCTGCAGGGATTCGGGAGAACGTTGATGACGGAAATTCACCCAGTCTTTCGCCGCATGAAGGACCTGCCCTCCACCCACCTGCTGGGCACCGGCACCCCCATGTGCGCCGGCTGCGGGGGCCTGCAGGCGCTGCACCAGATCTACGACATCCTGGGCGAGCGGACCGTGTTCGTCAACGCCGCCGGCTGCATGACCCTGCTGTCGGTCTACCCGTTCACGCCGTTCCGCGGCTCCTGGCTGTACACCGCCATGGCCTCGGCACCGGCCGGGGCGCAGGGCATCCGCGACGCCCTCGACATCCTGCGCAAGCGGGGCGATCTGCCGGCGGAGGAGGACCTGCAGGTGGTGGTCCTGACCGGTGACGGTGCCGCCTACGGCATGGGGCTGTCGGCGACCTCCGGGGCGATGGAACGGGATCTCGATTTCATCTACCTCTGCTACGACAACGAGGGCTACGGCAATACCGGCCAGCAGTACTCCGGCGCCACACCGCATGCCGCGAAGACCGCGACCAGCAAGGGTGCACACGGCTTCGCCGGCTACAAGAAGGACCTGTTCGCCATCTGGGCGGCGCACCGCCCGGCGTACGTGGCCACGGTGATCGGCGCGGAGCCGCTCGACCTGGCACGCAAGATCGAGACGGCGAAGACGCTCAGCGGGCCGCGCATGATCATCGCGCTCGCGCCCTGCCCGACCGGCTGGGACTACGACCCGAGGGAGTCGGTGAACATCGGCAGGCTGGCGGTGAAGACCGGGGTCTGGCCGCTGAAGGAATACCGCGACGGTGAAGTGGTGCATACCAAGCCAGTACGCGAGCGGCTGCCGGTGGAGGACTACCTGAAGGCGCAGGGACGCTTCGCCCACCTGTTTGTCCCGACTCGCGACGACGCCCTGCTGGCCAAACTGCAGGCAAAGGTGGACGCCTACTGGGACGGCGTGAGCTGATCCGCAAATGACTGTCATGACGGGAAGCGGCGGCAACAGGAGCTACTGTCATCGCGGCGGCGAGCAACCGCTGCTGGGCGCGACCATCCCGGAGCACGTCGCGGCGACCGCGGCACGCCACCCCGACACCGAGGCGGTCGTCTCGCTGCCCCAGCAGCGCCGGCTTAGCTATCGGGAACTGTCAGGCGAGGTCGACCGGCTTGCACGCGGCCTGCTCGGCATCGGCCTCGGCAAGGGCGACCGCGTCGGCATCTGGTCGACCAACAACATCGAGTGGTTGCTGCTGCAGCTGGCCACGGCGCGCATCGGCGCCGTCCTGGTCAACATCAACCCGGCCTACCGGCCGCGCGAACTGGCCTACGCCCTGCAGCGCTCCGGGGTGCAGTGCCTGTTCACCATCCCGGCCTTTCGCCACAGCGACTATACCGCCATGCTCACGGAACTGCTGCCGCAGCTGGCGCAATCCTCCGGCACGGGCCTGTCGTGCGAGAGCCTGCCGGCGCTGCGGCGTGTGGTGATCTACGACCCGGCCTCGCCTGCCGAAACACAACGCCCGCAGCCCGGCTTCACGACCTGGGCCGAGGTGCTGGCGGCCGGTAACGGCACAGAAACACCCGCTCTGGATGCTGCCACCGCCGCGCTCGACCCGGACGAGGCGATCAACATCCAGTACACCTCCGGCACCACCGGCTTCCCCAAGGCCGTGGTGCTCAGCCACCACAATATCCTCAACAACGCCTGGTTCTCCGCCAGGGCCATGCACTTCGGTGCGCACGACCGCCTGTGCGTACCGGTACCGTTCTATCACTGCTTCGGCATGGTGCTGGCCAACCTGCTGTGCCTGTCGGTCGGCGCCTGCATCGTCATCCCCTGCGAGCACTTCGAGCCGCTGGCCGTGTTGCAGGCGATCGGCTCCGAACGCTGCACCGCACTGCATGGCGTGCCGACCATGTTCATCGCCCTGCTGGAACAGCCGCGCTTCGGCGAGTTCGATCTCACGAGCCTGCGCACCGGCATCATGGCCGGTGCCCCCTGCCCGCCGGCGCTGATGCAGCGCGTCATGCATGACCTGCACTGCCCCGAGATACTGATCGGCTACGGCGAGACCGAGGCCTCGCCGCTGACGCACCTGACCACGCGCGACGACACGCTCGCGCGGCGCACCGAAACCGTTGGCCGCAACCTGCCCCACCAGGAGGTCAAGGTGGTGGACACCGGCAGCGGCCGGACCGTGGCGCCCGGCGGGATCGGCGAGATCTGCTTTCGCGGCTACCACATCATGCAGGGTTATTACGGTGATGCGGAGGCGACCGCCAGGGCCGTGGATGCGCACGGCTGGCTGCACTCCGGCGACCTCGGCCGCATGGATGCCGACGGCTACCTGCGGATCACCGGCCGACTCAAGGAGATGATCATCCGCGGCGGCGAAAACATCTACCCGCGCGAGATCGAGGACTTCCTGTTCACCCACCCGAAGATCGCCGGGGTGGCCGTGTTCGGCATCCCCAGCGACTTCTACGGTGAACAGGTGATGGCGTGGATCCAGCTGCACCCCGGCGAGCAGGCAACGGCCGGGGAGATACGTGCCTTCTGCCAGGGCAGGATCGCGCACTTCAAGGTCCCCGAATACATCCGCTTCGTCGAGGAATTCCCGATGACCGTGACCGGCAAGCTGCAGAAGTTCCGCATGCGGGAGATGGCCATCGAGGAACTGCAACAATCGACCTGACGGTGCCCCGTCACCGGCGCAGGAGCGAATGCATTTGCGATCGGTTTGCCCCGGCTGATTCCCGCCGGAACACCCCGGGGCACCGGGCGAACCGGGCATCAGCCCCCCCTTCCGGCCCCGAGCATCGGGACACATCGCGAACCCTGCATAACCGTCCCCTCTCCCTGGCAGCGAGAGGGACAGGGCGAGGGTAATCAATCCGCGAGGAAACCGCCCGGCCTCGCCATGGCCAGGCGCCCGCTACAGCTCCAGATCCGGCTTCTCGACGCCGCTGCGCAAGGTGCGGGCCAGCGCCTCCACCAGCTCGACGATGTGACCGCGCTCGTTCGCCAGCAACTCGAGGATCAACTGCTCCAGGTCCTCGAACTGCGCGTTCGTGAGGTATTCCCGCGCCTCGTGACTGAGCGATTGCCTGAACTGCTCGACGGCCTGTTTTGCCAGCGCCTCGTGGTGATCTGTCATATCGGAGTCTCCGGGTCATGCGGTTTGCAAGTCATTGCTATGATAGCAGTACACTCTCGCGGCAGACATGCCCGCCGGTACGGCACCACGGTCCCGGCGGCAACCAGACCCGGCCGGTTAATGGAGGGAGCGACTGACATGAACATCGCCACGGGGTGCACCCTTTGCCATCGCAGCATTGTGGCGTTTATGCTGCTGGTATGTTGCTACATCGCGGATAGCGTCATGGCAGATCCACCCGAAACCCTGGCATTGCCGGAACCGGACAGGTCCGGCGTGCAGGCGCTGGAGCCCCTGCTCCAGCAGCGCCGTTCGGTGCGCGACTACGCACACGCACCGCTGTCACCTGGCGATATCAGTCAGCTGCTGTGGGCGGCACAGGGCATCACCCACCCCAGGGGACTGCGCACGGCACCGTCGGCCGGCGCCCTGTACCCGCTGGAGCTGTACGTGGTTGCCGGTCGCATCGACGGCCTGTCTGCCGGCGTCTATCACTATCGCCCCGACGGTCACCGGCTGCAGGCCATGCACGCGGGTGACCTGCGCGACAGGCTGGCGCGTGCCGCGCTCGGGCAGTCGTGGCTGGCGGATGCCCCGGCGGTGGTGGTGTTTGTGGCGGTGTACGAACGCACGGCCCGAAAATACGGCGAGCGGGCCGCCCGCTATGTCCACATCGAGGCCGGGCATGCCGCGCAGAACCTGTTCCTGCAGGCCGGCGCACTGAAACTGGACACGGTGGTGGTCGGCGCCTTCGACGA
>JBFELL010000206.1:0-4267 GCA_041552135.1 Gammaproteobacteria bacterium
ATTCTGCTGCGTTTGTCCGACCTGCGGAAGTATGACAAGGTGCTTGCCCACACGGTGGTCGAACTCATGGACGAGGCCAACCGCGACCTGATCGTGGGGCTGGGCGTCGACGATGTGGTCATCAGTCCCAACGTGGTCAGTGCGCAGCTTGCCCAGATTGCCCGGCAGGATGTGCTCGGCCCCATCTATCGTGAATTGCTGAGTGCGGGCGGGGTCGAGATCAGCTTACGGCCGGCCGGAGACTATGTCTCACTGGATACAGACTGCCACTACAACGATCTTGCATACGCGGCACAGCAGAAACTGGAAATTGCGCTCGGCTTGCGTCTGGCCCGTAACAATGGCGAGGCACTGCTCAACCCGCCGCGCGATAAAACCTGGCGCCTGGCGCAGGATGATCAGGTCATTGTACTGGCGCAGCAGCTTTACCAGTAGTTGAGGTATGGTGATCCACGATGTGGTGAATCAGGTCCACCACCTGCTCATGGGCACAGGCCCCCTTCTCGATGATCTGTTCCACCCGCCCGCTCAGGATCCGCCGGTCCTCGTCGGTCAGGTCCTTGGCCGTCAGCACGATGACAGGAATGTCCTGCCAGTCGGCGTTGGCGCGCATCTCCAGCAGGAATTCGAAACCATCCATCACCGGCATCATCAGGTCCAGCAGGATCAGGCGGGGCTTCTCCCGGGCCAGCTGGTCCAGCGCCTCGCGGCCGTTGCCCGCCTCGCTCACCTCCCAGCCGGCATTGTCCAGCGTGCGCGCCATTACCTCGCGGGTGTCAGCATCATCCTCCACCAGCAACACGGAGCACGATTCACCGGACGTGTAAAAACGCGCCAGCGCCTTGTGCAGCAACTCCCGGTCCACCGGCTTGGTCAGGTAATCGGTCGCCCCCAGCGAATAACCCCGGGTCTTGTCGTCAACCATGGTCAGCATCACCACGGGTATCTCGCACAGCCCGGGGTCGGCCTTCAGCGCACGCAGCACCGACCAGCCGTCCATATCCGGCATCATCACGTCCAGGGTGATGGCAACGGGCCGGATCTCGTGTGCCAGACGCAGGCCTTCCTCGCCGCTGCCGGCGGTCACCGCCGTGAAGCCGTCCTTTTCCAGAAAACGCCGGATGATATCGCTGGCCTCAGGATCGTCGTCGATGACCAGTATGCTGCTGCCGCACCCGGTCTCATCGACATCACTTGAAGCATGTACATTTTCAGCGACCGGTTGCGGGTATTCTTCCTGCGGCATCTCAGCCCCCGGAAGTACTGCAGGCAGTCGGATGGTAAATGTTGACCCTGCCCCGGGCTGGCTGGTGACGCCCAGGTCGCCACCCAGCATCTGGCAGAAGCGTCGCGATATGGTCAGACCCAGACCGGTGCCGCCATAATCGCGGGTGGTCGAGTTATCTGCCTGAGAGAACTCGTCAAAGACATGCTCCAGCTTGTCTGCGGCGATACCGATACCGGTGTCATGCACGGCAAAGGTCAACCAGTCACCGTCGGCCTGCGACTGGCGCTGTGCCTGCAGGGTAATGGTGCCTTCATGGGTGAACTTGGCGGCATTGGACAGCAGATTCAACAATGACTGGCGCAGCCTGGTGATATCCTGACATGCCTTGCCAAGCTGGCCGATACGTTCAATCCTGAACTGATTGTTGTTCTTCGCCATGAGTGCTTGCGCGGTGCCGGAGAGCTGGTCGATCAAGGCGCCAACATCGAAGGCTTCTGCAAAGGCTTCTGTTTTGCCGGACTCGATTTTGGACAGATCGAGCACGTCGTTAATCAACGCGAGGAGATGGTTGCCGGCCTGGTTGATCTTCTTCAGGTCGGGAACAAAGTCGTCCTGTCCGAGATCCTCTGCTTCTTCCATCAGCATTTCGCTGTAACCGAGAATTGCGTTCATGGGGGTGCGCAGTTCATGGCTCATGTTGGCCAGGAAGGCACTCTTGGCCTGGTTGGCAGCATCGGCCGCATCCTTGCTGCGTTCAAGCTCCAGGGTTGCTTCCTGGATCCGCCGCGTGATGACCTGGTTACGTCGCAGCAACATGCCAATAAACAGCGCGACAATCGCCGATACGGTGGTGCCGGCAAGGAGAGCGAAGCTGGCGAGTTTGTCGGGTATGCCACCCCTGAACTGCGGGCCGACATGCCAGGTAAGGGAAAGATCAGCACCGGCGCTGATGGTCCGTGTGGTCATGGCATGCAGGCTCGCATCGGCGCTATTGATGAAAACAGGAACACTGTCACCACCGAGGAATTTGCCGCTCATCTGCAGTGTCAGTCCGTTGGGTACCAGCTGCTCGAAGAGCCCCTCGATCATCGCGTCGTAGTTGACCAGGCCAAGCACCACAGCAGTCTTGCCGCCAGGTTCGCTGATACCCAGTGCGACCGCGGAAACGGTTGTGCCGGTTTCCAGCAGCAAGGGCGGGCCAAGCAGGATGCGACCGGGTTGCGCAAAGGCCGCCCTGACCGTCGGGATGAGCACCTTGAGGTTCCCGGCGGGCGCGCCGGAAGCCAGCGGGCCGTCGATGTCGGTGGAAAAAACCAGCTGCAAGCTCCTGTCCGGTTTCAGGTGCAGATAGGCCGCCGAATCCAGAAAAAACGCGGTCGCGCGTGATTCCAGATTATCAAAGCCGTTCAGGAATTCGACTTCGGTGAGCGTTTCGGTGTTTGCAGCCAGCATCGCCAGACCGGACAGCGGTGCATAGCTTTCCTCCAGCCATGCCAGCAGGGTGCCGGACAGCCAGCGCCCGGCCTGTTCCGCTTGTGCCTGCCAGGCGCGCAACGCGTCCTGCCGGAAGGCCTGGCTGAGACTCCAGCTGCCGCCTGTCCCCAGCGCGAAGATGAGTAACGGAACGATCCATAGCCGGACACCTTTGTGGACTGGCTTCATGGGGGTGGCGGGTTCCTGCCTCAATTGTTGATACTGAAAATCGGGCGAAAGCCGCGCGGTGCCAGCGAGGTCGAGGCATCCCAGCCGCGCAGATTGCTGCCGTTTACCAGCACGACAAGCGGTGCGACATGTTTGAAATAGTCCTGTTTTTCCAGCATGCGTACCATCACATCCACTGCGATGCGCGCCTGCAGGGCCTGCTGATCACTGGGTGCGGCCAGGATAGTGCCGCGCTTGATGCCCCGGTGCACACCGGGACTGTAGTAATAGGACAGCACCTTGATCTGTTTCGACAATCCGCGCCGGCGCAGTATATCCACGGCCGCCTCTGCGGTTACCGTGGTACCGACAAGGTAGTCCAGTTTACCGGCGTGCTCATCGAGGGTGCGCTCGATCAGCCGGCTTTGGGTGGCATGGCCGGTATCACCCTTCCGGGTGCTGATGACTTCGATGGAGCTGCCTTTGAGGGCAGCCCTGAAACCCGCATCGCCCGCGGCAACCCAGGCGGCGCCCTCAGGCCCCGGAAACCAGGCAACACGCACCGGCTGGTCGCTGTTCTGGTGAAGTTTGCGCAGGTAAGTCCCGGCCTGGAATCCGGTATCCCGGAAATCCACTGCAACCCGCGCGCTGATGTGTGACGTGGACATGCCGTTGATCATATCGAGTACCGGGATGCCGCGCCCGGCGGCGCTCTCGACCAGGTCCTCGAGCCCGTCCTGCGAGATGGCACTGATAATCAGACCGTCTGTGTCCTTCGCCAGGCAGTCTTCGATCTGCTCGCGTTGCACGTCCAGTTGCTCATAACCGCCGGCTTCAAATAGCGATAGCCCGACCTCGAGGCGTCGGGCCTCGGCAATCAGACCATAGTTGACGGCCACCCAGTAGGCATCCTTCAGGTGAGGTATGGATACACAGATATTCCAGCGACGGCTGGCCTTGTCCAGCGGGGTATACTGCTGCCGGGTACGCTGTTGTTCGACGTTGAACGGGGGCACCCATACGTCTACCTCAACCGGATACCAGGCCTTGCCTGCCTGGCTGCCTGCGCTTGCCAGGCAAATGAGCAATGCCGCAATCAGTGCAGTGAATCGGATTAGTGAGAGATGCCGGTGCAACATGACCATGCCTTGTCCCTGCCTATGCCACGAGACTGCGAATGAGTTCCAGCAGCGATTCATGCGAACAGGCCCCCTTCTCGACGATCTGTTCCACCCGCCCGCTCAGGATCCGCCGGTCCTCGTCGGTCAGGTCCTTGGCCGTCAGCACGATGACAGGAATATCCTGCCAGTCGGCGTTGGCGCGCATCTCCAGCAGGAATTCGAAACCATCCATCACCGGCATCATCAGGTCCAGCAGGATCAGGCGGGGCTTCTCCCG
>JBFELL010000207.1:0-4186 GCA_041552135.1 Gammaproteobacteria bacterium
ATACCCCGCGGCGTCCCCGGGCCGACACCATTTCACCGCGGAGACGCAGAGGGCGCCGAGAAAACAACACCTATTCACCGCAAAGGCGCACGACTGCAGGGATGCAGGAGGTAGAGTAACGCAGGGAGCAGTTACCGGGAGAAGGCAGAGACCAACGATAGAAGAAACCTGTTGCTGATTCGTTGCATTCATTGAATTCGATCCAGGCACTGCATTCTGCGGCTGGACCTGCTGGATAGTCTGGTCACACATGGGGGTGTATTTGCAACTTGTTGTTTTCTCTGCGCTCTCTGCGTCTCTGCGGTAGATTTCCTCGTGCGAGTGAAATCCGTGAGGCATAAACCCGCCGCATTCCCCCATTGATTCTGCTGACTGGCCATTCGACAGGCGGGCGTGGATAATACGCCTCTTTTCAAAATCAGCTCTGGATCAAGGAGAAAGCTATGCGCGTCATCCTGTTGGGCGGTCCCGGTGCCGGCAAGGGCACACAGGCCAATTACATCAAGGAAAAATACAACATTCCCCAGATCTCGACCGGCGATATGCTGCGCGCCGCGGTGAAGGCCGGTACACCGCTGGGTGTCGAGGCCAAGAAGGTCATGGATGCCGGCGGCCTGGTTTCAGATGACATCATCCTCGGGCTGGTCGAGGAGCGCACCAGGGAGCCGGACTGCGCCAATGGCTTCCTGTTCGACGGTTTCCCGCGCACCCTGGCGCAGGCCGATGCCCTGAAAGACAAGGGTGTGCCGATCGATTGCGTGGTCGAGATCGATGTGGATGACGAGGAAATCATCAAGCGCATGAGCGGTCGGCGCGTCCATCTGGCTTCCGGGCGTACCTATCACGTGGTCTTCAATCCGCCGAAGGAAGAGGGCAAGGATGACGAGACCGGTGAGCCGCTGATCCAGCGCGATGACGACCAGGAAGATACCGTGCGCCAGCGCCTGGCCGTCTATCACGAGCAGACCGAGCCACTGATCGAGTATTACTCGACGTGGGCGGCCTCGGGCGAGGCAGGTGCGCCGCGCTATGCCAGGATCGAGGGTATCGGCAAGGTGGAGGAAATCCGCGACGCGATCTTTGCCGCACTGGGCTGATCCGCCAGCCAGGCAAGAGGAAAAAGGCCGGCCTTGCCGGCCTTTTTTTATCTTCCAGGGCTGATCCGGGAGGTGGCTTGCCCGTCCGGAGGGCTGCGATCTGCTCGCCGGGCGGTCGCCCCGGGTGAGGTGATGGGCGGCCATGGTGGCGCTTGTCCTTAGGTACAACTACCACCGCCATGGACTTTGCTGCTAAACTCGTGTCAACGTCAAATATGTGACGTTAAGGCAGGGTAAAAACGCCCGGCGTAACACGCTAACCGACTGAAAGGCATTTCTTCACTCGTACGCGCCTGGTGGTTCCTGCACGCCGGTGTGGAGTGACGGTTTTTGCTTGCCGGGCGAAGATGCAACAACAAGGTTCTGCAGGCAGGCAGGGCTAGACCGGTCCGACGGGGCCGTGGTTTGTCAGAGCAAGAAGAAATTGCAGGACAGGGAAGTTCTCTGCATCAGGCACACGGTGGTGCGGGAGAGGGTATGGTTGCGGGACACAACAGACCGGAGGAGATCGACCCCAGCGGCGTGCGCAAGATGCTGCGCCTGCTCGATTCCCTGCGCGACTCACCGGCCGGCAGTGTCATCTACCGGCAGGTCGAGCACATGCTGGATGACATCGCGACCAACCATCTCAAGGCCGAAATCGCCTATGCCGGGTTTGTCAGCGCGCTGCTCGATGCATTCGCTGTGCACCTCACGCCCGGTTCTCCCCGATACATTCAGGTGAAACTGCTGCAGGCACGCCTGCAACCGCCACTGACCGCCACGGAACTGCACACACTGGGTGAATTTGTCGGCCAGTGTGCCGAGCAGATCCGTCACACACGCGAGACGGAGTCTTCCACCCTCACCCGGGCAATCAGTCCCCTGCTGGAGGCCTTCGGCATCGACTCGGTCGAGCCGCCGCAAACAGCTGGTGTAACTGCGGTTGAGGCGCCAGTGCCACAGCCGGAGCCTGACGTCGTGCCGCAAGCGGAGACCGGTGTTGCGCCACAGCCGGAGCCTGACGTCGTGCCACAAGCGCAGACCGGTGTTGTGCCACAGCCGGAGCCTCAACCGGCTGTGGCGCCAGAGGCGGAACCCTCGCCGCCGCACGGCATACATCTGCTGGATGAAGAGGACGTCAGGGCGGAAGAAGGCCTGATTGATGAGTTTGATGCCGGCGAGGAAAAAGAGGTCGAGGTGCTGGATGAGGAGGGCATCGGCGTCGAGATGCCGCCGGCCCTGGAACTGGGCGAGGACTATCGCAGCGAGCTCGAGGCAAGGCGCAAGGACATCCAGCAGATGCAGTCCACCCTTGGCCAGCAGGTGGTGGAGACCATCACCCAGAACGAGGAATTCGGTGTCATTCTCGAGGTGGTGCTGGCTGAACTGCGACATGCCGATGAGATACAGGGCATCGAGAATGCGCGCTGGACCGTGATTCGCGAAATCGAGAAGCTGATGAAGGGGCACAACGAGCTGGCCGACAAGCTCGACAGTACGCATCATTACCTGCAGCTGATCGAGTCCGACAGCCGCCAGCTGACCGACGAACTGACCCGGGTTCGCCTGCTGAGCCTGACCGACGAGCTGACCGGTCTGCCCAACCGGCGCGCCTTCATGCGCCGCATGGAAGACGAGGTGGCCCGCGTACAGCGCTACGGTTTCCCGCTGACATTCGCGCTGATCGACCTCGATCATTTCAAGAGCATCAACGACGAGTTCGGCCACGCCGCCGGTGACGAGGTGTTGCGGGTCTATTCGAAAAACATCATGACCGTGTTTCGCCACCATGACATGGTGGCGCGTTACGGCGGCGAGGAATTTGCCGTGCTGCTGCCCAACACCGATGCCGACGGCGCCATTCGCGCGCTCAACAAGGTCCGGCGCCGCGCGGCCGAAACCCGCTGGCAGTTGAACGGTACGGTGTCGCAGGTACCGTCGTTCTCGGCCGGAGTCTCGCTCTTCAAGCCGGGTGAATCGGCCAGCGCCTTCATCGAACGGGCTGACAAGGCATTGTATCGTGCCAAGCGGCTGGGTCGTGACCGGATCGAGCTCGACGTCACCTACGAGCCGGCTGATGCCGGCAGGTCACCCCGGCGCCGCAGCACCGATATGTGATCCCTGCCGGCTGTCTGTGCCGGTCCCTGTCTGTATAATCACACCCTGGTGATTCCCTGGCGCAGACGCCTGCCAGGGTCGTTTAATCGGAAGTCTGCATGTCCTGCAGTGGCAGGGACCCCCTGCACTTCCGGAGCTGCCAACCAATCAGGGGACCGCTTGATGGCAATCATAGATGTAACACGTGACAACTTCGAAGGCCTGATTACGGGCAACGACATCATCCTGGTGGATTTCTGGGCGCCCTGGTGCGGCCCCTGCCACCAGTTTGCACCGGTATACGAGTCCATGGCGGATGAGCATGAGGACATCGTGTTCGCCAAGGTCAATACCGAGGAGGAGCGTGAACTGGCCGGGCATTTCCAGATACGTTCCATCCCGACGCTGATGGTGTTTCGCGAACAGATTATTGTTTTTTCCCAGCCGGGTGCATTGCCGCCGGCAGCACTCTCGTCGGTGATCGAGAAGGTCAGGGAGCTGGACATGGATGTCGTGCGCAGGGAAGTCGAGGCGCAGGCGGATAAGGCCGGGCAGTAGTCGTCGTGCAACCGCCAGACCATCCCCGGGAGGACACACGTATGATGCGAATGACACGCGGTATCGCAGCCGCCCTGCTGGCCATCACGGTTATGCCGGCACAGGTGCTGGCGGACGAGGACTTGCGCTACAACCAGGTGCGCCTGCAGGCCGAGCAGAGCGAGGCGGTCAGTAACGACACCATGCATGTTACGCTGGCCACCTTTGCCGAGTCGCGCGACCCGGCCGATCTCGCCGCGGCGATCAACCGTGACATGGAGTGGGCGCTGCAGATTGCCGGATCGGTGGAGGGTGTCGCTGCCAGTACCGGTGGCTACCAGACCTACCCGGTTCACAAGGACAACGTCATCAAAAGCTGGCGTGGCCAGCAGGACCTGATGCTGGAGGGTCTCGACCACAAGACAATCGGTGGTCTGGTCGGCACCTTGCAGGAGAAGCTGCAGGTCAGGTCC
>JBFELL010000208.1:0-4071 GCA_041552135.1 Gammaproteobacteria bacterium
CCGCTGGAGCTTGCACTCGCCTCGGTGCAGGCCAGCGCCGAACCGGGCGCTGCACTCACAGTCCGTGGCGAGGTGGCGTTAAACGGCAAACCGCACAGTGTGTCCCTGCAGGGCGAACCGCTTGCCGCACTGGCGCAGCGTCCCTCGGGTCCCTGGCAGGATCTGTCGGTCGAGGTACGGGGCGAGGCGATCCGGCTCGATGCAAGCGGCAGCGTTGCCCGCCCCCTCGAGACCGCCGGGTTTGATGTCGGCTATGCGCTGAGCGGCCCCGACATCGCAATGCTGTTGCCGCTGCATGGCGCCTGGTCACTGGCCGGTCGCTATGCCGACCAGCCGGACCGTCATGTGTTCGATGCCCTGAAGGTCACACTCGGCAGAAGCGATATCAGTGGTCGCATCGTTTTCCAGCAGGGTGGTGCGCGACCCGGGCTGATGGCAAACCTCGACGCCGACCTGATCAATATCGATGCGTTCGTGCCGGAACCTGCCGGGCAAACCACGGCTGGCGACGGCCTGGACCAAGCGCTTGATCTCGATGAACTCGCGGCCCTCGACCTGGACGTCGAGCTCGGGGTCCGGCGGCTCGAGGGTCTGGAAAAACCGGTGCAGGATATCCTGCTCACGGCCCGGGCCGGCAGGCAAACCCTGTTACTGGCGCCGGCACAGGCAACCGTCGAGGGTGTGCAGTTCGATGCGCGGGCAGAACTGCCCTGGGGCGAGCGCCTGACTGCACGGGGAAAGAACGGTGTCAGTATCCGGCAACTGCTACAGCAGACCGACCTTACCGTGCGGGCGGAGGCACCGGCCGGGAAACTGCGACACCAGACGGCCCTGATGGGACATCCGTTGACGCTGGAACTGGCGGGCCTGGAGGCCATCGTCCCGCCGGGCAAGTCAATACAGCTCACCGCCAGCGCCAGGCTCGATGAGACGCCGGTGCAGATCAATCTGCAGGCCGATCCCCTGGCAGAACTGCTGCAACGACCCGAGGGACCGTGGCAGGACCTCGCACTGGAGGTCAAGGGTGGCGACATCCGCCTCGAGGCGACCGGCCGTGTTGAGCAGCCATTCGAGGCCAGGGGATTTGACATCCGGTACGCACTGGAAGGCGCCGAAATCGATACCCTGCTGCCGATATTCGACCTTGTGCTGCCGCTCGAGGGTCCCTACTCGCTCACCGGCCACTTCACCGATCTGCCCGACCGGGCCGTCTTCGATGAACTGCACATCACCACGGGGGGCAGCGATATCGGTGGCAAGATCAGTGTTTACCCGGGTGATCCGCGTCCCCGCCTGGTCGCGAACCTGCACTCGGATCAGATCTATCTGCGAGAACTTCTGCCCGTCAGTGAACCGGAATCGACTACCGACGCAGACCCCCGTGTGATCCCGGACTACAACCTGCCCGTCGAGCGCATGCGGGAGATTGACGGTGAACTTCACTTCACGGGCAAGCGCCTTCGCACCACGGCCGGGGATCTGGGTGACATCCGCTTCACGGCCAGCCTGCAGGATGGCGTGTTCCGGATGGATCCCTTTCTCGTGCGTGGCTGGGCAGGCGCCTTGATCGAGTCCGATGCCACCATCGATGCCTCGCAGGATCCCCCCGGGATTACCTGGCAATGGATCGCCCGCCAGCTCAATTATGGCGTCCTGCTGGAACAGGCCGACTTTGCCGAGACCGTCGAAGGCACACTCGATATCACCCTGCGCCTGTCGGGCAAGGGTCGCACCCGCCGCGAATTCCTCGGCGATGCCGACGGACAGCTCGTCATTGTCGGCCAGGAAGGACGCTTCGGCAGCCGCCGGCTCGACCTGTGGGGTTCCGACCTGGTGACGACCATGCTGTCCCGGGAATGGCGACGGGAGGATGTGACCGACCTCAACTGCATGGTCGCCCGTGTCACGATCGAGGATGGCGTGGCCAGCAGTGACGACGTACTGGTCGATACGCGGCGGATCACCATTGGCGTGGCCGGCACCCTGGACCTCGAGAGCGAGGAACTGAACCTGGTGATAGCACCAAGACCCAAACGGACCAGTCTGGTCAGCTTCACCAGCCCGGTTCATGTCACCGGCACGATGGCCGCACCCGAGGTTGCCGTGACCGTCCTGCCACGCAACCGGATGGCCGCCGCCGGTACCGGACTGCTGGCGGGCCTTGTCAACCCAGGCTACCTGCTATTCACTTTCACTCAAACCGGATCCGGTGTGCGCAACCCCTGCGCGGCGGCGGTCAATGAGGCCATGATCATGAAAGGCAGGGCGGATGAACTTGATGATGTTCCCGCTGAATCATCACCCGCCCGGTTTTCGCTGTTCCCCGGGTGTGCACGGTCCGGGCAACGCCGGGAATAAACCCGATAGTTGCCTGAATCCTGCCCTGAAGGGTTGCGCCCGATGATTTACCGGCTAGATTGAATATTTCAAAATACTAACTGCAGGAGCGCCGCCCCCGGCACGATTGTCCCGGCACCGCATCGCGGCGAGGGCACCGCTCCTACCCCGTCGTTACACCTGCAGGAGCGCCGCCCCCGGCGCGAATCGCGGCGAGGCGCCGCTCCTGCAGTAAGCTTTATTTACCGATAACGTTCAATTCGCACTGAAAGCACACGGTAAATGATACACAGTCGATCCAACCACAAAGAAAGGTAGCATCAACATGAGTTACGGGAGACTTGAAAAAACCTTCTACCGCCTGGCGCAACTGGACCATGCCATTGCCATGCTGGGCTGGGACCAGCAGGTGATGATGCCGCCAAAGGGTAACGAGGCGCGCGGTCGTGCGCTGGCCGAGCTGCAGGTGATGTCGACCGAAATCCTGCAGGACCCGGAACTGCTCGAGGCGATGGCCGTTGCCGAATCGGAGTCCGGCAGCCTGGAAGACTGGCAGCAGGCCAACCTGCGGGAAATGATCCGCGACATCAAAACGGCCAATGCCGTTCCCGGGGAACTGGTCGAGGCCATCGCCATGGCCACGAACGAATGCGAGCATGCATGGCGCAGCCTGCGTCCAGCTAATAACTGGAAGGACTTCGAGCCCCTGCTGCAGAAGGTGGTCGACCTGTGCCGGGAAAAGGCCCAGGCGCTGTATTCGGCGCTGAAGGAGGACAAGGGCTTCGGGAATGCGTACGAGGCGCTTCTGGACCTGTATGACCCGGGTACACGCATGAGCCGGATTGATCCGGTGTTTGATCGCTTGAAAGAAGAACTGCCTGATCTCCTGCAGCAGGTTACCGACAGGCAAAATGCCGAACCACCACCCGTTCGACAGACAGCAAGAATTGCAAAGAAAAAACAAATCGCACTGGCCCGGGAACTGACGGCCGTTCTTGGTATTGATGCAGATGCCGGCCGCATGGATGAGGCCGCACACCCGTTCAGCGGCGGTGTCAGCGACGACAGCCGCATTACCTCGCGTTATGACGAAGGGGATGTCATCGGCGGCATCATGGCCATCATTCACGAGTCCGGGCATTCCCGTTACGAAACCGGGCTGAACCGGGACTGGAGATACCGGCCGGTGGGCTCCAGCATGGGCATGTGGGTACATGAGAGCCAGAGCCTGTTCTTTGAAATGCAGCTGGGGCGTTCAAGGCCGTTCATCGAGGCAATTACACCGCTGGTGAACAAACACCTGGGCGATTATCCCGCCTTCGACTCGGCCAATATGTACAAATGGTATACCCGTGTCGAACCGGGCCTGATTCGTGTGGACGCCGACGAGGTGACCTATCCACTGCATGTGATACTGCGCTATGAACTGGAACGGGACCTGATACTCGGCAGGACGGAGGTAAAAGACATTCCGGAACACTGGAATACGGCCATGGAAAACTTCCTGGGGCTGGATACCAGGGGTAACTTCAAAGACGGTCCGATGCAGGACATTCACTGGCCCAGTGGTGCAATCGGTTACTTCCCCTCCTACACCCTGGGGGCCATGAATGCCGCGCAGTTGCATCACGCCATGCTGCAGGCTATTCCGGACGCGCCGGAACTGGTGGGCAGACTGGAGTTAGAGCCAATCTTCGACTGGCTATCGAACAATATCTGGCAGAAGGGGCGTTA
>JBFELL010000209.1:0-3932 GCA_041552135.1 Gammaproteobacteria bacterium
AGATCATCAGGCAGTACCGCCTGAAGTACATCCAAAACCCCGTTGCGCCGTGCATTCTCCCGTGTCGCCTGAATGGCCTGCGGATCGATATCCACACCAGTAACACAGCTCGCCCCCAGTTTACGTGCTGCAATCGCCAGGATGCCCGAGCCACAGCCATAGTCAATCACCTGCAGCCCTGCCGGCGGATGGGCATCCAGCCATTCCAGACACATCGCCGTCGTCGCATGGGTGCCGGTACCAAAGGCCAGCCCCGGGTCCATATCCACGACAACCGCATCCCCATCAGGCGGCGATTCGTGCGCCGGACAGATCCACAGCCGGTTGCCGAAACGCATGGCATGAAAATCCTTGCGCCAGGTTTCAGACCAGTCCTGGTCTTCGAGGGATTCTGTGGAAATCGCTATGTCGGAGTCGTGCAACACGTCCCGCACGCTGCACTGTAGCTGCTCGGGATCAGTATCGGTCGGGAAGACGGCTGTAACCTGCACAGCCTGCCAGACAGGGTGTTCACCGGGCATAGGCTCCAGCAATGGTTCATCCCCCGCATCCTGCAGGGTCACCGATACAGCCCCCAATGTATCCAGACAATCGGAAACGGTTTCCGCGTTTGCCTTATCCGTTACAACGCTAACCTGGAGCCACGCCATACTGATTTGGGTGTTGGCCGTTTAATATTCTCCGGTGGCTACCATACACAGGTAGGAGCGAATTCATTCGCGATCCGGGTTTATGATTAACCAGCAACAATCGCGGCTGAAGCCGCTCCTGCCATTGAATTTGTAATTAGATTTTTTCCGTGTTTTTCCGTGTGTTTCCGTGGCCATTATTTTTCACGTTTCACGTCTCACGACCTAAAGCCCCAGCTTCTTCTCCAGATAATGGATATCCGTCCCCCCCTCCATAAAGGCCGGATCCGTCACGATATCCCGCTGCAGGCTGATGTTGCACTTGATGCCATCGATCACCATCTCGTCCAGCGCCACGCGCATGCGCGCCAGCGCCGATTCACGACTGTCACCGAAGGCGATGAGCTTGCCGATCATGGAATCATAGTATGGCGGCACGGTGTAGCCATTGTAGATATGCGTCTCCATCCGGATCCCCGGCCCACCGGGCGAATGAAACGTCTGGATCTTGCCCGGTGACGGCATGAAGGTCTCCGGGTCCTCGGCATTGATGCGGCACTCGATGGCATGCCCATGGATGGCGATGTCGTCCTGCTTGTAGGACAAGCCCTCGCCAGCCGCGATCCGCAGCTGCTCCTTGACGATATCGATACAGGTGATCATCTCGGTGACCGGGTGCTCCACCTGCACGCGCGTGTTCATCTCGATGAAATAGAACTCGCCGTCCTCGTAGAGGAACTCGAATGTCCCTGCGCCGCGGTAGCGCAGCTGCTTGCAGGCATCGGCGCAACGCTGCCCCATCGCCTGGCGCTGTGCCCCGGTAATGCCAGGCGCCGGCGCCTCCTCCACCACCTTCTGGTGACGGCGCTGCATGGAGCAGTCTCGCTCGCCCAGGTGGATGGCATTGCCCTCGCCATCCCCAAGCACCTGGAACTCGATATGCCGCGGCCGCTCCAGAAATTTCTCCATGTAGACCGTGTCGTTGTTGAAGGCACCCTGCGCCTCGGCCCGGGTCAGCGAAATCGCCCCCACCAGCGCCGCCTCGGCGTGTACCACACGCATGCCGCGGCCACCGCCGCCACCGGCCGCCTTGATGATGATCGGGTAGCCGATCTTGCGGGCCATTTTGATATTGGCTTCATCATCCTCGCCCAGCGGCCCGTCCGAGCCCGGCACGCAGGGCACACCGGTCTTTTTCATGGCGCGGATCGCCGCCACCTTGTCACCCATGGTGCGAATGGTCTCGGGGCGCGGCCCGATAAAGATGAACCCGCTGCGCTCGACCTGCTCGGCGAAATCATCGTTCTCGGACAGGAAGCCGTAACCGGGATGAATGGCCACGGCATCGGTCACTTCCGCGGCACTGATAATGGCGGGGATGTTCAGGTAGCTGTCGGTCGAGGACGCGGGGCCGATGCAGACGCTTTCATCCGCCAGCAGCACATGCTTCAGATCCCGGTCCGCCTCGGAATGCACAGCAACCGTGCCGATACCCAGTTCCTTGCAGGCACGCAGGATACGCAGGGCAATCTCGCCCCGGTTGGCGATAACGACCTTGTCCAGCATCAGCTGATCACAAACAGGGACTGGCCAAACTCGACCGGCTGACCGTTCTCGACCAGCCGGGCGGTGACCTTGCCCGCCTTGTCGGCCTCGATCTGGTTGAGCATCTTCATGGCCTCGATGATGCACAGGGTGTCACCGACACTGACCTGCTGCCCGACCTCGACAAACGGCTTGGCGCCCGGCGAGGGTGCCTCGTAGAAGGTGCCGACCATCGGCGAGGTAACTGCATGGCCCTCGGGCACGGCCTCCTCGGCAGGTGCGGCTGCAGCCAGCTCGGCGGCAGCGGCGGGCGCCGGTGCCGCTACCGGCGGCGCCTGGATAAACTGCGGCATTGCGGCCGTCGTCGCCTGCGGCATCCGGCTGATGCGCACAGACTCCTCACCCTCGTGGATCTCGATCTCCGCCACCTCGGACTCCTCCAGCAGCTCGATCAGCTTCTTGACCTTGCGTATATCCATATCAGCACCTGTTCACACCGGAACGATGATTGGAACCACCTGCAGGAGCGGCTTCAGCCGCGACTGATTTTCAGGTCCAACCAATCGCGAATAAATTCGCTCCCGCACTAAACCGTAGGTCGGGTTAAGGAGCGCAGCGACGAACCCGACGAATAACCAGCCTTATCGATTCACGTTTTACTTCTCACCCGCGTCCCGCAAATACCGCACCGCCGCCTGCAAGGCCAGCTCATAGCCCACCGGCCCCAGCCCCGAGATCACCCCCAGGGCGATGTCAGAAAAATACGAATGCCTGCGGAATTCCTCGCGCGCATGCACATTGGACAGATGCAGCTCGATAAAGGGGATACCCACCGCCTTCAGCGCATCCCGCAACCCCACGCTGGTGTGTGTAAAGGCCGCCGGGTTGATAATGATGAAATCGACCCCTTCGCCTGGCGCCGCCTGCACGGCATCGATCAGCTCGGCCTCGGCATTGCTCTGCCGGGCGACGAACTCTGCCCCGGAGGCCGCCGCGATTTCCTGTAAACGCCCGTTGATCTCATCCAGGGTCACTGCCCCGTAATGCTCCGGCTCCCGCGTACCCAGCAGGTTCAGGTTGGGTCCGTTCAGGGCAAGTATCTTGAATTTGGCCATTTAGGGACAATTTGACGCATTTCAGTAAAATTAAGCCACTGTTACCTGCATATATTCATCGTGGACAGTAACTATCGGCTATTATGACCAAAAACCTGTCATTGTCCAGTGAAATTATATTTTTGGGATATTTCAGCGACGATGGCAGCAAAAGCAAGCAAATTCGACAATACTGTCACTGCGACTATTTCAATCCTCACATCTATCGCTGGTGTGATTATTCAAACAGGAAAACTTCGCTGATCGCCTGGCAGTAACACTCAAACGAAACGTTCTGGCGCTATAACAAGACTGACTGGCAGAGACTGACACAAGCGGGACCGTAACGGGCCTCATGAATAGTCGCCATAAATAACAGGGGCGGGTTTAATACCGCCCCTGATTGCTCCCAAGCTGCCTAGATCTAGTCAGCCAGCGAAAGACCGCTCGGCACACTTGCAGGCATATCCTTGCGCAGGTCGATGGCCGCCGGGTCGGTCAGCGCATGCAGGAACTCGATCAGGTCGGTAATCTGCGTCTCTTTCAGCCTGACCGGCGCCAGCTCATTCGCGGCGGCGATCGCCTCCACACGCGCCGGATCATCCATCACGACGAAGTCCTGGTCATCGAGGTCTTGACGTGATGGCAGCACCACCTGGCTCTG
>JBFELL010000210.1:0-3861 GCA_041552135.1 Gammaproteobacteria bacterium
CCGTGAGCGAGCAATCGTTCGGAAAGGACCAGAGCAGGATCCGCCCGGCCGTTGAGGTCGATGCCAGCAGGCTGCCGTCAGGCGAAAAGGCAAGGGCCTTGGTCCGCTTCTTTTTCGTTGCCCGGGTCGCATAGAGCTGCAGGTCGGTGGTCGCGTACACCAGGATGTTCCCGTAGAAACCGGATGCAACCGTCCAGAGCTTGTCGGGCGAGATGGCCACGCAATAGACGTAGCCGATGGGGGCCCGGGTGCCGTCCACGAAACCGCCGGCATCCCAGGTCCTGAGAGTATCGGTGTCCGTGCCGCCGTTCCAGCCCCCTTCCCCGGTGACCACCAGCGACCCGTCAGGCGAGGCCTCGAGGTCGTAGACGGTGTGGTCGAGGGACTGCACACGTGGCTCGTCCTCGACGAGAAGCAGGTCCCAGCTACGCAGTCTGGCGTCCTCGCCGCCGGAGACGACCCGCAAGCCGCCCAATGCCGCTTCGGCGAAACCGACGGCACGCACCGCATCGCTATCGTGCGCGTCCGCTTGCGCTGCCAGCAGGGCGAGTTCGGGGACGGGCCCGCCGCCGGAGCCCGGCGTGCAGTTGTCCAGTGTGACCTCGAGGGTGGTGACGCCATCGCTCAGTGTTCCGGTGCAATCCTCGGGCACGACGCCGTCGGAGAAGCTGAAGTTGCCCCGCCGGTTCGCCGTGGCGACGTCGACGCCTTCCCAGGTGATCGTCTGGTATGCCTCGGCCTTTCTGCCGTTGACGACGGCAGAGTCGCCCTGGACTTCCGCGGAGCGGATGGTGATCGCCTGCGCGGGCGGCGCGAAGAGCGCCAGCGCGCCGGACAGGCCCGCCGCGAGCAAAAGGGTTCGTATTACGATGTGCATATATCCACCTTTGTGAAATCTCGTTGGCAGCTGCCGGCCAGTCGGTTCTGAAAGGGTTTTGTCCGGATCAGTGACATGGTTCATGGCGAGGTACCTGGCTGCGTGAAACAACGGCCCCGGCGTGACATCAGGAATAAGTGGCGCATCATCTGCAGGTATTTCATATCGTCGCTCCTGTCCGCGTGCTTGCCTGCCCTGCCCGCTGCAACGGATGCGCATCCCCGGCCATGCTAGAACTGCCCGTTGCAACGGCCATCCCCTTCAGGCCCCTCCCGGATCCCGTTGCCGCAGCAATAGCGACCGGAAGGCCGGCCCCGGGTGTGACCGTCACAGTCACCCGGACAGCTGCGGCAGTCTTCACCCGGCTCGCAGATGCCGTTGCCGTTGCAGGCGCTCTGGCAATGGAGTTCCACTGCACAATCCCGGTCTTCGCAGTCCGCCGGACCGTCGCAGTCATTGTCGAGCAGGTCGCTGCAGCGGGACTCCGACGCCGGTGGCTGGCCGCAGTCGACACTGCATTTGCAGGCGTCTTCCATTGCATTGCACATACCGTCGCCACAGACTGCAATGCCGCCGTCAGCAATCACCGGGTAGACGGTCTCCGCGATAATGGTGTGCGAGGCGGCACTCGGGTGAATCGGGTCTTTCATCAGCTGTCGTTCGGACAGGTCGCTGGCGAGCTGCACATCCCAGATCTCCACATAGTCAACCTCTGCTTCTGCGGCGACACCCGGCAGCAGGGCATCCAGCGCCACCACGCCGTCATAGCGGCCGCCCGGTTTCAGGTAGGGGAGCCCGAGGACAATCACTCTTGGCCTTGAAGGCAGGCTCTCGAAGACCTCTATCATCGCGCCATAGTCCGAAACGTAGTCCGACTGGTATTGAGGCCAGTAGTCCGGATGGGCATCGTTCGTGCCGAGCATGATGGTGACGATGTTCGGCTGGAAGTCCTTCGCCGCCTGGAACATGGGCGAATTCCAGTAGGACTTGTCCGCGATCGTCAGCATACTGTAGGCGCTATGACCGAAGTTGCGGACGTCGTAGCCGGCCCCCAGCAGGCCGCCCAGCTTGGTCACATACTTATCGGCCTCCTTGAGCTTCCAGCCCGCGGTGATGCTGTCCCCCACGCAGGCAACCCGTGTCTGCGCGTAACCTGTGCCGCCAAGGGCGATACAGAACAGCAGGCATGCAGCGAGAAGGATTTTGCTGTTCATTACCTTCACCCTCCGCCATTGCGGTAATTATTTGTTGCAATCCGGGTCCTTCTTCGGATTGCAGCCTTTGCCGCCGCCCGGCGGACCCCCGCCCCCGCCGTCAGGCGGGATGTAATCCGTCGTGCAGCTGTTGCCGGTTTCATTGCAGTGGTCGAGAAAAAACCCGACCATGAGCCTGTTGCCCCACAGCGCGGCTTCCCTTTTCCCTGAAGCCTTGGGCCAGTTGTGCCCCCCGCTCCAGAGGCAATAGACCAGTTCACGGCTGTCGCTTCCGGGGGCTGCGCAATCGACCGTCCGGCAGGCAAGCCCGGCACCCGCGGGGGCCTGGATGGCATCCGCTACCGCCCAGTCACTCCATTTGCCGCCCGTTGGGGGGGCGCCTGCTGCCGGTATGGCCGTGCAGTCTGTTCCGTAGAGATGGCGGGCGATGTGGCCGATCTCGCTCCAGACGGCTTCATAGTAATAGCCATCCGATGACATCAGGCCGTCATGCCGCACCCAGGTATCCCCGGTGCCGTGCAGGTAGAGAATGCTCGCATTGGCATCGACCGGTGCCGGCAGCCCCCGGAAGTCGCGCGGGTTGGGACCGGCGATGGGCGCAAAGGCGGCAAACACATCACCCGTTCGCGAATACAGCCAGCTCGTCATCATGCCGCCCGCGCTCATGCCGGTGAGATAGACCCGATGCCTGTCGATACAGGCGTTGGCCATGATGTCGTCGACGACCGCCCGGATGAAGGCCTCGTCATCCACACAACCGCACCAGTTGCAGTTGCTGCCATCCATGGCGCAGGTGACTTGAGTCTCTTCGCATACTGTTCCCGTGGTGGTGCCGGGCGAGAAATCGAAGCCCGATTCCGCACAGGCATCCATGGCGCTCGCGGACGGGCAGCTGCTGCTGTCGCAGTTGTACGTGTCACCCACCTCGCACACGGCCCGTCGTCCGAACGCATCCACCTCCCCGACCGGTGGCGAGGCATTGCAGCCGGGAAATGCCCAGCCGCGACCCGCCTGCGGATAGTTGACGCCATCCGGCCAGGCGGTAACGAGCCCGTAGCTCTCCGCGGTCTTGCTAAAGACCGAACCTCGCAGCGCAGAAGCGCCGCTGCTGGTCCAGCCGTGCAGACCGATGACGAGCGGCATCGGTTCGTTCTGGTCATACGCAGAGGGCAGATAGATCGTGTAGCGGCCATCCCGGGCCGTGGCGGGTTGTATAGTTCTCGTGACCGAAGCGCCTGCCGAAAAGGCGGTGGGTGAATCGCAGCCGCTGCTCTTCTCCAGCGCTGCCGAATTGCCTGGCAGCAGCATCGCAAGGCTCGCCGCAACAGCCACGAGGAAGGACATGGGTGTTGTGCGTGAGTTCATTGCTCCCCCTGTGAACTGCAGGAATTTTCTGGAAGTTTTTTCTATTTAATCCCGGCCACGCCAAATCCGCCTTGATGCAAGGCATGTTTATGCCATTTTTTTGGCATTTTTTCGTAGAAAGGAAATCCCTGGTTGGCCGCCGGCGGCCGTCGTCCGGGAACTGTGTATTACTGAATTTATTGGCTTTTTTCTGACCTTGCGCATTGGATCGGCTGCCACAGATTAGCGGCCGGAAATATCAGCAGTGAGTGAACACTCCACCGGCTAATGCCGGATTGATCGGCCATTCGGCCGATTAACCCCCTCTCCCTCAGGGAGAGGGTTGGGGAGAGGGGATCATACAAAGCGCCTCTTCCTGATTCATATCCCCTCATCCTGGCCTTCTCCCGCAGGGAGAAGGAATAC
>JBFELL010000211.1:0-3831 GCA_041552135.1 Gammaproteobacteria bacterium
CCCCCCCCCCGCCGCGATACATCCTCCGATTATTCAAACACCACCGCTACAGCAACTGTTGCGGCTTCACCTGTAGGAGCGGCGCCCCGCCGCGATGCACTTGATCCTATTTCCCGAACACCACCGGCGCCACATCGCTGTAACGCGAGGCGAAATGCGCCGTCATGCCCTCCTGGATGTACGCCGGCAACTCCTCGAAATCGCCGCGGTTTGCCTCCGGCAGGATCAGCTCGCGGATGCCGGTACGCTTGGCCGCGATCACCTTCTCGCGAATACCGCCGACAGGCAGCACCTCCCCGGTCAGGGTCAGTTCACCGGTCATGGCCAGCCGGCGCACCGGCCGCCGCCTGCGCGCCAGCGACAGCAGCGCCGTTGCCATGGTCACACCGGCGCTGGGCCCGTCCTTCGGGGTCGCCCCGGCCGGCACGTGCAGGTGGATAAAGGCATCGCGGAAGAACTCCGGTTTAACACCGTATTTCACCGCATTCGACATGATGTAGCTGTAGGCGATCTCGGCCGACTCGCGCATGACATCACCCAGCTGCCCGGTCAGTTTCAGGCCACGGTTGAATTCGTGGGTGCGGGTGGCCTCGACGCTCAGCGTCGCGCCGCCCATGGCAGTCCAGGCCAGTCCGGTAATGACCCCCACCCCGCTGCGATGCTTCTCACGCTCGAACAGCGGCTTGCCGAGGTACTCCTCAACATCCGCGGCTCGCACCTTCACCGGCGCCTTGCCACCCTTGAGCAGCTTCACCACCGCCTTGCGCACGATCTTGCCGAGATACTTCTCCAGCCGGCGCACGCCGGCCTCGCGGGCATAGCCGTCGATGATCCTGCGCAGGGCACTTTTCTCGATGCGCAGCTGGCCCCGCGGTTTCAGGCCGGCGCGCTCCAGCTGCCGCGGCAGCAGGTGCTTCTGTGCGATGGCGAGCTTTTCGTTGGCGAGGTAACCCGACAGGTTGATGACCTCCATGCGGTCCAGCAGCGGCCCCGGGATGGTGTCCAGCTGGTTCGCCGTGCAGATGAACAGCACCTTCGAGAGGTCGAACGGCACGTCGAGGTAGTGGTCCAGGAAATCGCTGTTCTGCTCAGGATCCAGCACCTCGAGCAGGGCCGAGGCCGGGTCGCCATGGTAGGAGGCGCCGATCTTGTCGAGTTCATCGAGCATGATGACCGGGTTGGCCGACCCGCAGCTCTTGATCGCCTGGATGAACTTGCCGGGCATGGCGCCGATGTAGGTGCGCCGGTGCCCCTTGATCTCTGCCCCGTCACGCATGCCGCCGAGCGAGAAGCGGAAGAACTTGCGCCCCAGCGCATGGGCGATGGAGTGGCCAAGCGAGGTCTTGCCGACACCCGGCGGCCCGACAAACAGGATGATGGAGCCGGACACCTCGCCCTTCATGATGCCGACACCGAGGAACTCCATAATCCGTTCCTTTACATCGTCCAGTCCCTCGTGGTCGCGATCGAGGATCTCGCGCGCCGCTTTCAGGTTAAGCCGGTCCTTTGTATGCTTCCCCCAGGGCAACAGGGTCAGCCAGTCGAGGTAGTTGCGCGTCACGGCGTACTCCGGCGAGCCCGTCTCCAGCAGCGCCAGCTTCTGCAGTTCCTCGTCCAGGCGCTCCTGGGTCGCATCGGGGACCTCCAGCTCCCCGATGCGCTCGCGAAACTTGTCCACCTCGGCGGTCTTGTCGTCCTTGGACAGGCCGAGCTCCTTCTGGATCGCCTTGAGCTGTTCGCGCAGGAACATCTCCTTCTGGTGCGACTGGATCTCCGCCTCCACGTGCTTGCGGATCTTCATCTGCGCACGGGCAACCTCGAGCTCCTTGTTGATGAGCAGCAGCACCTTTTCCAGGCGCGACAGGATGTGCGTGCTCTCCAGCACCTCCTGCAGCTCCTCCTTGCCGGCGGTGGTCAGGCTGGCGGCGAAATCCGCGAGGTGCGAGGGGTCGTCCGGGCTGAAATGCTCCAGGAAGATCTTCAGCTCCTCGCCGTACAGGGGATTGAGCGGCACCAGTTCCTTGATGGTGTTGATGATGGCAACGGCATAGGCCTTGACCTCGGAAACATGCTTGTACTCGGTCTCCGGGTAATAGCTGACACGGGCGCGATACGGCGGCTGTTTCGAGGTCCAGCGCTCGATGCGAAAACGCTGCAGTCCCTCGACCAGCACCTGCAGCTTGCCCTCGTCCTTCTGCACGCGGTGGATGCGGCAGGCCGTGCCCATGTCGTAGAAATCGCCTGCATCAGCGTCGTCCACGCTGTCGGTGTGCACCAGCGCCAGGCCGATGATGTCGTGTTTCGTTTCCTTGACGGCCAGAAGGGTGTCCTCCCAGTGGCTGTCGACCAGCAGGGGCATCACCTGGCCGGGGAAAAACGGTCGGCTGCTTTGCGGCAGGAGGTGGATCTCCGCCGGCAGGACGTCGGTCGCACGGACGATTTCGCCTGCCCGGGCGTCGTCTTCCGGCTCCGTGTCGGAGACTTCGTAATCCATATCCATAGAGGGTTATCCAGCTGGTTTTTTATTGCCAAATCATTCTATTGGGCCATATTCCGCGATTTCAAGACTGGTCATGAACTATTACTCGGGTATACTGTCATATCATTACCTTTCGGGGGCGACCTGGCTTCGACGCGGGTTGCGAAACCTGAGGTGCATGCCGAGGTGCAGGATACCTCGTAAAACCATCTGCAAACTTATAGTTGCCAACGACGACAACTACGCACTCGCAGCTTAAACCCCTGTAGGGTGCCGTCTGACTGGAGCCGTGCTTGTGCGTCCAGAGCCCCCCGGGGCACTCAGGCGTCGACTCTCACAAGATCGCGATGAAGCACGTTCGGGGCGGAGTCGTTAAAACCTTACCGGAATCGCTGGTTGTCTTCCCTGCCCGTCGGGTAGCGGCCAGTTAAATCAATAGACGCGGATAAGCATGTAGAGCCGATGGCGGAGAATTCGCGGACGGCGATTCGATTCCGCCCGCCTCCACCAAATTGATGTCCCAGGAAATCCATCACCATCCATAAGCCCCCGATTCAGGGGGCTTTTTTATTGCCCAAGGGAAAACAGGAGAAGGAAATAGGGGACAGACCACGATTAATAGTCAACTCTAGTCTAGATTAATAACTATTAATCGTGGTCTGTCCCCTATTTACATGAAGTTCGCTCACTTTATCGGTATTGCCTGGCTATACCTGTGCTGTTTTACAGCAGCTACAGTAAGCGCTTCATCTGATCAGCTGAATTTCTTCAGTTGCACAGACTATCACTGTGATACAGGCCAGATGGTGTCACTCACGGCCAGTCAGTGGCAATCAATACGAAATCTTTTCTCTGCGGACACGTCACCTGCTGAAGAACGCGAGAATATTCGCCAGGCGATTGCCCTGCTCGAAAACATAGTCGGTTCAATAACCGGCACCTGGCGTGATTTGGCTGGAAACATCGCTGGTGCAGGACAATCCGGACAACTCGATTGCATCTCGGAATCGAAAAATACCTCGACATACCTGCAATTGCTATTTGACGGTGGACTTCTCAAGTGGCACGACGTCGAGGAACGTCATGTCCGCCATACACTTATCTTCAATACACACTGGACTGCAGTAATTGCTGACCGCAGTAACGGTGAGCGGTTCGCAGTGGATTCCTGGGTCAGGGATAATGGTCAACCACCTGACATCCAGCCACTGAGTGACTGGCTAGTGGGGCGCAAAATGGAGCAACAGTCGGCCACCAGCAATGCCGCCGACACATTGAGTCCATCTGCATGGTGAGCGCGGAAGGATACCTGTCAGTGAGTTACTGGTGCTGGTATTCATGCGTGCATACCC
>JBFELL010000212.1:0-3826 GCA_041552135.1 Gammaproteobacteria bacterium
AGCGGGTGCCTGACGCGGTATTCGAGGGCGTCGGCGGGGCACGGATGTCCGAGGCCGGCTGTTTCAGCCTGCATCCGATGCAAAAACTCTCGGTAATGGGTCTGACCAATGTCGTCAGCCGGCTTCCCGGGCTCGTTGCCATGCGGCGCGACCTGCGCCGGCACTTCCTCGAAACGCCGCCGGATATCTTTATCGGTATCGATGCCCCCGATTTCAACCTGCCGCTGGAGAAAGACCTCAAGGCCGCTGGCATCAGGACGCTGCACTACGTCAGCCCTGCGGTATGGGCGTGGCGGGGCTACCGCCTGCGAAGGATTGCCGAGAGCGTGGACTGCATGCTGACGCTGTTTCCCTTCGAGGAGGCCTGCTACCAGGAATACGATATCCCGGTACGCTGTGTCGGCCATCCACTGGCGGACACCCTGGCGGATAATGTCGACCCGTTGCTGGCACGCCGCCATCTCGGGCTCGAGGAGCACGGTAAACTGGTGGCCCTGCTGCCGGGCAGCCGGCTGGATGAGGTGAAACGACTGGCCGATCCGTTTATTCGTGCCGCAATGTGGTGTTACGAGCGCCGGGTCGATATGCGTTTTGTCGTGCCGTTCGTGACCAATGCCTGTCGCGAGGTCTTCGAGCGGCGTCTGCGGCGTCTGCGTTGCAAGGTGCCGATGACCCTGCTGAACGGCAAGTCGCTGGAGGCCATGGCGGCCTGTGATGCCGCCCTGCTTGCGTCGGGAACCGCAACACTGGAATGCCTGCTGCTCAATCGGCCGATGGTGGTCGCCTACCGTCTGTCGCCGCTGAGTTACCTGCTGGCGAAGCGCCTGGTGCAGACACGCTATTTCTCGCTGCCGAACCTGCTTTCCGGTGAACCGCTGGTGAGGGAGGTGATCCAGGGCGAGGTGAGGCCCGAGCTGCTTGGCCGTGAGGTGCTCAAGCTGGTCGAGCAGCCGCAACGCAGCCGGAATCTGACTGCCGCCTTTACCCGCATTCATGACTCACTGCGCCGGGATGCGAACCGGCAGATTGCAGAGGTGATGCTTGAAATGGTCGGTCGGTATGGACACCTGGTCTAGCAGGGCGGGTACGGAGCTGGTTGCCGGTGTGGATGAGGCCGGGCGCGGTCCGCTGGCCGGCCCGGTTGTGGCGGGCGCCGTGATACTGGATCCCGGCAGGCCGGTCGCGGGGCTTGCGGATTCGAAGAAACTCTCCGAGGCCCGTCGGGAAATGCTCTATGCGGAAATTGTCAGCCGGTCGCTGGCCTGGTCGGTCGGCCGTGCTGAAGTCGATGAGATCGACCGTCTGAATATCCTGCAGGCAACACTGCTGGCAATGCAGCGTGCGGTGGAGGGCCTGGCGCCGGCGGCAGGGTACGTACTGGTCGATGGCAACCGGCTGCCTGAACTGGCGTGTCGGGCACGGGCCATTGTCCGGGGCGACAGCCTGGTACCGGCCATCAGTGCCGCGTCCATCATTGCCAAGGTGACGCGTGATCGCGAAATGCACAGCATGGATGCGCGTTATCCCGGCTACGGGTTCGCACAGCACAAGGGCTATCCGAGTCGCATGCATCTCGATGCGCTGCGCTGTCTCGGTGTGACAGCGATACACCGCAGATCCTATGCTCCGGTAAGAAAATGTCTGGATGAGGATGCAGGCTGACGGCCGGGACCACGATCAGGCGCAGGCCCGGGTGGCCTCCAGGGCTTCTTCGTAGTAGGTGACCCTGTTGCGGCCGGTGTTCTTGCTCTTGTAGAGCGCGACATCTGCCTTGTTCAGCACCTGCTTCGCCTCGGCCACGCATTCCGGGAAGCTGGCGATGCCGATGCTGACCGTCGAGGAAATGCAGTTCCCGTCCATGTCGAAGGCGGTGTTGTCGATGGCCGAGCGAATGCGCTCGGCCGCGTGGATGGCATACTTCGCGCTGGTGTGTGTCAGCAGCGCGATGAACTCGTCACCGCCATAGCGGGCGAGGACGTCAGAACTCCTGATACAGTTCCTGATGGCGACCCCGATGACCGAGACCAGCTGGCTGCCGGCCGGGTGACCGAAGCGGTCGTTGACTTTCTTGAGCCCGTCGACATCGATCATGACGATGCTAAACGGATGCCGGTAACGGGTGGCCGTGGCAATTTCCTTTTCCAGTATCGTGTTGAAGGCCCGCATGTTCAGCAGACCGGTCAGTTCGTCGGTCTGGGACAGGATGGTGATCTTCTTCTTGGCATTGAGGATGTCCGATGCCAGCATTGACGTGACGTAGGCAACCAGCAGGAAGGGCGAGAACTTCGCCATCAGGGTAGTGAAGGTTTCCGGAACAAAGATGGCTGTGGAGTAGGACGCATAGCCCATGTACAGATAGCAGCACGCGATCAGAGCCACTTCCAGCATGGTCATGATCCGGCCGAGCGTAATCGCACAGGCAATGATTACCAGCAGATACAGGTTCAGCAGCGGGCTATCCGCCTGCCCGGTATGCCATATCACCAGGGTGATGAACGAGATCATCGCCCAGGTTTCGATGGCCAGTTTCCAGCGGGTTTCCCGGGCATGGAAATTGAGATAGCGGAAGGCCATGATGAAGGCGGCGTAACACACCATGATGACAATCACGGCGTCCGTATTATGGATGGGACTGGTCGGTATAAAAAAGTACAGCACGGCAAGGATCAGCAACAGCCACTGGAGTTCGGCCATGCTGCGTGAGAACCCCCGCAGCTCTTCCTCCTCGAAAACCGAGGATGCGCGACTCTTGAGTTTTGGCTCCATATCTCTTGCCGGCTGATTTCAGTGTTAACGGGTGTCATTTGGCTATCGACAGTCGCCCGTCAAAATTTAGCCGTCGGTGCGCTGTACGCGGGCATGGTTGTGATCTTTTCCGGACGGGATCCCTGTCGGGTTGAAGCCCATGGCCGTGGCTGGGGGGCGGTGCTGGCTGGCGCTGGCGGCCGGGCCGTTTTTCTGTAAATATATCCATAATAAACATGTACTTGAAAAATAAATCTTGAGACCGTCCAGGTTCCCTGATGGACTTGAAACCGGCGCTATAAACCCGGACACTTTTCCCATGGCGTCAACCTTTGTCCACCTCCACCTGCACACGGAATATTCCCTGGCCAACGGTACGGTCAGGATCCCGTCTCTGGTCAGGAAAACCGCCGCACAGGGCATGCCGGCCGTTGCCGTCACGGACCAGGGCAACCTGTTCGCCATGGTCAAGTTCTACCGTGCCGCCATGGCGGCCGGCCTGAAGCCGATCATCGGCGTCGATCTCTGGATCGCGGACGGCGCCACGACCGGCCAGCCATCGCGTATTGTCCTGCTCTGCAAGGACCGCACCGGTTACCTGAATCTGACCCAGCTGGTTTCGCGCACCTACACCGAGGGCCAGCATGGCGGACTGCCGGTACTGGAGAAGTCCTGGCTGTCGGGTGCCACGCACGGGCTGATCGCGCTTTCCGGTGGCCGCGCCGGCGACATCGGCCAGGCCCTGCTGGCGAACAAGCCCGACCGCGCGCAGCGCCTGCTGGACCACTGGCAGCAACTGTTCGAGGACAGTTTCTACCTGGAACTGCAGCGCACCGGCAGGGCGGGTGACGAGGAATATCTGCACCGCGCCGTGTCGCTGGCCGGTGATGCTGGCGTACCGGTCGTCGCGACCAACGATGTGCATTTCCTTGCGGCCGATGAGTTCGGGGCACATGAGGCGCGGGTTTGCATCAACGAGGGCCGGACCCTGGACGACACCCGCCGCACCCGGACGTTCTCGGAGCAGCAGTACCTGAAATCCCCCGAGGAAATGGCCGGGCTGTTCAGCGATATCCCGGAG
>JBFELL010000213.1:0-3781 GCA_041552135.1 Gammaproteobacteria bacterium
CGAGCAGGACAATCCCGCCACCCGCGACCAGCTGCAGTGCTTCCACGAGGCCACCGACGGGCTCGACGGCGAACGCTCCCTGGCGAATTCCGCCGGCATTCTTGGCTGGCCGGAGGTGCGCCTTGACTGGGTCCGCCCCGGCATCATGCTCTATGGCAGTTCACCGCTGGCCGGTGCAACGGCGCAGCAACTGGACCTGCAGCCGGTGATGACGCTTGAGAGTCGCCTGATTGCCGTGAACGAACACCGCCGGGGCGAGGCGGTGGGCTATGGCGGTGACTGGGTATGTCCCGAGACCATGAATATCGGTGTGGCCGCCATGGGCTATGGGGACGGCTACCCGCGGCATCTGCCGTCGGGTACGCCGGTGCGGGTCAATGGCCGAGCGGCGGCCCTGGCGGGACGGGTTTCGATGGACATGGTCACCATTGACCTGCGCGCAACGCCGGGGGCGGCTGTCGGGGATCCCGTGACCCTCTGGGGCCATGGCCTGCCGGTCGACGACATTGCCGCACGGGCCGGCACCATCGCCTACGAGCTGTTGTGCGGCATCAGTGCGAGGGTGCCGCGACGCTATCGCGATTGATGTCCGGGCGGTTGCGGCATGACATCGCCTCGAATCCATTGACGTTTTATATCCGCTGTTCTGCCAGGCGCTACCGGTGTCACTCAAGGGTGTTCATGCCTGGCTTGATGTCATATACCGGATTGATGAAAAATGGCAGGCAAGACGCTCGACGGACATCCGTCGACGCGATGGCGCAGACGCTCGCAACCGCTGCAGAGGTTTTTGTTATGCTGGCGGCGGCAGGAATTTCACTTTCTGGAACCTGGCAATAGCGGCACATGGCAAAGGCAAAAACCCTTTACTCCTGCAGCAGCTGCGGGGCACGGGCACCGCAGTGGGCAGGGCAGTGCACCGACTGCGGTGCCTGGAACACCCTGATCGAGGTGGTGGCGGTCGCCACGATGCCGGCCGGCCGGTTTTCCGGCTATGCCGGCGACACGACGAACACCGTGACCCGGCTGTCGGCGGTTGAACCGGACCGGCAGGTGCGCACGCCGGTCGGTTTTTCCGAACTCGACCGGGTGCTTGGCGGCGGACTGGTCAGCGGTTCCGTGGTGCTGATCGGCGGGGATCCGGGAATCGGCAAGTCGACCCTGCTGCTGCAGGTGCTGGCGTCCCTGTCGACACGCCTGTCCTCGTTGTATGTCACCGGCGAGGAGTCACCCGAGCAGATATCGCTGCGGGCGGCGCGCCTCGGCATCGAAGGCGACGATGTCAGACTGTATGCCGAGACCTGCGTGGAGCGCATCATCGAGACGGCCCGCACGGAGCAACCCCGGGTCATGGTGCTCGATTCCATACAGACGCTCTATACCGGCAACCTGCAGTCGGCGCCGGGCTCGGTGGCGCAGGTCAGGGAAAGCGCGGCGCAGCTGGTGCGTTATGCCAAGCAGACGGGTACGGCCATCTTCCTGGTGGGCCATGTCACCAAGGAAGGGACGCTCGCCGGCCCGCGGGTGCTGGAGCACATGGTGGATACGGTGCTCTACTTCGAGGGGGATGCCGGCGAGCGTTACCGTATCCTGCGGGCCATCAAGAACCGCTTCGGCGCCGTGAATGAACTCGGTGTCTTTGCCATGACGCAGCAGGGCCTCAGGGAGGTGCGCAACCCGTCGGCCATCTTCCTGTCCCGTCACGAGACCACGGTACCGGGCAGTGCCATCATGGTGACCTGGGAGGGGACCCGGCCGCTACTGGTCGAGGTACAGGCGCTGGTCGACCCCAGCCAGCTGGGTAACCCGCGTCGCGTCACGCTCGGGCTGGAGCAGAACCGGCTTTCCATGCTGCTGGCCGTGCTGCATCGCCATGGTGGTCTCGTGACGGGAGACCAGGATGTCTTCGTCAATGTCGTCGGCGGCGTGCGGGTTACCGAGACGGCGGTCGACCTCGCCGTGCTGCTGGCGATCATGTCCAGCTTCCGCAATCGCTGTCTGCCCGCCGACCTGATCGTCTTCGGCGAGGTCGGCCTGTCAGGCGAGCTGCGCCCCGTGCCGAACGGTCAGGAACGCCTCGGCGAGGCGGCAAAACACGGCTTCCATCGCGCGATCATACCGGCCGCAAACCGGCCGAAGCGCGCTATCGAGGGCCTGGAGGTGACGGCGGCCGAGCGGCTGTCGCAGGTACTCGAGGTATTTTCAGAGGAATTCTGAGAGCTCGCGCTGCAGCAGGGCGGTATCGCCCAGGTTGATCTCGACCAGCCCGCGGATTTCATTCCGGTCGGTCTCATCCAGGTCGATAAAGGCCATGCCCAGCCGGTCCGCGTCAACCTGCCGGACCTGTGCATCCACCTCCAGATAGGACCGGTCGGCCAGCAGCAGCTTGAGCCTGTAGCGGTCACCGGTATGGCCCGTCCAGCCGGTCGGGTGTTTGAGCAAGGCGCCGCTAAGCGAGAGATCCATGAGACGCGTATCCCACTGGGTGTCGTCTGTGGCAATAATGGCCGGGTTGTGCAGCGACACCCGGGTGAAGTGGCGCTGGCTGTTATTGGTCCGCGCCGCCGCTGTAGTGGAGCGCTCGTAGTCGGCAAAGAAGCCAAACCTGAGTTTGCCCATGTGGATGGTGTCGCCCGGGTTCAGCGGCCAGGTGGTGTCATTGATGATGGTCTGGTTGACCTGCGGGAAGGCATCCCCCTCCAGGTGCGACAGATAATAGCCATTGGTGCGGCGACTGATCATCACGGTCAGCTCGCCGGCGCTGCCAAAACGCGTGACCGGGTTTTCCAGCGCTATGGTCCTGCCCCGGTGTGTGCCGTTAAGGACCTGCAGCCAGGCACGTACCGCTATGCCGTTATCGGAGGTGTGCATGGCGTCTGCGGAGAATATCATCGGTAGCCAGCCAGTTGGATGATGTCGCCGTCGTGCAGGCTATGCTCATGCATGTCCGCATGGTTGATACGAAGCCTGCCCGACCCGGATGCCGCCATCATGTGACAGCCGTCATCGGTACGGGTGATGCGGGCGTGGTTGGGCAGAATGGCGGGTGTTGATGTGGATCATGCAGACTGTATCGCTGCCGATCTGCCAGTTCGCCCCTGAGGAGGAAAGGGTGTTTTGCAACCGACCTTTGTGCGACAGCGTCAGGCTTGGCATTCAAGTCTGGATTTCCATGGCCGAATAATATGATCGAATTATAGTGTCATCAATCCGTCAGGCAACATCCGGATTTCGTGTCTACCCGGGCGCGGATGATGCCGGCGGGTAGCAACCGGTGCCGCCACTCAGGGCGTGTGTCCGGGAAATATGCCTACAGACGCTTTACTTGGTCCGTCCACTTCAGGCACAGTAGCAGATTAGTGTTGTGAATGCAGGAAAATCAACAGGAATCGACAGAATCCAAAGGAGCCACAAGAAATGAAAATCAAGCTGTTTATGTTGCTGGCGGCATTCACCCTGCTGACCGGCTGTCTCGAGCAAACCGGTAATGACGGGGCGAGCGGCGAGATGGCTGCCGGCATCGAGCAGATACAGTCCGATATCGAGGCGCTGAAGGCGGGCCAGGCGTCCCTGAAGACGGGGCAGGAGGCGATTGTCAAGGAACTTGCCGAGGTCAGGAAACTCGTGACCCCCAAGAAGCGGGAAGTGGTCAGTGATGTCAATATCGAACTGGATATTTCCAGTGACCCGTCCAAGGGCAGCGCTGATGCGAAGCTTGTTATGGTCGAGTTCACAGACTATGAATGTCCCTTCTGCGCTCGCCATGTCAAGGCCGTGCTGC
>JBFELL010000214.1:0-3771 GCA_041552135.1 Gammaproteobacteria bacterium
TCACGTGCTGGTGATGAGCAACGGCGGTTTCGGCGGCATCCACGAGAAGCTGCTCGTGGCCTTGCAGGGGGAACCGGCTCGTTAGGAGAATTGAATTTGCCGGTCCCGGGGTTGATGCCTGTTGTGTCTGTATAGGGTAGGAGCGGCGCCCTCGCCGCGGTTGGATGGATGAATCATCGCGCCGGGGGCGGCGCTCAGATGAATTACACCCCCGGCTCACTGGCAAGCAGCACAGTGCCGTCCCAGGCAATGTCACCGGGCAGGCTTTCCACCGGGCGTTGTCGCAACAGGCTTTCAACATCCTCGCCCAGCGCACGGCGCAGCTGCCGCAGGGGGGCGTCAAAGTTCCGGTCGGTCCTCAGGATGGTGAGCAGGACCGGGGTCTGTTCCATGAACAGGGTGGAGACATTGCCGAGCCAGACCGGCGTGGCGCCGGTTGCGAACTGCATACGGGTCAGCCACAGGCGCAGCACCGTCAGGCCCTCGTTATGTGCCGGATCCGTGACCATGACCAGTTCGGGATGCAGGCCATCATGCACCTGCGGCAGGATAGGCAGTTGCCCGATCGATGGCTCGGGTGTCAGCAGGTTGAGAAAACTCGCCGCCCCCAGGCCTGTCGGCAGTCGCCAGCCTCGGGCTTCCAGCAGCGCCTGCAGCGTGCCCAGGTCGCCGGCCCACTGCACGTTCATTGGCTGCTTCGGCGAGCCCTCCAGGTCGATCCGGTAGGGGGGTGCCAGTTGCCAGATATCCTCCTGCCAGGCATCGCGGGTGACCGTGAGCAGGTCGGGGCGCGGCAGGTAATGCGTGAGGTCACGCCCGAAACGCTGCTGTACCTGCAGTGAACCGGCGACGATGGTGGCGAGCAGGACGAAAGCCACCAGGCCGCCGGCATGCAGGCGGGGCGCCGGGTGATGGTCATAGGCGATGCCCAGCAGGGCGACCCAGAAGATGCCAAGGGTGGCAGCACCGAGTACGTCGGAAAACCAGTGCACACCGAGATAAAGCCTTGAAAAGGCGATGGCCGTGACCACCACGGCCGCGGTGGAGTAGGGCAGCCAGCGGTTGCGGTAGGGCAGCTCCCGGGCCACCAGCAGTGCCAGGAAGCCGAATACGGCAAGGCTCATGCTGACGTGGGCACTGGGGAAGGAGAAGCCGCTTTGCCAGTCGACCGGGCGTGCCACCTGTGCGGAGACCTTCAGCACCCAGGTCAGGATGCCGGTGCCGGCATAGGCGGCCAGCCAGTGCCAGGCGGCCCGCGAACGGCCCTTGCGGAACAGCCACAGGCAGCCGCCCGCCAGGATCGCCGCCAGCAGCAGTTGCTGGCCAAACTGGGTGATGAAGACCATCAGTCGGTCCGCCCAGGGTGTGCGCAGTGTCTGCAGTGCATGGAACAGGTAGACGTCGAAGCTGGCCATGAAGCGGCCGTGCAATTCCTGGCGCGAGATCAGCAGCAGTCCCCAGAGCGTGAAGAACAGCAGCACGGCCAGTGTGGCAAGACCACGCGCCTCCGGGTGGGCCGGGTCGAGCAGGGAACCGGTCAGCGGCTTGATGCGCGGGTGGTTGCGGCTCCAGTCCAGCAGCCGGTCCAGCAGGACGCTGGCCGGTGGCTGCAGCAGGCGCGTAATGCCGCGGATAAGTTCGACGCTCAGCCAGGTGACCCCGGCTATCACGATCAGTAGCACGACGAGGCGACCGGCGACCTCGGCGGCGAGGCCGAGCGAGGCGCCGAACACCATGCCTGGCAGGATATAGGCCGGTGCCCAGAGCACCGAGGCGACCACATCCACCCCGAGGAAGCGCGCGACAGGCATTTCCATCATGCCGGCAATGGCCGGCACAATCGGGCGCACCGGACCGACGAAGCGCGCCATGAAAACGCTCTTGCCCCCGTGGCGGAAGAAGAAATCGGTGCCGCGGTTCACCATCGCCGGGTAACGCCGCAGCGGCCACATCACCCGCAATCGCTGGTGGTAGTGCCGGCCGATCAGGAAGCTGATGGTGTCGCCGGCAATGGCTCCGACGATGGTCCATAGCAGAATGGGTACCAGCGGCAGGTTGCCGGTGGCGATCAGGGCGCCGGCACCGAACAGCAGGAAGGCGCCCGGGATCAGCAGGCCGATGACGATCAGCGATTCCAGCAGGGCGATGAGGAACACCAGCAGCCCGGCGAGGTAGGGGTGCAGCGTGACCCAGTCGAGGATGACCTGCAGCGGGTTATCCATGGCGTTCGCTGGGCTTGGCTGTAGCCGTGGTCTGCAGCATGGGAGCTACGTCAGGTCAGAGGGTGGCGAATACCCGTTCGGCGGCGGCCAGTGTCTCGTCGATGATCGCATCCGTGTGCGCCGACGACACGAAGCCGGCCTCGTAGGCCGAGGGTGCCAGGTAGACCCCCGCGTCCAGCATGCCGTGATAGAAGTGCTGGAATCGCTCGAGGTCGCAGCGGGTGACCTGCTCGAAGCGGGTGACCGGGGACTCGTCGGTGAAGAAGAAGCCGAACATGCCGCCGACCTGGTTGGTGGTAAGGGCAATGCCGGCGGTGTCGGCCCGTGACTGCAGGCCGTCCACCAGTCGACTGGCGGCGGCATCCAGAGCGGTATGGAAACCGTCGGCCGCGGCCAGCCCCAGTGTCGTCAGGCCCGCGGCCAGGGCGATCGGGTTGCCGGACAGGGTGCCGGCCTGGTAGACCGGGCCCAGCGGCGCGATCTGCTCCATGATGTCGCGCCGCCCGCCGAAGGCGCCGACCGGCAGGCCACCGCCGATCACCTTGCCGAGTGTGGTGAGGTCCGGGATGACGCCGTAGTGTTCCTGGGCACCGCCGCGCGCCACGCGAAAACCGGTCATGACCTCGTCGAAGATCAGCACACTGCCATGTGCGCTGCACAGCTCGCGCAGGCCCTCGAGGAAGCCGGGCTCCGGCGGGATGCAGTTCATGTTGCCGGCCACCGGTTCGACGATAACGGCGGCGATCTCGCTGCCGACCTCGCGGAAGGCCTCGGCGACGTTGTCGAGATCGTTATAAGTCAGCGTCATGGTGTGTTCGGCCGTGCTGGCCGGCACGCCGGGCGAGGTGGGCACCCCCAGCGTCAGGGTGCCGGAGCCGGCCTTTACCAGCAGGGCATCGGAGTGGCCGTGGTAGCAGCCCTCGAACTTGACGATGCGGTCACGGCCGGTGAAACCGCGCGCCAGACGGATTGCACTCATGGTCGCCTCGGTGCCGGAATTTACCATGCGCACCAGCTCCATCGACGGTATCAGGCGACAGAGCGTTTCCGCCATACGCGTCTCGATCTCCGTCGGTGCGCCGTAGCCCAGCCCCCGGGCGGCGGCCTCCTGAACGGCGCGGATGACATCGGGGTGGGCATGGCCCGCGATCATCGGCCCCCACGAGCCGATGTAGTCGATGTAGCGCTTGCCGTCGACGTCCACCAGGCACGGCCCCTCGCCGCTGGCGAAGAACACCGGTTCGCCGCCCACGCCGCGAAAGGCGCGTACCGGTGAATTCACGCCGCCGGGGATATGCCGGCAGGCGGCCTGGAAATCGTCATGCGAGCGGGTCATGGTGCGGGATCCTTGTTGTTGTTGCGTTTTCAGCGCAAATACATGGTCACATTATGGTGCAGGGAGTGAATAGTAAACAAACCTGAATTGTCACGGAAGCGCATGGAAATATACGGAAACGGATAATGGTTACGAAATCAGACGAAATGCACGATGCCTTTCCATTCCCTCTCGCCAATGGCCACGGAAGCACACGGAAATACACGGAAACGA
>JBFELL010000215.1:0-3756 GCA_041552135.1 Gammaproteobacteria bacterium
CGTCAATGGCATCGGCTTCATCGCTGATGACCGGTACATTATTACTGCGGGCTATGACGGCGTGCTGGCGGAGTGGGACCGGCATGGCAATCCGGGCAGGCAGCATCAGACTACGTCGCCGGTCACCCACATGGTGCTGGCCGCGGCAGCCGGACGCATAGTCACCGGGCATGCAGACGGCGCCGTGCGCGTATGGCGTCTGTCGGACTTCCACCTCCTGCAGGCGCGCGCCCTGCACCGAGGTTCGGTCAAGGCGGTGGCCATTGATCCTGTGCGGCAACGTTATGCCTCGAGTGGCACTGACGGGGCGGTGCAGGTGTTTGGCGAATCGGGCCCGGCGCGGCAGCTGGCTGTGCCGCCGGTCGATGCCTGGACCCTGGCGTTTTCGCCCGACGGGCAGTCACTGTATGGCGGCGGCTGGTTCCGGCTGTTTCGCTGGCACCTGTCCGACGGGTCGCTTGAGGTGCTGTCAACCCGGCATCATGGAATCATCAGGTCCATGCAGTTCCTGAATGGCGGCAGCGAACTGGCCACGATAAGCCGTCAGACGGACAGCTCGGTCTACTTCCTGGATCCGCGCTCTGGCGAGGTGACCCGGGAATTCCAGCAGCACGCACTGTGCGGTGCCTCGGTCGCGGTCTCTGCCGACGGGCGCTACCTGGGCACGACCAGCGACGATGCGAGTGTCCGGGTCTGGGACCTCGGTCCTGGCGGCGCGGATTGAATAATCCGGTAGCTGCTCCGCCTGGCGAAACGCCCGCTGTGCTGAGCATGTAGGAGCGGCGCCCTCGCCGCGATTTTTTTATGATTGTGTATATGTATTAAGGCTATCGCGGCGGGGGCGCCGCTCCTACCGGTGAGATTATGCGGTCAGGGTTACGTGCCGGATGCTTAACGTAGCCGCTGATCCGGTTTTTTATCACGTAATGGTTTTGACGCCTTCCTGCGTGCCGAGCAGCAGGATATCGGCGGGGCGTTTCGCGAAGATGCCTACCGTGACGACGCCGGTGATGTTGTTCAGTTCCTCTTCCAGTTTGACCGGCTCCATGATCCGCAGGTTGTGCACGTCGAGGATGTCGTTGCCGTTATCGGTGGTGAACCCCTCGCGGTAGACCGGCTGACCGCCGAGCTTGACCAGTTCGCGGGCGACATAGCTGCGCGCCATGGGAATGACCTCGACCGGCAGCGGGAACTCGCCGAGCACGTCGACCAGCTTGCTCTCGTCGGCAATGCAGACGAACTTGCGGCTGCAGGCCGCGACGATCTTCTCCCGGGTCAGGGCACCGCCGCCACCCTTGATCAGGTGCAGGTGATGGTTGGATTCATCGGCACCGTCTACATAGACGGATATTTCATCGACAGAGTTCAGTTCCAGTACCGGTATGCCGTGTGACTTGAGCCGTTCGGCGCTGGCCTGTGAACTGGCGACCGTGCCGTCGATCCGGCCCTTGATGTCCGCCAGGTGGTCGATAAAGTGGTTGGCAGTCGAGCCGGTGCCAATGCCGATGATGGTGCCGGTTTCCACGTAATCCAGGGCGGCCCCGGCGACCATTTTCTTCATTTCATCCTGTGTCATAACGCCACTCCGTTTATCTGTTTGGCCGGAATCATACCGTCGGGGGTGCTGGATGTCATTGCCGGCCCGGCAGTGCGTGCGAGGTCGTGCCGGGGTGTCTGGGCAAGTTCCGACTGAACTGATACTGTACGTACTATGCTGGAACGCTACCTGAAAATGGTGCTCAACTCCCGGGTCTACGATGTCGCCTGCGAGACGCCGCTGGTCCATGCGGAGCGTCTCTCGCAGCGACTCGGTAATGACATCCGCATGAAGCGCGAGGACCTGCAGCCGGTGCATTCATTCAAGTGCCGGGGTGCCTATAACAAGGTGGCAGGCCTGTCGGATGACGAGTGTGCCGGCGGTGTCATTGCCGCATCGGCCGGCAACCATGCGCAGGGTGTGGCACTGGCCGCAAACAAGCGCGGCATCAGGGCGGTCATTGTCATGCCCCGCACGACGCCCTCGATCAAGGTGGATGCCGTCAGGCATTACGGTGCGCGCATCGTGCTGGAAGGTGATGCCTATGACGACGCCTACGCCCATGCCAGGGTGCTTGCGGACGAGGAGGGCATGGTCTTCATCCATCCCTACGATGACCCGGAGGTGATCGCCGGTCAGGGCACGGTGGGGCTCGAAATACTGCGGGAGCATCGGGGTGAGCTGCACGCCGTGTTTGTGCCCGTTGGCGGCGGTGGGCTGATTGCGGGGGTCGCCGCCTGCATCAAGGCGCTGCAGCCGTCGATCAGGGTGATCGGGGTGGAGCCGGATGAGGCGCCGTGCATGTACGAGGCGCTGAGGCGCCAGCGGCGGGTGACGCTGAAACAGGTTGGCATATTCGCCGACGGTGTCGCGGTGCGGCAGGCAGGCAAGGAGCCATACCGGATAGCACGCAAGTATGTTGATGACATGATCCTTGTCAGTACCGACGAGATCTGTGCGGCCATCAAGGATGTTTTTGATGACAGCCGCTCGATTGTCGAGCCGGCCGGTGCGCTGGCCGTGGCAGGAATCAAGAAGTATGTCGAGCAGACCGGCATCAGCGGTGCCGGCCTGGTGGCAATCAACAGCGGAGCCAACATCAATTTTGACCGGCTGCGACATGTCTCGGAGCGTTCAGAGATCGGTGAGCGTCGCGAGGCCCTGCTGGCGGTTACCATCCCGGAAGAGCCCGGCAGTTTCCGGCGTTTCTGCCGGGCACTGGGCAAGCGTGGTATTACGGAATTCAATTACCGCTATGCCGATGCGGTGAGTGCACATGTGTTCGCGGGCATCAAGCTCGAGCGGGGTGATGAAGAGCGCCGGGACCTGGTCGACAAGCTGCGCAAGGACGGTTACCCGGTTGAGGACCTGACCGACAGCGAGATGGCCAAGCTGCATGTGCGCTACATGGTCGGCGGGCGTGCCCCGAGTCTCCGCGACGAGGTGCTTTACCGGTTCCAGTTCCCCGAGCGTCCGGGCGCGCTGTTGCGCTTTCTGACCTCAATGGGCAAGCGCTGGAACATCAGCCTGTTTCATTATCGCAATCATGGTGCCGACTACGGCAGGGTGCTGGTCGGGATCCAGGTGCCGAAGGAAAGCCTGGAGGAGTTTCGCACCTTCCTCGATGATCTCGGCTATGCCTGCTGGGAAGAGACCGACTGCAAGGCCTATCAGCTGTTTCTTGGTGGCGGTTGAGGTTTCCTGGTCCGTTTAAAGATCGTTATGCAGGAGCGCCGCCCTCGGCGCGAATCGCGGCGAGGCGCCGCTCCTGCAGGAATTATCCAGCCACTCCGGGTATCTGGATCAGCATGTCGCGTGCCGGTGTCTTGCGATATGTCGGTATACACCCAGGCAAAGAAAAAGCCCGTACTTTTCAGTACGGGCTTTCTGTTCGGTTGAATCTCGCCAGTTATTGCTGACTGGCGGATAACCTGACAACTACCTCCGCTTCCTGCGTACGGCCTTCCGCTTCGGGGCTGCCTTGCGCTTGGTGGCGGCCTTTCGCTTCGGGGCTGCCTTGCGCTTGGTGGCGGCCTTTCGCTTCGGGGCTGCCTTGCGCTTGGTGGCGGCCTTTCGCTTCGGAGCTGCCTTGCGCTTGGTGGCTGCCTTGCGCTTGGTGGCGGCCTTCCGCTTCGGGGCTGCCTTGCGCTTGGTGGCGGCCTTTCGCTTCGGAGCTGCCTTGCGCTTGGTGGCGGCCTTGCGCTTGGTGGCGGCCTTGC
>JBFELL010000216.1:0-3673 GCA_041552135.1 Gammaproteobacteria bacterium
GAGAGGGGGTTAATCGGCCGAATGGCCGATCCATCCGGCTTTCAGCCGTAACCCGAAGCCACCGGCTTTAGCCGGTGGAATGTTCACCTGGCCGCCACCGGCGGGTTGTGATTACCGGCGTCACACGAAAGATTGGTGGCACAGACGCAGGGAAAAGCCAAAGATAATTCACCGCAAAGGTGCAAGGGCGACATGAGCCCGCCCGCGATGGTGAATGCGGTCCCGCGCGTATCCGGGTCCTGTGCAGCCCTGTGTATCGTGTGTATCCCGGCCGATCAGCCGGCTCTCCCGACGTCCCGATGTGCCTGCCCGTCAGATACCAGCGGGCCGGTTGATGCCTCCTGTAATGATAATTTTTGCGTGAGCGCAGCGTTTCCGCCACACTTTCCAGATGGTTCAGCTCCCGACAGTCTCCGAGTCCGATACCCGCGATGCCTTTGTGGCAACGCCGCTGGGTGATTATGAGCTGCTCGATTTCGGTGGCGGTCGCAAACTTGAGCGCTGGGGGGAATACCTGGTCGAGAGCCTTGACCGGCTTGCGATTGGCGAGCCGGCCGGCAAGCAGTGGGCGGCGGACTGGGTGTATGTCCCGGACCCGGGTGTGAACGGTCACTGGCAGCCGACACGCAGTGGCCTGGTGCGTGAATGGCAGGTAAGCCTTGATGGTCAATCCCTTGTGTGTCGCCTCGATGATCACGGACGGGTCGGTCTGCGGGGGCGCGACATTGCCTGTGCGAACTGGGTGCGTCAGCGCCTCGAGGGCTGCTACGACCTGGATGACATCCGTGTCCTGAACCTGTTCGGTGGTAACGGCTTTGTCTCGGCGTGTGCCTTGCAGGCGGGCGCCTCGGTTATCCATGTTGACGCCAGTGAGGCCATGTTGTCGCTGGCGCGCGCAAATGCCGGTGACAGTAATATCGAGTATGTGCAGGAAAATGTCGTGGATTATGTCGAGGACCTGTTGCGTCGCCAGCTGCATTTCGACATGGTCATCATGCCGGTCCCGCCGGTCGGTCACGGGCCGAAAGGCCAGTTCTGGGACCGCGAGGTGGATATGGCCAGACTGGTGAAGTACCTGCCAAGGCTGATCAGCAAAAACTCTCTCGGTGTCTGGCTCTCTACCGACAGCGGCGCGATCACCTGGAAGGCGGAAGGTCTGGGTCAGTTACTGCGCGAGGCGTTACCCGGATGCACCATCGAGCCGCTGCACCTCGGTGTGCAGGCCCGTGACGGGCGGGTGTTGCCGGCCGGAGTTGCAGCGCGCTGGTACGACGAGACCGAGTTTCTGCAGACCAGCGGCATGCCGCTGACGGCGGCACAGCTCGAGGAGCGTCTCGATGTCCATATGATTTCACTGGGTGCGTCCGAGGAGCCGGCGCATGCGCTGGCTGAATTCAGCCGCGAACAGCAGGATTTTGTGCTGCACTGGGCCAGTGTCGTGGCACGCACCAGTTCCGGGATGGCGCTTAATTTTGTCTCGCACGTCTGCCCGGCGCTGCGGCTGATGGATACCGCGGGTGTCGAGGCCTGGTTGCTGGCATGCATGGACATCTACGACACGAAGGGTCTGCACCCGGCAGTCGCCATGTTCAGGGACGTGGAGGGTTTTGCGCGGGAGTACAAGGCGCGGGCCACCGGCGTGTCGTTTGATGATGTGGTCAATGTGCTGGAGATGTTCGTGCACGGCCTTAATGGCCGGCGCCTGAAGATCGAGTGCGGCGAGCAGTGCTATACCGACACCGAGACCATCTTTCTGCCGGCCACGGTTGGTCGTTACGAGAAGCGTGAGGACAATTTCCAGCTCTACAAGGCCATGGTGGTGCACCAGTGGGCACAGACCTGGTTTGCCACCTGGCGCTTCGATACGCAGGAGGTGCTTGGCCGCTACGCCGACCGGGATGCGGCACTGAAATGTTTCCATGCACTGGAAACGTTGCGGCTGGATGCACGTATTCGTGACCTCCTGCCCGGTGTGTACCGTTATATCGAGCGTTTCCGTGTCGACAGTGCGGTTGAAATGGATGCGGACTGGCAGGCGGCGGCTGAACGGCTTGCGCGGGACGGGGCGAGCGTTACAGACACGCTGGCCTGGCTGCCGCGGCTGGTGGACAGGCCGCTGCCGGCCATGATGTACCAGGGTACGATGAACCCCGACGCCGTGGACAAGGTCCGCAATACGCGCATCGAGGCAGACAAGCAGCTGTTCCGGATACACCTGTTGCGGCTGGAAAAGGAGCTGCAGGAGGCCGTCGAGGAGGTCGGGGAAGATCTCGCGCACGAGCCGGATGATGAACGTCGCCTGCCGTTTGAGTTGCGCACGATTGAATCGGATGAAAACCCTGATGGCTTCGCCTATGACATGAAACTCGACGGCAAGCCGATTGCGCCGCCCGATAACGTCAAGGGCACCATGGCATCAATATTCCAGGACCTTGGCGAGATTCCCGAGGACTACCTGTATGCAGCCGGTGACGGTGCGTACCTTGCCGAGGCCGTGGGGGAGCAGAGTGTCGAGGATGTCTGGAAGGGGACATACCACGAGGAAGGCGCATTCCTGTACAACGAGTGGGATTACGAGCGTCAGAACTATCGCAAGAACTGGACGGTGCTGCGTGAGCTGGAGGTAAGTCCGCTCGATGGAGGTTTTGTCAACGACACGCTGATCAAGTACCGGGGGCTGACAGCGCACCTGCGCCGCACCTTCGAGGCCTTGCGTGGCGAGGACAAGCTGCTGAAGAAGCAGCCCTGCGGCGATAATGTCGATATCGATGCACTGGTGGAGGCCTATGCCGACACGACCATGGGCATGGAAATGACTGACCGCCTGTTCACCAAGATGCACAAGCTGGAACGCGACATCGCGGTGATGTTCATGGTGGACATGAGCGGTTCCACCAAGGGCTGGATCAACGATGCCGAGCGCGAGGCGCTGGTGCTGTTGTGCGAGTCGCTGGAAACACTTGGCGATCGTTATGCGATCTACGGCTTCTCCGGCATGACACGCAAGCGCTGCGAGGTCTACCGTGTGAAAACGTTTGAAGAGTCATACACTGACGAGGTGCGCGGTCGCATCAGCAACATCAGGCCGAAGGATTACACCCGTATGGGTGTGACCATTCGCCACCTCAGTCACCTGCTGAACGAGGTCGAGGCGCGCACCAAACTGCTGATCACGCTGTCCGATGGCAAGCCTGATGACTACGATACCTACCGGGGCGCCTACGGTATCGAGGACACGCGCCAGGCACTGATCGAGGCCAAGCGCGACGGCATCCATTCCTTCTGTATCACCATTGATAACGAGGCCAGGGATTACCTGCCGCACATGTACGGCGCGGTGAACTACACGGTGATCGACGAGGTGCGCAAGCTGCCGCTGAAGGTTTCCGATATCTACCGCCGGTTGACGACCTAGGGTCCCTCCGGGCGGACGTCTCCCCGATGCTCAAGGCAGGCTGGGTTGGCCCGCAGGGCGTAACCCGGCAGCGGTCATACCCGGTTCGCCGGGTGACGGTGCTATTGCGCCCGAGCCGACCTGCATAACGTTCGCGCCTGACCCGCTCTGCACACCTGATATCGACCCAGGCGGCGGGGCGATACGCTCATTCTGATTTATATCTATCTGAAATGTATAGAATTGCTATATTGATTAGATAATAATAATATGATAATA
>JBFELL010000217.1:0-3668 GCA_041552135.1 Gammaproteobacteria bacterium
AATTTCCCACCTACAGCTCGCCACACCTGCCGGTCACGGGCAACGTGCCGGTCATGATGCAGCGCGTGCTGCTTGCACTGCTGCCGGGTATTGCCTGCGCCAGCTGGTTTTTCGGCTGGGGCATCCTGATCAACATCCTGCTGGCCTCGGTCGCGGCCCTGGCCGCCGAGGCCATCATGCTGCGCATCCGCGGCCGGCAGGCCAGTGCGACGCTGTTCGACGGCAGTGCCCTGGTCACCGGCGTCCTGCTGGCACTGGCCCTGCCACCGCTGACCCCGTGGTGGATCCCGGTGATCGGCAGCCTGTTCGGCATCGTGGTGGCGAAACAGCTCTATGGCGGCCTCGGCTACAACCCCTTCAACCCGGCAATGGCCGGCTACGTGGTAGTGCTGATTTCATTCCCGCTGGAACTGACCCTGTGGCCACCGGCCGGTGACTGGCCGTCGCTGGCGGACACCCTGGCGCTGGTATTCGCCAGCAGCCTGCCGGCCGGCACCAGCCTGGATGCACTCACCATGGCGACACCCATGGACGGCATCAAGACGCGCCTGGGCCTGAACGAGACCGTCAGCGAGATCCGCGCGACCGGGCTGTTCGGCATGGTCGGCGGATACGGCTGGGAATGGATCAACCTCTGTTACCTGCTCGGCGGCCTGGCCTTGCTGAAGTTGCGCGTCATCCAGTGGCACATACCGGTCAGCCTGCTCGGCAGCCTGTTCCTGGTCTCACTGCTGTTCTACCTGATCAACCCGGACCACTACACGCCGCCGGACTTCCAGCTGTTCAGCGGCGGCGCCATGCTCGCGGCCTTTTTCATCGCGACCGATCCGGTTTCCGCCAGCACGACCCCGCGCGGACGGCTGGTGTTCGGTGCCGGCATCGGCCTGCTGATCCACGTCATCCGCACCTGGGGCGGCTACCCGGACGGCATCGCCTTCGCCGTGCTACTCATGAACATGGCAGCGCCGGTCATCGACCACTACACCCAGCCGCGGGTGTTCGGACACGACAAGTCGTAATGAAGCTGCACCAGATCACCATTACCGCTGCCGTGCTGCTGCTGTTCGCCGTCATCGGCACGCTGCTGGTCGCGCTCACCTTCGAAGGCACCCGCGAACAGATCGCCGCCAACGAGCGCGAGGCGTTGCTGCGAAAGCTGAACGTACTGGTGCCACCGGAACGCTACGACAACGCCATCTTCGAGGACACGAAGCAGGTCAGTAACGATCATCTGCTGGGTAGCGCAGAGCCGGTGACGGTCTACCGTGCGCGCCGCAATGGCGAACCGGTGGCCGTGGTGATGGCACCCGTGGCACCCGATGGCTACAGCGGCAGTATCAGGCTGCTGGTGGGCATCAACCTCGACGGCAGCCTGAGCGGCGTGCGCACCCTGGCACACCGGGAAACACCGGGGCTTGGCGACAAGATCGAGGTGGAGCGCAGCGACTGGATACTCGGCTTTGACGGCAAGTCCCTCGGCAACCCGCCACTGGAGGCCTGGCAGGTAAGACGCGACGGCGGCGCCTTCGACCAGTTCACCGGCGCCACCATCACACCGCGGGCCATGGTGAAGGCCGTGCGAAATTCCCTGATATACTACCGCGATAACCGCGAGGCACTGTTTGCCGGGCCCTGATCCGGCAGCCGCCCGTGCACCAGGGGCGCTGGCAGGCGACCCGCATCGGATGATGAAAACATGAAAACACCGGCATACAACGAGATCCTCCGGGATGGCCTGTGGAAGAATAATTCCGGGCTGGTGCAGCTGCTCGGGCTGTGTCCCCTGCTGGCCGTCACGACTACCGTGATCAACGGTCTCGGCCTTGGACTGGCCACCACCCTGACGCTGCTGAGCTCGAACATCATTGTTTCGCTGATCCGCACACTGGTACGCCCGGAAGTCCGTATTCCGGTCTTTGTTCTGGTGATCGCCTCGACCGTGACCGTCATCGACCTCGGCATGAATGCCTGGTTCCACGACCTGCACCGGATCCTCGGCATCTTCATTCCGCTGATTGTCACCAACTGCGTCATCATCGGCCGCGCCGAATCCTTTGCCTCCAGGAACAGCATTGACCGTGCCGCGCTCGACGGCCTGGCCATGGGAATCGGCTTTACCCTGGTACTGGTCGCGCTGGGCGGCATGCGGGAGCTGATTGGACAGGGCACGCTGTTTTCACAGGCGCATCTCATGTTCGGCGAATTCGGCAGGGACCTCACCATAACGCTGCTGGATGACTACCGCGGCTTCCTGCTGGCGATACTGCCGCCGGGTGCGTTCATCGGCCTGGGTCTGCTGATCGCCATGATGAACGTCATCAATGCACGCCGCGCGGAACGCTCGGCCCGGGTCAGCGTGTCCGCGCCACGCCCGGCCGAAGCCTGAAGCGCGTGAACCGCGACAAGCGCCAGCAGATATTTGAACGGCTGCGCGAGGCCAACCCGCACCCCACCACGGAACTGGAATACGGCAATCCCTTCCAGCTGCTCGTTGCCGTCATCCTGTCGGCCCAGTCGACCGATGTCGGCGTCAACAAGGCCACAAGGGCACTGTTCAAAAAGGCCAAAACTCCGAAGGCCATGCTGAAACTCGGTGAAGCGGGCCTGCGTGAACACATCAAGACGATCGGCCTGTTCAATACCAAGGCAAAAAACATCATCAGGGCCTGCGCCATCCTGGAGCAGCAGCACGGCGGCCGGGTGCCGCAGGGACGCGCGGCACTGGAGGCACTGCCAGGGGTCGGACGCAAGACGGCCAATGTCATCCTCAACACCGCCTTCGGCCAGCCCACCATTGCCGTCGACACCCATATCTTTCGCGTCGCCAACCGCACCGGCATTGCGCCCGGCAGGAACGTCAATGAGGTGGAAAAACGCCTGCTGCGACTGGTGCCGGAGGAGTTCCTGCAGGATGCGCATCACTGGCTGATCCTGCACGGGCGTTACACCTGCATCGCACGCAAGCCACGCTGCGGTTCCTGTACAATCTCCGATCTTTGTGAGTACCGGAAGAAAAATATCGAATAGATTTATGAAGTTAAAGACAAGCCAGCCGCAGGGGCAGGCACAAGCAGTCACCACGAACAGGCAGCGAAACGCCAGACGGTCCGTTGTTGCAGAAACTTTTCCCCGGACCCAGTGTCACAACGACTGACAACAATTCAGGGTCGTGGCAAACGACCTGAAACCCGCGGGACCACCAGACCCGCACCTTTAAAACCACCATGGAGGCTTTACCAGATGTCCGATAAAACCAATCGTAAATCCCTGGCCATTGCTGCCGGCGCTGCTCTCGTCACATCACTGGCCAGCACCTCAGCAGTCAATGCCGCGGAAAACCCGTTTGCCATGACCCAGCTGCCCGGCGGTTACATGGTTGCCGAATCCCACATGGAAGGTAAGTGTGGTGAAGGCAAGTGTGGCGGCGCCAAGAAGGAAGGTGAAGAAGGCAAGTGTGGCGAAGGCAAGTGTGGTGGTGCCGCGAAGACCGCCGAGGAAGGCAAGTGCGGTGAAGGCAAGTGCGGCGGTAACAAGTAAGCGTCACCCCGACCAGCCGTGACTGCAAAACACTACCCGGTCACCGGGGCAGGACTTGGACTGCGGCGGACTCTCATGGGTCCGCTGCAGGACAATCCGCCTGAACCGGTCGACTGCTTCGAGGTCGCACC
>JBFELL010000218.1:0-3524 GCA_041552135.1 Gammaproteobacteria bacterium
AAACTCTCCCAGCCCGGCCGCAGGGTCAGCCCCTCCACCGGACGTCCAGCCGGGTTAGGTCTATCCAGCACCACCACCCGCTTGCCGAATTGCGCCGCGGCTTCCAGCACATAGCGCAGGGTCGTAATGAAGGTATAAATGCGGCAGCCCAGGTCCTGCAGATCCACCAGCAGCACATCGAAGCTGTCCATCATGGACGGCGTGGGTCGACGCACCTTGCCGTACAGACTGAACACCGGGATGCCCAGCCCGGGATCATTGAAATCCGGCGACTCCATCATGTTGTCCTGCTTGTCCCCGCGCAGACCGTGCTGGGGACCGAAGGCGGCGGCAAGGCGAATATCGGGGAGACCTGCAAGGGCATCCAGGGAATGGCTGAGATCGGCAGTCACAGAGGCCGGATGGGCCAGCAACGCCACGCGACGCCCCGCCAGCGACTGGCGCAGCACGCTCTGTTGCAACAGGCGGTCGATGCCAAACTTCATGGCCCCACCCCGCCGGCTGGTTTGTTCAGGTTACGCATACAGGGGAGTACCCGTTGTGATGCAAAGGTGTCAGGGTGATGGAAGTCGGGCCTGCCCGGGGGATGTCGCAACGCCCAGTAAGACAGCACGCCGTCGGCATCCTCCATGATCGCGGACAGCCCCAGCCGCAGCGCACGGCCCGGCGGCAGATAATCCTGAAGGATCTGCGCATCCAGCTCCAGTCGATTCATGCTCCTGCGAACCACGATTCCCGGTGTGAGCTCAATCTCCAGTTCCCCGCCGTCCCGATAACCGCGAAAGGCATAAACCGCCCACTCCCCCGAGGGCGAGAAGTTGAACTCACGATACCCGGGGCCGTCCTCCGCCATGATGAAGACCTCGAAGCAGGTGTGCCGCCACAGACCGCCCGCGCGTCGAGATGACCGGGGTTCGGGGATACGCAAACCGGCAATATCACCCACCAGCTCGAAGGTCAGCGCAAGGCCGCCACTCGTCGCCTCCCCCACCACCACATCGATATCACGTATTGCCCGGGAGGGAGTTTGAGGATGGCAGGCAAGCGTCAAGGGCACTGAACCGGCAATGGCATTCATGGGTGACTAGGCTAGCATTCAAACACCCGGTTCGCACGCGGGTTAATTCGGGAATATTGACCATCAGTTCTGCCCCGACATGACATTGAGTCATTTCTGTGCAAGCCCGGTATGCATGTCAACCGGCCGCAGGCTCCCTCCCGGGATGAAAGCGCCGGGTTTCCCTCTATACTACGGCCACAGTGCGCCGGACGGAGCACATCGCAGGGTACTATCAGCAATAACCGGAAACCGCCATCAAGGTTTATCAATGCATCCACGCAGGCTGTTGCTGTGTATTGGAGAAAAACGGCTCAGCCGCCTCCTGCCCGTTGTTCTCACCTGTCTGGCGTACCTCCCGTCCCCTGCCCTGCCGCAGATGGCTGCCGTTGCGCAACAGGCCGTCGCATGGCAGGACCTGCAAGGCCTCATCGACCGGGTCGTCACCCACCAGCTGTTCCTGTATGACATCCCCGGCGCCAGCGTCGCACTCGTCGGTGACGGGCACGTGCGACACCTCAAGGGCTACGGTTATGCCGACCGCGAGTCGCTGACACCCGTAAGTGCCGACAGAACCCTGTTCGGCACGGGTTCGGTCTCGAAACTGTTTACCTGGACTGCGGTCATGCAACTCGTCGAGCAAGGCAGACTGGACCTTGACCGCGACGTCAACGATTACCTGTCCGCACTGCAGATTCCCGCGACCTACCCGCAGCCTGTTACGCTGGCCCACCTGATGACACACACGGCCGGCTTCGAGGAACGCGCATTCGGCTTCTATGCCCGCAGCCCGGCGGATCTGGTACCCCTGCAGAGGTTCCTGGCCGATCACATGCCGACCAGGGTGTATCCACCCGGCGTTGTATCCGCCTATTCGAATTATGGTACAGCACTCGCCGGACATATTGTGGCACGGGTCTCGCGCATGCCCTTTGAGCGCTACATCGATACCCGTATCCTGGAGCCACTGGGCATGTCCCGCAGCAGCTTCCGTCAACCGCTGCCGCCAGAACTCGCCCCGGACCTTGCCACCGGCTACCGCGGCAAGAGCGACCTCGCCGGCTACGGCTGGTACCAGGCCAGGCCGTCGGCAGCCCTGAGGACCACGGCCTCGGACATGGCACAGTTCATGCGCGCCCATCTGCAGCAGGGCCGCCTCGGCGACACGCGCATCCTGCAGCCGTCCAGCAGCGCCGCCATGCAGCGGCAGCAGTTCACCAACCACCCGGCGGTGAGCGGCATTACCTACGGATTCCTGGAGCTGAAACGCGGCGGTCAGCGCCTGCTGTGGCATCCGGGGGATACCCTTTTCTATACCGCCGCGCTGTTCCTGCTGCCCGATCAGGGCATGGGATTGTTTGTTGTGTATAACCGCGCCGGCGTGGGCCATGCAAGGCTGGAACTGCTGGACGCCATCCAGACACACCTCCGGGCGGGCGCGTATCGGCCTGAACCGTCCCCGGCAGGCATTGATTCCGGATACAGTAAGGCACTGGCCGGCCATTACCGCAGCACCCGCAGCGGTGCAAGCTCCCTGGAAAAGCTGTTCGAGCCTTTCTACCTGGTGCGCGTGCACGAGGCGAGACCGGGAGCACTGCGGATCAGCGGACTTGCCATGGTGGAGGACGCATTGTGGGTCGAGCAGACACCCGGGATCTTCCGGGACAGCGGCAGTGAGGAGATCGTCGTTTTCCAGAAGGACTGCAGAACCGGAACCGTCTGTCTGTTCGAGGGCAACATCCCGGTTTTCGGCTATACCCGGCTACCCTGGTATGCCACCGCGCCGGTGCATTCGGTCATGCTGGGGTGCTGTGCGCTGGTCTTCCTGACAGCGATCGCCGTCTGGTCCCTGCGTGCCTTGAGACACCGGCAGCGTGGTCCTGCGGTGTCGCCATGGTCCGCGCGCCTCGCCCGCACGGTTGCGGCTGCGCTGTGTGTAACCAACCTCGTCTTCCTGACCGGCATATACCTGCTACTCAGACATGCACAGCATTTGCTGTTCGGTATCTCGCCATTCGCCAGGGCAGTCCTGCTGTTGCCGGTGATTTCAGCTGTACTGACAGTACCGGCCACCGCCCTGGCCCTCATGGCCTGGATAAACAGCCACGGAACATTATCAGGCCGGATGTATTTCACCCTGATCGTAGCTGCCGGCCTGGTCTTCCTCGGGACACTGCACTACTGGAGGCTGCTGTGACCCATCCGGCTTTTGCAATGAACCGGGCCATGCATGCTGAACCGTTCTGAATCCTCATGATTAAAAGCAGATCAGCACGGTATACACACAGGCAAATACCCTTTATGCAACGTTCTCCGCTTGTGGTCGAGGCTGCGAGCGGATCATCGCCAAAGCCGGTGTGGTTATGAAATCCTGACCATGCTGTCATGCAGCACCCCGCCGGCATGCGTGGAAACACCCGCTCGACCAGCCGGGAGACCACGGAACCCGACTCTCCGCGCATATATC
>JBFELL010000219.1:0-3430 GCA_041552135.1 Gammaproteobacteria bacterium
ATGGGAGCCAGCATGGCTCCCATGCCCGCTCCCTGATCCTGAGGAGACGGACCGCCATGCAACAGCACGCCAGGATCTACCTCGTGGGTGCCGGGCCCGGCGACCCGGACCTGCTGACCGTCAGGGCCCTGCGCCTGATACAACAGGCCGACACCGTCATTTACGACCGGCTCGTTTCCCCCGGAATACTGCGACTCATCCCCCGGCAGGCCGCCCGCATCTACGTCGGCAAGGCGACTTCCCGGCACACCCTCTGCCAGGAGGAAATCAACACCCTGCTGGTCGAACAGGCCGACACACACAAGACCATCGTCCGCCTCAAGGGCGGCGACCCGTACATCTTCGGCCGCGGTGGCGAGGAAGCCCTGGCACTGGTGCGCCATGGCATCGCCTTCGAGGTCGTCCCCGGTATTACCGCCGGTCAGGCCTGCGCGGCCTATGCCGGCATACCACTGACCCACCGCGGACTGGCAAGCGGGGTGCGCTTCATCACCGGACATCTTCGCAACAACGACAATCTGGCCATCGACACACAAACCCTGGCCGACAGCAAGCAGACCCTGGTCATCTACATGGGTCTGGCCAATCTCGGCCTGATTGTCGCAAAGCTGCTGCAGGCGGGACGGGCTCCGGACACACCGGCAGCCATCATCGAGCGTGGCACCACACCGCAGCAGCGCAACCTCATCACGACGGTCGGTGAACTGGAAATCACGGCAAAGTCACAAAAGGTGAAATCGCCTGCCCTGCTGGTGATTGGCGATGTCGTCGGCCTGGCCGCCGAGCTGGGCGATGCCCTGCCGGACACAATCGAAGCCGAACTGCGCTATGCCTAGGTCATACTGCCTGCTGCTTGGCAGCCTGTTTTTTCTGCCGGCAACGGCCGGAACACTACCCGTTGAACGCCAGCAGGAACTCGAATACCTGCTGTACCAGGATTGCGGCTCCTGCCACGGCATGCGTCTCACCGGCGGCCTCGGCCCGGCCCTGACGCCCGGCGCGCTTTCCGGCAAGCCACGCGAGCTGCTGTTCGACACCATCCGCGAGGGTCGCAGCGGAACACCCATGCCGCCCTGGAAGCAGCTGCTGGGCGATGACGAGATCGCCTGGCTGGTGGACTACCTGATGCAGGCGGGACAGACACCATGAAACCACTGCTGTGCATCGCAGCCCTGCTGGTGAGCCTGTCGGTACTGGCGGAACCGCGCGGTACCGGTGACCTGGGTGTTGTCATTGAACGCGCCAGTGGCCAGCTGCTGCTGGTGGAACACAGCACTGACAGCCGGCTCGCAGAGATCGACGGCCTCGGTGACCTGTCGCATGCCTCCGTTGTCTTCTCCCGTGACGCGCGCCATGCCTACGTGTTTGGACGCGATGGCGGCCTCACCAAGGTCGACCTGCTGGCCGGCGCCATCAGCAAGCGTGTTCTGCAGTCCGGTAACAGTATCGGCGGCGCCATCTCGCAGGATGGCCGGCTGGTGGCGGTATCGAACTACGAACCCGGCGGTGTCCGGGTCTTCGACGCAGACACGCTGGATCTGGTCGCGGACATTCCCGCCGAGTATGCACCCGGCAAATTCTCCAAGGTCATCGGCCTGGTCGACGCGCCGGGCAACCGCTTCGTCTTCAGCCTGTATGACGGTGACCAGATCTGGGTTGCCGACATGAGCAAACCCCGCGAGCCGGTGATCACCCGTTTCACGGACATCGGCCGGGCACCCTACGACGCCCTGATCACGCCGGACGGACGCTACTACATCGCCGGCCTGTTCGGCGATGACAGTCTCGCGCTGCTCGACCTGTGGCACCCCGAGCGCGGCGTCAGTCACATCCTCGAAGGCTATGCCGTACACGACGAGAAACTGCCGGTCTACAAGATGCCGCACCTCGAGGGCTGGGCCATGGCCGGCAACACGGCCTTCATCCCGGCCGTCGGGCAGCACAGGGTGCTGGTCGTCGACACCGCCAGCTGGCAACAGCAGGCCGCAATCGAGGTCCATGGCCAGCCGGTCTTCGTCATGGCACGCCCCGACGGGCGCCAGGTCTGGGTCAATTTCGCGCATCCTCGCAACGACACCGTGCAAATCATCGATGTCGAGACCCGTGAGATCATCAAGACCCTGAAGCCGGGCAAGGCCGTGCTGCACATGGAATTCACGGCGCGCGGCGAAAAGCTCTGGCTGTCAGTGCGCGACGAGGACCGCATCGATGTCTATGACACCGCCAGCCTGGAGAGAACGGCCACGCTGCCGGCCAGCAAGCCGAGCGGTATTTTCTTTACCCATCGCGCGCACCGTATCGGACTGTGACCATGAAGGCCCTGACCCGCCACCTGCTGAATGACTTCCAACGCGAGTTCCCGCTGAATCCGGAACCGTTTGCGCGGATTGCCCGGGAACTGCATACCAGCAGCGCCGCCGTGCTGGAGCAGCTCAGGGAGCTGCAGGTCAGGGGGGTCGTGAGCCGGGTCGGCCCGGTGTTCCGGCCCAACACCATCGGCGCCAGCACCCTGGCGGCCATGGCCGTCCCTCCTGCAGAACTTGAAGCCGTAGCGGCTGTCGTCAACGGCTTTTCCGAGGTCAACCATAACTACGAACGCGAACACCGCTACAACCTCTGGTTCGTTGTCACGGCCGGGAACCGCCAGGCCATCGACCGTACGCTGAACGAAATCAGCCAGCGGTCGGGTTACGAGGTCATGTCGCTGCCATTGCTCAGGGACTACCACATCGACCTGGGATTCCGCATGCCGCTGGACCGCCGGCAGGAGGCACTGGAACTGCCCGACATGCCGCCGGCAGCGGCTGACCCGCATGCAGACTCGCCGCCTGCCGGCTATGCCGAGGACCTGATCGAGGCCATCCAGGACGGTCTGCCGCTGGTGCCGCGCCCCTACCGGGAAATCGCCGACCGGCTGGGCTGCACGGAGACCGCGGTCATCGACCGGCTGCGCGACCTGCTGGATAGCGGCATCATCAAACGCCTGGGGGTCGTGGTGCGCCACCATGAACTGGGCTATCGCGCCAACGCCATGGTGGTCTGGGATGTCCCGGACGGACAGGTCGACAGCCTCGGCCGGCAGCTCGGCGACCAGGACTGCGTGACGCTGTGCTACCAGCGCCCGCGCCGCCTGCCCGACTGGCGCTATAACCTGTTCTGCATGGTTCACGGCCAGGACCGCGACGAGGTGCTGGCCTGCATCGGGCGCATTGCACAGGACCTGGGCATTGATGCCATCCCCCACGAAGTCCTGTTCAGCGGCCGCCGTTTCAGACAGCGCGGGGCCCGCTACCGGGTGGCGCGCTGATGGACGCCCTGGACCGGCGCATCATCAACGAATTGCAGGGCGACTTCCCGGTATGCGCGCATCCTTACCGGGAAGTCGCCGATCGGCTGGGCAGCACGGAAAGTGAACTGATCACCCGCATAG
>JBFELL010000220.1:0-3366 GCA_041552135.1 Gammaproteobacteria bacterium
AAGCCAAACCTGCCGTGCCGGGCGACGTGCCGGAAAGCAGCGCCGAGCTTTTCCCCAGCCGCGTGTGGCCGGACTGAATTCAATCTAGCAGGTGATCCATCATGCATAACGATCCATTTATGAGGACATACTCCCCGCGCCAGGAAGCCATGGCCCGCGCCGCCGCACAAGAGCGGCAGGCTGCCGCGACCCGGCCCGCTTCCGCAACGTCTGACCCGGTCGACATGGCGCAATACGTGATCGGGGAAGAACCCTACTACCACCCCGTCAGCGACGAGGTGGACATGTACGAAGCCGCCTACTCGGTGCGCATGCCCATCATGCTCAAGGGTCCGACCGGCTGTGGCAAGACGCGTTTCGTGGAATACATGGCGTGGAAGCTCGGCAAGCCGCTGATCACCGTGGCCTGTAACGAGGACATGACTGCTTCCGACCTGGTGGGTCGCTACCTGCTCGATGCCAGCGGTACCCGCTGGCAGGACGGCCCGCTGGCCGTGGCCGCGCGCCATGGCGCCATCTGCTACCTGGACGAGGTGGTCGAGGCGCGCCAGGACACCACCGTGGTGATCCACCCGCTGACCGACGCCCGCCGCGTGCTGCCGCTGGAGAAGAAGGGCGAGATGATCGAGGCGCATCCGGACTTCCAGGTCGTGATCTCCTACAACCCGGGCTACCAGTCGCTGATGAAGGATCTCAAGCAGTCCACCAAGCAGCGTTTCGGTGCGCTGGACTTCAACTACCCGGACCACGACGTCGAGGCCGAGATCGTGGCTCACGAGTCCGGCACCGACCTGGATACGGCCAAGAACCTGGTGCACATCGGCGAACGCGCGCGCAACCTCAAGGGCCACGGCCTGGACGAGGGCCTGTCGACCCGCATGCTGATCTACGCCGGTTCGCTGATTTCGAAGGGCGTGGCACCGCTGGCTGCCTGCCGCGTCGCCCTGGTGCGTCCGATCACCGACGATCCGGACATGCGCGATGCACTGGATTCGGCCGTCACCACCTACTTCTGAGTCGAGCGTAGGGACTTGAGCAGCGGCCTGTCATTGTACAGCGCCGCTGTCTGAGTGCCGGGCAGCGAATTCCCATGGCCATCCATCTCGAAGACTACCAGGATCTCCTTGACGACCTGCCCGGCGAGTCGCAGGAGGTGCTGCAAGCCTCGTGGCACGAGGCAGCCCGGGTATTCTCTTCACGGGGGCTGGACAACTACATCAAGGGTGCGAACGCACTGCACAACCTGGGGCGCGGTGAGGAACTTGTCGTCACCTATATCCAGGAGATGCCCGAGGTGGCCCGCGCCATCGGCGAAGACGTGCTGCCGGACGTGGTCAACTTCCTGCTGGGCATGGCCTCCAAGACATCCGGCCAGGTGCTGACCCTGATCGTCGGCACCGCGCCGCTCGCCGCCGAACGCCTCGGTGACGAGGAACTGTTCCGCAAATACCTGAATGTGCTGTCCATCGTGCTGGCGCAGGCGCCGCGCGGTCTGCGCCCGATGCTGGAAAACCTGGATCGCCTGCTCACCCAGTTGACGCTGGGCGGTCTGCGCCGCTGGGTAACGTGGGGTGCACAGGCCTACAAGGCCGACTTCGACGGCCAGGTCAGCTATTTCTCGCTGCAAAGCGCCGATGCCATGTCGGTGTTGCAGCAGGAACGCAAGGGCACGCTGTTTGTCGATGTCCAGCGCCGGCTGAATATTTACCTGCGTGCCATGTGGGGGCGTGATTTCTTTCTGCGGCCGACCGCCGGTGACTACGAGGTGCGAGAGGGGCTCAAGCCCTATATCGAGCGCTTCGTTATCTACATTGCCGACGCCTACGACGACTACAGGCCACTCGGCGATGAAACCCCGGAGGAAATGATTGTTCCGGGCGTGGAAATCTATCGCGCCGCCGCCAACCACTGCGCGGCGCACCTGGCGTTCACCACAGAGCCACTGTCCATGCAGATGCTCAACACCACGCAAATAGCAATCATCGAGACTATCGAGGATGCGCGCGTGGAAGAGCTCGCCTGCCGCCAGTTTCCCAACATGCGCGTGTCCTGGCTGGCGCTGCATCCGCCGGCCGATTACAGCGAGCCGGAGTCTGTCGGTGATTTGCTTAACCGGCTGGCGCGCGCGCTGCTCGATCCGGATTCCGATGACCCTCACCCCTGGGTGCAGGAAGGCATGGCGCTGTTCCGGGCGGAAGAGGATCTGTCCAGTAACCAGGCGAGCTGGAACATCGGCGTCGAGCTGGCGCATAAACTGGGAGAGATTCCGCTGCCGGAATACAGCTCGCGCACCGACACCCTGCGCGCGATCTACCGCGACGACAACCGCACGGTGTGGGAATCCGAAGAGTATGATGAACTGGAGGCGCTGGAAGCGACCTGGGGTCCGAAGCAGGTGCGCAGGAAAGTCAACATCATGGAGATGGTGAACGAACTCGATTACGAGTTCGCCGGCGACGACGCGCAGGAAATCTGGGTCCTGCCCACCGAGTACTGGCTCGACCAGGAAGGCGTCACCATCAATTCCCTGGAAGGCAAGGTACCCGTCTCCGATCCCTATCACTACCACGAGTGGGACTACCAGATTCAGCTGGAGCGGCCGAGCTGGGTGACCGTGCTCGAGCGCCATCCGCCGGTCGGCGAGCTGGAACTGATCGAGAACATCATTACCGAGAACAAGCCGGTGATCTCGCGTCTCAAGTTCCTGATCGAGTCCATGATTCCGCAGGGCATGCAGCGTATCCGGCGGGTCGAGGACGGCGACGAACTGGATATCAATGCCGCGGTGCGCGCCATGCTCGACATCCGCATGGGCCAGCAGCCGGACACGCGCATCATGATGCGTCACAAGCGTAACGAGCGCGACCTGGCGGTGATGGTGCTTCTGGACATGTCCGAGTCGGCCAACGACAAGGTGCGCGGCCAGGAGTACAGCGTGATGGACCTGACCCGGGCCGCCACCGTGCTGATGTCCGACGCCATGGAGCGGATCGGCGATCCCTTCGCCCTGCACGGTTTTTGTTCCGATGGCCGGCACGATGTGCACTATCAACGCTTCAAGGACTTCGATCAACCCTACAATGATCTGGTCAAGGCGCGCCTGGCGGCGATGCAGGGCTCCTACTCGACGCGTATGGGCGCGGCATTGCGACACGCGGCTTCCATGCTGAAGAAGCAACCGAAAAACAAGAAGGTCCTGTTCATCATCACCGATGGCGAACCCGCCGATAATGACGTACGCGATCCTCAATACCTGCGCTATGACACCAAGCGCGCGGTGGAGGAGCTGACGCGCGACGGTATCACTACCTATGCCCTGTCGCTCGACCCGCACGCCGACCAGTACGTGCAACGCATTTTCGGGGC
>JBFELL010000221.1:0-3349 GCA_041552135.1 Gammaproteobacteria bacterium
ACAGCAAGCGGAGTGACGTCCCCGGCACGACCATCCACGACAACTAGCAGTCAGGCAGGATAGGCTCCGGCAGGTGCCCGGTTTTATTCCCTCTCCCCGTAAGGGAGATAGATTCGATGTGTCGGACCCTGGCCTATGTGCTGCAGGCCGGATCAGGCCGAAGGCCGTAATCCGGCGCAGGCGGCGGTGGGCGCTGCGTCCCCGCCGCGACGGGGTCCGGTGCAATCGCGCCGGGGGCGGCGCTCCTACTTCACCACCTTGAGGCTGGGGCGCCTGCCGGCCCCGTCTTCTACGGGCGGCGGCGTCGGATCGTCCTCGTCATCCTCGTTGAAGACCATGCCCCGGCCGTTTTCCCGGGAATAGACGGCCAGCACGGCACCGACCGGCACATGGACATCGGTTGAAATACCACCGAAGCGCGCCCGGAAACCGATGGCGTCGTTACCGAGGATAAGGCCTTCCACGGCCTGTGGGCTGATATTCAGTACGATCTTGCCGTTCTGGCCATGCTGGCGCGGTACATCAACACCCTCCCCCTCGATATCGACGAGCAGATAGGGCGTCATCGCATTGTCCAGTATCCATTCATGAATGGCCCGGATCAGGTAGGGACGACTGGTCGTCATGGGAAAAACAATACAAGAGAACAGCCCAAAGATACAAGGCAGCGACCAATGGGGGGCAGAACCGGACGTCGGAACGCAACGACTGCAGGTCCGCGGGGCAGACGGATCGGGGAACCGGCCGGGGAGCTAGCGGGTGATCACAGGAACGGCCCGGTGCACCAGCTGGCCCGTTTTATTCATTGCCTGCCTTCGCCGCGTCGGTGGGCTTGATGGCCGCTGGCGGGAAACCTATTCCCTCATCTCCCGCTCGACCTCGGACAGGCTGGCCTTGAAGGTGTCGCGGGCAAACATGCGCTCGGCATACTGCAGGACCGGCTTGGCCTGACGCGGCAGCTCGATCCTGTAGCGTTCCAGACGCCAGAGGACCGGCACGATGGCCGCGTCCACCAGGGAGAATTCGTCGCTCAGGAAGAACGGCTTGGCCGCGAACACCTCGGCACCGGCAGTCAGGCTGTCGCGCAGCATCTTGCGTGCCTTGCTGGCTGTCTTCTCGCCCCGGGACTCCAGCGCCGGCACCAGCTCGTACCAGTCCTTCTCGATCCGGTATAGCGCCAGCCGGCTGCGTGCCCGGGAAACCGGGTCCACCGGCATCAGCGGCGGGTGCGGGAAACGTTCATCGAGGTACTCCATGATGGCGCGCGAATCGTACAGCACCAGTTCACGGTCGACCAGGGTCGGCACCGTGTTATACGGGTTGAGATCGATCAGGTCTTCCGGCTTGCTGGCCGCATCGACATCAACGATCTCGACCGTGATGCCCTTCTCGGCCAGCACCATGCGCACACGGTGACTGTCCGGACTGGTCGGCGACGAAAACAGGGTCATAACTGAACGGCGATTGGCAACCACGGCCATAAGGCTCTCCTTCCCAGGTGCAAACTTCACTGCGACCGGCGTGGCCGGTATCAGTGGACGTCTCTCCAGTAATCGCGCTTCATCAGGTAGGCAACTACCAGGAAGAACACCAGGAACATGATGACCTTCACGCCCAGCTCGCGGCGCTCGTACTTGGCCGGCTCGCCCATGTAATCGAGAAAATTGACCAGGTCGCGTACCGCGCGATCGTATTCATGGGGTTCCAGCAGGCCTGGCTCGGCCAGTTCCAGCGTGATCACCTTGCGCTCAACGCCGTCGTGGTCCTTGTCCGTGGTGATCACCGGCTCCTGCCAGCCCTGCAGCTCCCACAGCACGTGCGGCATGCCAACGTCCGGGAACACCAGGTTGTTGACACCGATGATCTTTGAATCATCACGATAGAAGCTGCGCATGTAGGTGTACAGCCAGTCGACGCCGCGCGCCCGTGCAATCACGGACAGGTCCGGCGGTACGGTGCCGAACCACGCCTTGGCGTCTTCCGGTGATGTTGCGACCGTCATCAGTTCGCCGACCTTGCCGCCGGTAAACATCAGGTTCTCGCTGACCAGCATCTCGTCGAGCCCGAGGTCCTTGCCCATGCGCTCGTAGCGCATCAGTCCGGCCGCATGGCAGCTGAGGCAGTAGTTCACGAACAGGCGTGCGCCGCGCTGCAGCGACTCCTTGTTGGTCGGTTCGATATTGGCCTTGTCGAGGTGAACACCCCCACCGGCAGCGAAGCCCCAGGCAGGCGCCAGTGCCAACAGCAGTACGAATATTCTCTTCATCATTTTGAAGTCACCCTGTCCGGTACCGTTTTGGTCTTTTCAAAGCTCGGGATGATCAGCAGCGATACAAAGAAACCGAAGTACAGCAGGCTGAACAGGCGCGCGAAGTTGGTCATCACCGGTGTTGCCGGCTGGGTACCGAGGTAACCCAGCGCGATGAAGCTGACAACGAAGATACCAATGGCGAACTTGTAGGGCATGCCGCGGTAGCGGATCGACTTCACCGGGCTGCGATCCAGCCAGGGCAGGAGGAACAGCACGAAGATGGTTGCACCCATGGCAACGACACCGAGGAACTTGTCCGGCACGGCGCGCAGGATCGCGTAGAAGGGCGTGAAGTACCACAGCGGCACGATGTGCTCCGGCGTCTTCAGCGGGTCGGCCGGCACGAAGTTGTCCTTCTCGAGGAACCAGCCACCCATCTCCGGCATGAAGAAAACCACGATGGAGAAGAAGATCAGGAACACAATCACCCCGACGATATCCTTCACCGTGTAGTACGGGTGGAATGGAATGCCGTCAACCGGGTTACCGTCCTCGCCCTTGACCTTCTTGATCTCGACACCGTCCGGATTGTTGGAGCCGACCTCGTGCAGGGCCAGGATATGCAGCACGACCAGGGCCAGCAGCACAATCGGCAGGGCGATGACGTGGAAGGCGAAGAAACGGTTCAGCGTGGCATCGGCGATCACGTAATCACCGCGGATCCACAGCGCCAGCGCATCACCGATACCCGGGATGGCGCCGAACAGCGAAATGATCACCTGGGCACCCCAGTAGGACATCTGGCCCCACGGCAGCAGGTATCCCATGAAGGCCTCGGCCATCAGGGCGACGTAGATGATCATGCCGAAGATCCAGATCAGTTCGCGCGGTTTCTTGAACGAACCGTAAATCAGGCCACGGAACATGTGCAGGTAGACCACCACGAAAAACGCCGATGCGCCGGTGGAATGCATATAGCGGATCAGCCAGCCCCAGTTCACGTCACGCATGATGTATTCAACGGAGTTGAACGCCAGCTCGGCATCGGGCTTGTAGTTCATGGTGAGCCAGATACCGGTGAGGATCTGGATCACCAGC
>JBFELL010000222.1:0-3345 GCA_041552135.1 Gammaproteobacteria bacterium
GCATGATGAACAGGGCGTTCCTTCTCCCTGCGGGAGAAGGGCAGGATGAGGGGATGTAAAATCAGACAGTTGGCGTTTATTTATCCCCTCTCCCCAACCCTCTCCCGAAGGGAGAGGGAGTTAACGGGACAGCAGTGATCCAGAAAACATGAGCGGTGCCGTAATTCCAGAGATGTTCGAACCGGTTTCAGGAGCTGATGATGAATCAACCCCCCGGCGCGAATCCCTTCGCTCCTGTAACGGGTCCCCGGCGCAGGGCCTGTTTTTTGCAGGAGCGGCTACAGCCGCGATTGGCGAGTGTCGCGTTGCGGCAGGACTTCTCCGTCATCAGGCTTTGACGCCGCGACAGACGCACGTCACGCTGCCAGGGCGGCGCACACCAGACAGCCGGGTGCCTTTATTGTGCATGACTGGCAGGTAAACGAGTTGGCAAACAGGAACATCGATACCATACGCGCCGAGGTCAGGGCATCAATCCAGGTAAAGCAGGCGCTGCTCGACGATGAGGCCCTGCACCAGCAGTTCTCGGCGGTAGTCGATGAATGCATCGCCGCCTACCGCCGCGGCAACAGGCTCATGCTCGCCGGCAACGGCGGCAGCGCGGCGGATGCCCAGCACCTGTCGGCCGAGTTCGTGAACCGCTATGCCCTCGCTCGCCCGGGCCTGCCGGCGATAGCCCTGACGACCGACACGTCCATGCTGACATCGATTGCCAATGACTCTGGCTACGAAGCGATCTTCGCGCGCCAGCTCGAGGCCAACGGCGCCGCAGGGGACGTCTTCATCGGTATCAGTACCTCGGGCAATTCACCGAACATCCTCGCGGCCATGGAGCAGGCAAGGACGATGGGTATCCTGTCGGTCGGCCTGACGGGCGGCGATGGCGGACAGCTGCCGGAGCGCTGCGACTACTGCATCCGGGTGCCCTCCGATAGCACGTCCAGGATCCAGGAGGCGCATATCCTGCTGGGCCATGTCCTGTGCGGCCTGGTGGAAAGCGCGTTGTTCCCGGACAACGATGTGTAGGAGCGGCTTGTGTCGCGATGGATGGATGTGCGTCCGGCTGATTCGCTTTCACTCATGTCGATGCCGCGAACACGGACATTCATCCATACAGCACGGGGAGAGGCTTTACCTGCTGACCCGGCAAAAACAACTCATGGAGAACAGGATCATCCCGTATAATCATCCACGAGCGAATTTCGCCAAAGCTGATGGCCATCCATCCGGCAACACGGCCCGAATCCATGCGCAGCGTGTCCGGCCTTGCTCATACCCGGCATCATTCCAGACAACCGACTGATGGGACCAATGTACGATAGGAACAGACACGCCATCCAGACGATAATCAACACGCGACCGAACCCCGATAAATGGCATATACCCCGATGACAACCGAACACCTGACCCCGCCGCATGGCGGAGAACTCTGCAATCTCATCGTCGACGAGGACCGGGCCGAGCAGCTCCGGGCTGAATCCGGTGAGTTTCCGTCCGTCACCCTGAACCTCAGGCAGATCTGCGATCTCGAGCTGCTGCTGAACGGCGGCTTTTCGCCCCTGCGCGGTTTCATGGGGCAGGCGGCCTACGATGCGGTCGTCAGCGACCTGCACCTGCCCGGGGGGCACCTCTGGTCGATCCCGGTCACGCTGGACATACCCGGCGATCTGGCCAGCGGCCTCGAGGCGGGCCAGCGCCTGGCGCTGCGCGACAGCGAGGGCTTCATGCTGGCCGTGCTCACGATCGAGGACCTCTGGCAGCCGGACAAGCTGCGCGAGGCGCAGCAGGTCTACGGCACGACCGCGACCGACCACCCCGGCGTGCGCTACCTGCTCGAGCAGACGCACGACACCTATGTCGGCGGCAGCCTGGAGGGCATCCAGTTGCCCGCCCAGCTCGATTTCGAGGCCCTGCGCGATACCCCGGAAGACCTGCGGCATATGTTCGTGAAAATGGGCTGGCAGAATGTGGTCGGGTTCCACACCTGCAAGCCGATGCACCGCCTGCACCGGGCGATCACCCTGCAGGCCGCGAAGGAGGCCCAGGCGAATATCCTGCTGCATCCCTCGGTCGGCATGACCAAGCCGGGCGACCTGCATTACTACGCGCGCGTGCACTGCTACCAGGCGATCCGCCGGCACTACCCGCACAACATGGCCATGCTGTCGCTGCTGCCATCCGCCGTCCGGATGGCGGGTCCGCGCGAGGTCCTGCTGAACGCCATCATCCGGCAGAACTACGGCTGCTCCCACATGATCGTGGGCCCGGGTCATGCCTCGCCACCGAGGCGGGACGAGGAGGCGAAACGCTTCTACCCGCCCTATGCCGCGCAGGAAATGATGGCGCAGTACCAGGACGAGCTGGCCATCCGCATGGTGCCGATCCGCCGGGTGAAGTACTCGCCCGGGGACGAGCGCTACCTGCCCGAGGAGCAGCTCGAGGCCGAGGGCAGGGCGGGGCAGCTGTTTTCCGACCGGGAGTTGATCCGGCATCTCGAGCATGGCCTGGAGGTGCCACGCTGGCACTCCTACCCGGAGGTCATCGCCGAGCTGCGCAAGGTCTACCCGCCGCGCAGCAAAAAGGGCATCACCCTGTTCTTCACCGGCCTGTCCGGCTCCGGCAAGTCCACGCTGGCGAAGATCCTGTATGCGAAATTCATCGAGGAGGGCGGCCGGCCGGTGACGCTGCTCGACGGCGACGTGGTACGCCTGAACCTCTCCAGCGAACTCGGGTTTTCCAAGGCACACCGCAACATCAACGTGCGCCGCATCGGCTTTGTCGCCAGCGAGATCACCAAGAACGCCGGCATCGCCATCTGTGCCCCGATTGCACCCTACACGGCCATGCGCCGCGAGGTGCGCAACCTGATCGAGCAACACGGCGCCTTCATCGAGATCCACGTGGCCACCTCGCTGGAGGAATGCGAGCGGCGTGACCGCAAGGGCCTGTACGAGAAGGCCCGCAAGGGCATCATCCCCGAGTTCACCGGCATCAGCGACCCCTACGACATCCCGGAGCACCCGGAGATCCGCGTCGACACCACCGGCAAGAGCCCCATGCAGGCCGCGCAGGAGATCATGCTCTACCTGCTGCGCGAGGGCTATCTCGATACTGACGACACCGCCTCCTCAGAGGCCGTGTAGGAGCGGCGCCCCCGCCGCGATTGCGCAATCAAATCGCCCCACTATCACCACCCCCGGCGTAACCGGCAGGAGCGGCTTCAGTCGCGGTTGCGCAATAGAATATAGCCACGGAAACACACGGAAAACACACGGAAGGGATCGTCTGTAGCGAAGCACCACAGGTCGGCATCAGCGACCCCTTTGACATCCCGGAGCACCCGAA
>JBFELL010000223.1:0-3241 GCA_041552135.1 Gammaproteobacteria bacterium
CGAGGCGCTTGCGCTGCAGTTTGCGCCAGATGCTGGTGATGTGTTTTGGCCGGCCGCTGATGTCGGCCTTGATGCCGGCCTGTTGCAGTTAGTCGTCGAGTATTCCGACCACCTTGTGGATATAACGCTCGCGGTCCGTGCGCGTCTCGGCCAGCTGCCGGGCGAGTTGCTGATAGGCCTCGGGCTCCAGATAACGCAGCGACAGATCTTCCAGCTCCCACTTGACCTGCCAGATACCCAGCCGGTTGGCAAGCGGCGCATAGATGTCATGTGTCTCCTGCGCAATGCGGCGCTGCCGCGCGGGGTCCAGGTGCTGCAGGGTGCGCATGTTATGCAGGCGGTCGGCCAGTTTGATCAGCACGACCCGGACATCCTCGGCCATGGCCAGCAGCAGCTTGCGCAGACTCTCGGCCTGGACATGTTCACGGCTGCCGGCATGCGTCTTCTCCTGGAACTCGCCGATGCGTTCCATCCGGGTGACGCCATCGACCAGGCGGGCGATGACCGGTCCGAATTCTGCCCTGACCTGCTCGAGGGTGACATCGGTATCCTCCACCACGTCATGCAGCATGGCCGCAGCCAGGGTCTCGTAATCGAGTTTCAGCTCCGTCAGGATCTCCGCGACCGCCAGGGCATGCGAATAATAGGGCTCGCCCGAGGCTCGCTCCTGTCCGTGGTGGGCATCGATCGCCCATTCGACGGCCTTCTGGAGCACCATTCGATGGTCCCCGGGCCGGTCATAAAACAACCGGTCGAGGTGGTCCTGGATGCGGCTGTCCATCACTGGCCAGCCATTATTTCATCAGAACAGGCAAATAGCTCATCAATACAGTAAGTTATAAAGCTCATGATATTCAGGGCCCTGGGATCCATACAGGATTTCTTCACCGGAATGATACATGGATTCTGAAGGGATAAGCTACTGTTTATATTGAATTAATTGTTGCGAATAGCATCGGCAACCCGCCTCGCTCGGAATAATTATGGAAATCGCCCCTGAAGAAAAGCTGGGTTCCGGTTGCGTTGCCCGAGCGCCGCTCCCGGCGCGAATCGAGACGCCCCTCCTGCAGGGAGGATTTTGAGTAACCACAGGGCATTCAGCCCGGCTGCTGTTTGACTCTATCCGGACTGTCAGACGTATCAGGATTCCCGTCCCGGCTAATCGGCTCGACCACGGCCAGTGGAGGCGCGGGCGGCGCTTTGGATGCGTGTTCGCCTGAGGGATCGGTGAAGGTATCGTTCAATGTCTGCACGTAGGCATTGGCCTCGGCAATGACACGGTGCAGGCGTTTGCGGCTGCGGTTGCCCCACCCCACCGGGTTGCGCCGGAAGATACTGTGCCACGGGCGCGTGTTGGCCATAAAGGCATTGGCCATGCGATCGCGCTCCAGCCCGGGCGCATAGTGCTTTTCAATCTGTTTTGTAATGCGCCCCGCCGCGATGTTGCGCACCCGGAAGTGCAGCCAGGCATAGGCACCGAGTACAGCGGCCATCGCGATCAGGAGCGATGCAATGTCACCGACAGAGCCTTGCCACCCCTCCGGCAGGCCCATCCGCCAGCCGTCGCGCAGGCCCAGCAGGCTTGTCACCGGTAACGCCAGCAGCAGCAGGGCGGCAAGTACGACCGCATCGCCAGCCAGCACCAGTTTGCGCCAGTGCGCCTTGTAGGCAGACAGTCGCGGGATGGCCTTTTCCTCGATATGCCGGGCCAGTTTCTCCAGCGAGCCGGTGATGCGGTAGGCGCGTTCCACGCCGACACGCTGGATCCGGTCATTGAGATCTGCCAGATCGTTATCGCGCTTGCTCTCGTAGCGTTTCCTGAGAGCGGGATCCTCGATGGGTACGGCAGCCTCCGGGTTGTAGATGGTGTAGAAACGACCGGCGGTGAGGCCCTCCTGTGACAGCGCGCGCTGCCAGGCGCCAACGACTTCCTCGGGGTTGTCTTCGCGGGCCGTCATGTCCATCTGGTTGAGGATGTAGACGAACTTGTTCGCATCGGGCCGGTGGATGGTGTTGCCCACCAGGTGCGACAGGGTGTCCCGCATGGCGCCGGGTTCCGGGTGCCTGGCGTCGAAAAACACCAGCACCAGGTCTGACAGGTCGACGATATGGTCGGTCAGTCGCAGCGTCGCGTTACGTTGCGAGTCGGCATCGAAACCCGGGGAGTCAATGAAGATCAGGCCGCGCAGTTTCTCGCTTGGACAGGTCTTGAGCTGCAGGTAGGCGTCAACCCGGCGCCCCTCGCCCGTTGCGACCTTCTCCAGCTCGTTGCTGATGCGGTAGAACGGGAAGCGCGGGTCGGCGTCCAGGGCACTGCCCGGCAGGGTATGCGGCTCGCCCTCGCTGGCAAAGCACATGACGGTGAACTTGTCGTCCACTGCCTGGTTGCCGGTGGCCTGCAGCCGGTAGTCGAGGTAGTGGTTGATGAAGGTGGATTTGCCGGCAGAGAAGGTGCCGAGTACCGAGATCATCGGCCACCATGAGATCTGGGTGGCATAGGACTGTTCGGACTCCAGCAGTCCCAGGGTCCGCCCTACCTGATCGAGATGCCGGTAGCTCTGCACGGCAGTTACCAGTACCGGGTTTTCCTGCCGGAGGTGCAGCTCGAGACTCCTGAGCCGCTGCTTTATTGTCTTGCCTGCGCCGGTCATAGGGGATTCCTGCAGGTGCTATGGGGATATTACAAGTCTAGATGTTAATGCCCCGGCTGGGTAGTTCTTTCATGTGTACTGCGCCTCAAAACTGGAGTCACAACATTCATCAGGCAGCCCGGGTGCCCGGGGTGGGAATACTTGCGCATGTCGCTGATATGTCAGACACGCATCATTCTGGCCAACACCGGTCACTATCCAGTCATGAATGAATGCGGTCCTGCCCCGTTTAGCGTCCCCGACAGGAGATCCGTAAACCCCCCGCCTTCGGGCGGCGGATCTAATGTATGGAAAGGCTATACAGCGCTATTTATCCTGGCTGTGGAAAGTTGCATGCCTTCTCCCTGCGGGACGACTGCATGGATGCAGGAGGTAGGGCCATGCATGGAGCAATTGCCGAGAAGGCCAGGATGAGGGGACCTGAATCAGGTAGAGTCAGTGTGTATTGGATCCCCTCTCCCCGGCCCTCCCCCGGTGGGGGAGGGGGCGTAATCGGCCGGATGGCCGATCCATCCGGCTTTCAGCCGTAACCCGAAGCCACCGGCTTTAGCCGGTGGAGTATTCACAGATCCGACAGGAGATCCGTAGAC
>JBFELL010000224.1:0-3217 GCA_041552135.1 Gammaproteobacteria bacterium
CTCTTGACGGTTTGCGCGCGGTAGCCTCCGGTCAGGTCGATGCCATGGTGGAGAACCTTGCCGTGGCCAGTTACCTGATATCGGAAAACAGCCTGATCAACCTGAAAATTGCCGCGGATTCCGGTTTCGAACTGATCCGGCTGGGATTCGGCGTGCGTTCCGACTGGCCGGAACTGGTCGGGCTTCTCAACAAGGCCCTCGCCAGCCTCACCAGGGACGAGATCCGCTCGGTACAGGGCCGCTGGACCGCCCTCGAGACGCAGCTGCCCGGCGAGTCCGGCACCGGCCCGGAGTGGGCCACCTGGCTGGTCTGGACCGTGCTGGCCGTTTTCCTGCTGCTGGTGGTCGTGGCCTGGCTGCTGATGCGATTCGTCTCCGGCGAACGACTGGCCTCGCGTATCGGCTCGGCCCGGTTTCATGCCAGTGTCCTGGTGTCGCTGAGTGTGTTCGTTGTCCTGGTGCTGTTTCTCGGCTGGCTGGCCGTGGAGAGGATCGAGGGCAGGATACGCCATGATGCAGGAGCCAATCTTGAAAACAGCCTGAGTACCACGATCCAGCGGCTCAATTTCTGGGCCGCGCAGCGACAGGGTTCTGTCCGGCAGCTCGGACGCCATCCCCGTCTGGTCGAGATAACGCAGGCGCTGCTGGCACTGCCGCCGCAACGCGATGCCCTGCTGGCCTCGCGCCCGCTGCAACAGGCACGCGCATTTTTCAGTGATGACAGCCTTGACCTGTTCGATCATCTCGGGTTTTTCATTATCAGCCCCGAATACATCAATGTCGGCTCCATGCGCGATTCCAACCTGGGTGAGCGCAACCTGATTGCCGGGTCGATGCCGGACCTGTTGCCGAGGGTGTTCCGGGGTGAAGCGGTATTTGTCCCGTCGATTGTATCCGACGTGTCCCTGCAGGCCCCTTCCGGGGCGACCGCTGCCACGATGTTCTTTGTCGCCCCGGTACAGACTGGCGATGGGGAGGTGATTGCCGCACTGGCACTGCGCATCGATCCGGGCGGGGAATTCTCCCGGGTTCTGCAGTTCTCCCGGGTGGGGGATAGTGGCGACAGCTATGCCTTCAACAGGCAGGGGCAGTTACTGTCAGCCAGCCGGTTTCACCGGGAACTACAGGAGATCGGACTGATCGGCAAGGATGAGTCGGAAATCCTCAGGGTCGGGATCAGAGACCCGGGAGGCAATCTGAACGAGGGCTACCAACCGGCGGACCCACGGTCCGGGCTACCCCTGACGCTGATGGCCGCCAGCGCGATCCGTATGGCGGACAGCCGCGAGGGTGTGCTCACGCACGAACAAACCGTGCTGCACAATACCGACGGTTACCGGGATTACCGTGGTGTGCCGGTATTCGGTGCCTGGACCTGGCACGAGGGGATGGGGATGGGCGTGGCCTCCGAGATCGACGTGGACGAGGCCCTGGCCACCTTTTACAGTATCCGCAACACCGTATTCACGATCCTGGCTGTGACCCTGCTGTTGTCCGTTGCCGGGACCCTGCTGATGCTGATCGTCGGGCAACGCGCCAATCGGGTACTGAGCCGCGCACGTGACGAGATGGAACTGAGGGTCGATGAACGCACGGCTGAACTGAAGCAGTCGGAAGCCACCTTGCGGAAAAGCCGCGAGGAGATCAGTGCCATCATGAATGCCACCGTGGTCGGTTTGATCACCATCGACGAAGCGGGGATTGTCAAATCCTTCAATCCGGCCGCTGAACAGCTGTTCGGTTATGCAAAGCAAGAGGTGATCGGGCACAACGTCAGTATGCTGATGCCGGAACCCAATCGCAGCCGGCATGACGGTTATCTGCGCCATTACCGCGAGACCGGTGAGGCACGCATCATCGGCAATCGGCGTGAAGAAACCGGGCAACGCAAGGACGGCAGTACATTCCCTATCGATCTCGATATCAGCGAGGCATTTACCCCCGGTGGCCACATCTATGTCGGTGGTATTCGTGATATCAGCGAACGCAAGCAGGCGGAGAAGGAAATTCATACTGCCCGGCTGGCCGCGGAAGAAGCCAACCAGGCGAAGAGCGCGTTTCTGGCGAACATGAGTCATGAATTGCGCACGCCCATGAATGCGATTCTCGGTTACAGCGAGATGCTGATGGAAGAGGCGGAGGATCTGGGGCATGAAGACTTCATCCCGGACCTGAAAAAGATCAACCAGGCGGGAACCCACTTGCTGGCGCTGATCAATGATGTGCTGGATCTATCGAAGATCGAGGCGGGGCGCATGGAGGCCTATGCCGAGGACATCGATGTCGGCACGCTGGTCGATGATGTGGCCGCCACCGCCCAGCCGCTCATGAGCAGGAACAACAACCGGCTCATCATCGAGCGCGGCGAGGGCCTGGGTTACGTGCACCAGGACCTCACCAAGCTGCGCCAGACACTGTTCAACCTGCTCTCCAATGCCGCCAAGTTCACCCGCGAGGGTTGCGTAACCCTGCGGGTCCGGCGTGAACACCGGGACGGGGGTGACTGGCTGGTCCTCGAGGTCAGTGACACCGGCATCGGCATTTCTGCTGACAAGCTCGAGCATGTCTTTGACGAGTTCTCCCAGGCGGACAGTTCCACCACACGCAACTACGGTGGAACCGGGCTGGGGTTGGCCATTACCCGGCGCTTCTGCCAGTTGCTGGGAGGCGACATCATCCTGCAGAGCCAGCCGGGCGAGGGTTCCACCTTTACCATAGGCCTGCCTGTCATACTTCCCGGAACCACCCCGCGGCAAGTCCCCGCCGAGGCGGCACCGGTGAAAACCAAAGCCGAACTCGAGGCGATCCGGGCAGCGGGCAGGGGCCATACCATACTGGTCATCGACGACGATCCTGAGGCCAGCGATATCATCCGGCGTTTCCTGGAAAAGGACGGCTTCACGGCGGTGACCGCCGGCAGCGGCGAGGAAGGCCTGCGCCTGGCACACGAGATCCGGCCCGTTGCCATCACCCTGGACGTGATGATGCCGGATATGGACGGCTGGTCGGTGCTGCGTGCGCTGAAGGCCGACCCCGGGCTGTGCGAGATACCGGTGGTGATGCTGACCATGGTTGACGACAAGACCCGGGGTTATTCACTGGGGGCGACCGATTACCTGACCAAGCCGGTGGACCGGGAGTTGCTGCACAAGGCGCTGGCGCGTTTTTACACGTCCGGTGAATCGTGCTCCGTGTTGCTGGTGGAGGATGATGCTGA
>JBFELL010000225.1:0-3169 GCA_041552135.1 Gammaproteobacteria bacterium
AGGGGATAAATAAACGCCAACTGTCTGATTTTACATCCCCTCATCCTGCCCTTCTCCCGCAGGGAGAAGGAACGCCCTGTTCATCATGCAGTGACCCCTGTTCATGTCCTGCGGGTCAGGATGGTTTGTATAACGGTGTTCATGCAGCATGTTGCAAACAATCCAGACAAGGTTAACGGGACAGCAGTGATATGGAATGCACGTTGCCTGTTGGAGCGGCTTCAGCCGCGATGGCCTGCGGGACTGTGAATACAATCGCGGCTGAAGCCGCTCCTGCACACCATGGCAATACCCTGTTGACCCCGCCACATCAGGACGGCAGATGCAGGGACACGGGCAGGGTGATCTCCATCGACACCGGCAGGTGGTCGGAGAGGGAGTAGTTCAGCACCCTGACGTTGTCGACCTGCAGGGTGGGTGTCACCAGGATATGGTCGATATTGTGCTGCGGGCGCCAGCTGGGGAAGGTGTGCAGGTCGTGGATCGGTTCGCTCATCAGGGTGCGGTTGATCAGGAAGTCCATCTCGGCACTGTTGGAACGGCAGTTCAGGTCGCCCATGAGGATCACGTGCCGGTACTCGTTGACGATCTCGCTGACATAATCGAGCTGTCGCATGCGGGCACGCTGGCTCAGCGCCAGGTGCAGGATCAGCACTACCAGAGAATCCTTTTTGTTGCCGTAGCGGATGAACATCGCGCCGCGACCCGGAATGCGACCCGGCAGGCGATGCTCGACGATCTCGCTTGGCTCGAAGCGGCTGAGCATGCCGGTGCTGTGCCGGGCGATGCGCCCGATGCGGCGGTTGGTCTGGTCATACCAGAACGGCAGCCCGGCGCGTTCGCCGATGTACTGCGTCAGGTTCACATAACCGCTGCGCAGGCTGCCGGCATCGACCTCCTGCAGGCCGATAAGGTCGTAATCACTCACCAGCCGCGCAACCCGGTCGAGGTTACTGAAGCGCTGCGGGTGCGGCAGTACGTGCTTCCAGCTGTGTGTGACGTAATGCCGGTACCTGGCAGTGCTGATGCCGGCCTGCACGTTGTAGCTAAGCAGGCGTATGCGTTGTCCCGCATGCTTGCCTGCGCCCGCGGCAGCTGTATCCGTACCTGTTCGTTTCCTGGTGGCTGTACTCATGTCGGGCATACCAGGTTACCCATCTGCTCAGTCAACTTGATGTTCTCCCGGTAGTCCACCGGACAGTCGATAATACTCACCGTGTCGTTCGACAGGGCCTCCTCAAGAATAGCAGGCAGGTCCTGCGTGCGTTCGACCCGGTAACCCCGGCAGCCAAACGCCGCGGCGTATTTCACAAAATCCGGATTGCTGAAGTGTACGTGCGACTCGCGCCCGAATTCGTTCATCTGCTTCCATTCTATCAGGCCATAGCCACTGTCGTTCCATATCAGGATAACAATCGGCAGCCTGCAGCGCATGGCCGTCTCGATCTCCTGCGAGTTCATCAGGAAGCCGGCATCACCGGTCACGGCGACGATGTTGCGATCCGGGTGGACCAGCTTCGCGGCAATCGCACCGGGCACGGCAATGCCCATGCTGGCAAAGCCGTTGGAAATCAGGCAGGTGTTCGGCTGTTCGCAGCGAAACATGCGTGCCATCCACATCTTGTGCGCGCCGACGTCGCAAATGACGATGTCATTCATGCCCAGCGCCGTTCGCAGGTCCCAGATGATCTTCTGCGGCTTGACGGGATACTCCATATCATCGCGGTGCCGGTCCATCTCCGCGATCAGCGCCTGGCGCAGCGGGCGCATGTGGTGCCCGTCGTGCGGCGTCGCAAGGTCGGCAATGCGCATCAGGCTGTGCTTCAGGTCACCCGTGACCCCGACCCTGACCGGGTAGCAGGCATCGGTCTCGGCAGGCGACCGGTCGATGTGAATGATGACGCGGTCACGCGTCGGGTGCCACAGGTACGGATGATACTCGACCAGGTCATAACCCACACAGATGATGACATCTGCCCTGTTGAAGCCGATGCTGACGTAATCGTTCGCCTGCAGGCCGGCGCTGCCGAGCGCACAGGGATGCCGGAACGGGATGACGCCCTTCGCCATGAAGGTGTTGGCCACCGGTATGTTCAGGCGCTCGGCAAAATCCGCCAGCTGCCGCCAGGCACGGGAGCGCACCACGCCGTTGCCGGCAAGGATGATGGGGTGCTCTGCGGTACCGATCAGCGCGGCGGCCTCGGCCACCTTTTCGGCCGGTGGCTCCGGGTCGGGCGGCTGCACCACCGGCAGCATCTCCTCCTCCACGTCCATCGCGGCGATGTTTTCCGGAAACTCGATGAATGTGGCGCCGGTTTTCTCCATCTGCGACAGCTTGAAGGCCTTGCGCACGACCTCCGGCACAATCTCCGGCTCCAGCAGGCTGGCGGCGTACTTGGTGACCGGCGAGAACAGCTTCCCCAGGTCGAGCACCTGGTGGGATTCCTTGTGCAGGCGCGTGGTGCCGGCCTGGCCGGCAATCGCCACCACGGGTGCATGGTCGAGGTTGGCATCCGCGACGCCGGTAATGAGGTTGGTGGCGCCGGGACCGAGGGTCGCCAGGCAGACACCCGCCCGCCCGGTCAGGCGTCCGTAGACGTCGGCCATGAAGGCGGCACCCTGTTCGTGCCGTACCGTGATGAAGCGAATGGGAGAATCCAGCAGGGCATCCATGACATCGAGGTTTTCCTCGCCCGGGATGCCAAAGATGTAATCGACGCCCTCGTTCTCCAGACAACGGATGAACAGAACGGCTGCCTTCACGGGTGAACGTCGGTCAGCACGTTGCAGGGAACCGCATGCGCCTCAGGGTTGCGCCGATTTTGCGACCGGCGCCATGCCATCGCGCTCCCGGGCAACCAGGTAATCGACAACCTTGATGATGTTGGCATTGCTACTGGCCTGACGTGCGCCGGTACTGAACTTGCCGTTGACGATGATTGCAGGCACGCCGGTAATGGCATACCGCCGCGTCATGGCCTTGGCATTGTTCAGCCTTACCGACACCGCGAACGAGTCAAAGGTTTTCCGGAAATCCTCTGCGGAGACCCCATGGTTGACAAAGAAGTCCTGCAAAGCGGCCTCGTCGTTGATTTTCTGTTTCTTTTCGTGAAGTGCCTCGAACAGTGCCGGGTGCAACCTGTCCTCCACACCGAGCAGTTGCATGGTG
>JBFELL010000226.1:0-3140 GCA_041552135.1 Gammaproteobacteria bacterium
CCCATTTAATTACTGGCGAACCTCACCGGTCCCACATCACGTCGCACTCGTCCTTCACCGCGGCCTCGAGCAGCTCGATCAGCGGCAGGGCACGCTGCGACAGCCTGACGACGGGCTCGTCCTCCTCATGGTCACTGTCCCCATCACCGGCAGGCGCCGGCGTGTCCCCGTGCGCCGCAATGCCGGCCCTGGGGCGTTCGAGCGCCTGCGGCACCTCGGTCGCCAGCAGCGCACCGGGCACCGTCCCGCTGTGCCCCATGAGCCTGAGCAGGCTGACCGCCACGTTGCCGAACAGGGTGATATCCGCGTAGGCCTTGCAGGTGAACGTCACAAGCATGCTTGTCTACTTTCTGTACCCGAAAAAAAGGGGGCATGACCGGTTTTTTCCTAATATAAGCATTAACTGTGCTCTGACCCCCTTTAATCCCAGGGTTGTTGTTACTCGCCCTGCAACATCAGCCGCGAACCATGGCCCTGCAGCATTCGCAGAAAATTCAAAAGACGCTCCTCAGGGTCTGAATCTGATAACAAGGCGGCATAAGGCAGCACAGCACCTGTCCACCCTTCGGTATGCCAGTAGGCGCCTTCGGGCAATGCCAGATCCGTCCACATGTCCGGCGGCGGATAGGCTGTCACATAAAAATACGCATCCGGTATCGAACCATCGCCGGTGACAAAACCGAAGTTCATCTGCTCGTCAGCGCGCTCTTCGTCGGCTGGATCGACACCTGGAACCAAACGACCGGAGAACCAGTTCATTGCCAGATCCAGATGGTGTGGGAATAGCTGCACAGGACTGGTTTCCTCGCGCAGCTCACCCTTGAAGGTCTTGAAGGTGGCATCTACCCGGTTGATGGCCTGACGGTAGCGGGCGATTGCCGCGATATCCCAGGGCCGGTCCGCTTCATCATCAAAGGCAGCCAGCAGGTCCTGCTCCAGCCCGATGCCGGCTGCCGCCAGTGTGGCATTGATCCGGTTGCACAACCCGGCCGCATTTTGCCCGGCCAGTGGCCATGTGGCATCCCAGCCATCGCTGCTGGTAATTGCCAACTGATGAGTTATCAGATCCAGCGTAAGTTCCAGGTTCTGGCCGTTGATCGGAAACGGTGTCGTGGTAAGCCCACGGGCGGATACACCGAGCGTAATGTGCCACCAGTGTTTGGATTTTGGCATATACCGGCCACGCAGCCTGCCGAGGATTCTCGCATACTGGTGGAGCGTATCGCGGGTCGGTTTCCAGTCAGACAGGCGAAGGGGCGGTTGTTGTTGTGACATGGCATGAATCCTCAAGGGCGCAATCGAGGCGTCAGTCGAGCGACACGCCACCGTAGGCGATACCGGTCAGATGCGCCATCTCCCGGTCCCAGGTGGTCAGATCATCGATACAGAACCTGTTCAGGTGATCATGGCCGCAGGCCCGGGCCATCACCTGCATCAGCTCGGTCGAAGCGCGGAAGAAGTTGTTGAATTGCTCAGCACCCTTCGCGACTTTCAGGCGCTGGCGCAGATGGGGCTTCTGGGTGGCAATACCCACGGGGCAGTTGTTGGTGTGGCAGGCCCGCATCCCCAGGCAACCGATTGCCTGGATAGCCGAGTTCGATACCGCAATGGCATCGGCACCCAGCGCCAGGGCCTTGATGAAATCGGCTGGCAATCGCAGTCCGCCGGTAATTACCAGTGTCACATCGCGGCACCCTTTGGCATCGAGATAGCGGCGGGCACGGGCCAGGGCCGGGATGGTGGGCACCGAGATGTTATCGCGGAAGATCAGCGGAGCCGCACCGGTACCGCCGCCGCGGCCATCGAGAATGATGTAGTCGACACCGATTTGCAATGCCGCCTCGATATCCCGTTCGATGTGCTGGGCGGAGAGCTTCACGCCAACCGGAATGCCGCCGGTCGCTTCACGGACTTCTGCTGCAAAGCGCCGGTAGTCATCGACCGTCTCCCAGTCGGGAAAACGCGGTGGCGAAATTGCGGCCTCGCCGTCCAAGAGTCCCCGCACCTCGGCGATCTTGCCCTTGACCTTGTCACCCGGCAGATGGCCGCCTGTGCCGGTCTTGGCACCCTGGCCACATTTAAAATGAAAGGCCTGGCACTTCCTGATCTTGTCCATGGAATAGCCGAAACGGGCGGAGGCCAGTTCGTAGAGATAGCGCGAATTGGCGCCCTGCTCCTCGGGCAGCATACCGCCCTCCCCGGAGCAGATGCCGGTGCCGGCCAGCTCGGCGCCCATGGCGAGACTCACCTTGGCCTCCTCGGACAGCGCACCGAAGCTCATGTCCGAGACGAACAGCGGACGATCCAGCACCAGCGGCCTGGCGGCACCCGGGCCGAGGACGACCTCGGTACCGACGGGGGCCACGTCCAGCAAGGGGACCTTGTGCAGCTGGGCTGTCAGCAGCTGGATCTGTTCCCACTTCGGCAAGGTGTCCCCGGGCACACCCATGGCACTGACCCGGCCATGGTGCCCGACCTCGGACAGGCCGTGTTCAGCCAGATGCTGGATATAGCCGGTATGCGGCTCTTCCGGCCCGCCGTGGATATCCTTGTACAACCCCTGGTAGGCATCCCGGTCATAGGGCTGTGGGTTATCCACGGCCCAGGCCCGGATCTCATCCTTGTCGACCCAGACCTTGCCATCCTCCACCCAGGCACTGAAGCGGTTCAGGCGTTCCGAGGGATTGTAGGAACTCACGCCGGATCTATAACAGTAATCCCAGTTGTGCACGCCGCAGATCAGATTGTTACCTTCTATATGACCATCTGCCATCAACGCGCCACGGTGCAGGCAGCGGCCATACAACACAGAAACTGCTTCTTCTTCCTCCAGGCGAATTAGTACCAGATCGACATCAGCGACCAGGGCATAGGCGGGTTGCAGCGTTTCCAGGTCAGAGAAGGTGGCAATGGCAATCTTGTCCATGTGAAGGTTCCTCGACTGTGGTTTTTATAAACAGTATAAACAGGGGTCAGAGCACATTTTTCACTAATATAAGCAGTAACTGTGCTCTGACCCCATTTAAATATGCCTCGACATCCCGCACCTGCGCCCTGATGGGCAACTGCCGTTCAGATGTCATGGCTTGCAAGGCCGCAATAGGCACATCGGCAATATCCCAGGCCTCAACCTCCAGCCC
>JBFELL010000227.1:0-3095 GCA_041552135.1 Gammaproteobacteria bacterium
CAGGAGTCCGAGGAGTCCTCCGGTGAAGAGGAGCAGGAATCCGAGGAGTCCGGCAGCCAGCAGCAGGAGTCCGAGGAGTCATCCGGTGAAGAGGAGCAGGAGCAGGAATCCGAGGGGACCCGGGGTGAGGAGGATGAGGATGCCGAGAGCGGCGAAGAGGAGCCACTTGAGGATGCTGCGGGCGGCGAGGAAGAATCCGAGAAAAAACCGGGAGATCGGCAGGAAAAACAGGAAGATGACGAGTCAGGCGGGCAAGAGGGTGAAAAAGATGGTAATCTGCCCATAGATAACACTGATCAGGGATCCCAGGCCGAGGAAACCGGCGAGGCTGACGGCGGCGATCAGGACCGGGAGCAGCAGGAAGCCGGCACTTCGGCAGACCAGCCATCCAGTCCGGGCGGTATCCCCGATGACATCTCTGAGGAAGAGACTGCTGCCAGCCAGGCCGTGGACCAGTTTGACCAGCTTGGCAGCGCCCCGGGCGAGGACCAGGAACTCCCGGCGGGTGAAATCCCGGCCGAGGATGGTATACCGGGGACCGGTGTTTCCATGATCATGATGGAACAGTGGCTGGAGCGCATCGAGGGCGATCCCGCCTACCTGATGCGCAACCAGTTCATGATCGAGGAGCAGCTGGAAATGCAGCGCAGAGGCCGCCGGTTGATGGAAACCCGGCCATGGTAAGAACAACGGCACCCGGGCGAAACCCGCAGCACACGGCCTGCCAAGGTGCCAGGCATACCGGCTAACCAGGCATAAAAAGAGATAGGGGACAGTCACTTGAGTCGAACACGCACATCACGCTTATGTATCCTCTGTTTGCTTGCCGGCTTCATATCCAGCGTAACCCAGGTCGCCGCCGGCTTCTCCTTCAGCACCGGCAACTCTTCCAAGAAAGATCCGCGCATCACCACTAACCGCCCCTGGGGCAATATCGGCGCCTATCAGCCGGGTGTGAAATACGACCCGCCACCGCCACCACCGATGCAAAATACCCCTGTCCAGAACGTGCCTTATCTCGGCTCTGCACCGGGAACCGGCTGGTATTCTGCACAGCTGCCCTCCATGGGCACGGCGGGCCAGGCCACATCTGGCGACCCGGTGGTAGAAGTGGAAACCGATGGAACGGTGTTTTACGAACAACAGAACGTCGTATATACCGTGCGCGTGGTCAGCGACGGAAATCTGAAGACGCTGGATCCGGTCATACCCAAGATCGACGGGGCAATACTGGAACAGCTGGACGGACCGGTTGCCAGTACGCGCCTCAAGGGCCGCAGTGGTGGCCAGGAGATCGTCAATGCCTATCATTTCAAGCTGACCCCCCTGAGGTCCGGCGAGATCCGTGTCCCGCCCATACGTTTCACCGGCACACCTGTTGCCAGCCGGCAATGGAACGGGGGACGTGCCGCGCCGGCGTCCGGCGGCCGTTTCAGCATCGCTGCGGATGCGCCGCTGAGACTGGAAATACTCGCTGCAGAGTCTTCGGTGACACCCTGGCTGCCGTTACATGACCTGCAACTGCGGTCCCACCTGTCGAAGAACACACCGGCAAAGGAAGGCGTGCCCGTCACCCTGACCCTGGAGCTCAAGGCCAGGGGCGCCACCGGCGAGCAACTGCCCTCGCTGCAGGGCCTGCTCAAGAGCAACGATTTCCGGGCCTACCGCGACTCGACCACCACCAGCAGCGGCATTTCGCGCGACGGCAAGCAGCTGACCGGCAGTCGCAAGGAAACCTACACCCTCATTCCCCTGCACGACGGCTGGATCCGCCTGCCCGCCATCAGCGTGGCATGGTGGGATGTGGACTCCGGCACCGCGAGAACGGCATCCCTGCCGGGCGCAGCCGAAGCGGCGCTGGCCGCAGGCAATGGCGCCAGCTCGACGGCAACCGCCGGGCAGGACCGGTTTTCCGGATTGTTCTGGGCACCGATATTCATCACCCTGGGTCTGATTGCCGGCTACTGGCTGGGCGCTTTTGCCCGCACCCGCCCGCTACTCCGCACGGCCATGCGCCGCAGCCGGGCCTGGCTGTCAACCGGCAAACAGCTGGCCACGCACTCGGCCCAAGTCGTGACAGCAAAACTCTCCCTTGCCGGACCGCTGCAGAAACTCCGTATGGGACTGGCACTCATGATGCCGAAGAGCATCAGGTTGTGGATGTGTACGCGCTGCGTGGAGCAGGAGGATGACCCCAGGGAATGGTGTTCGGAGTTCAAACAGCGCGCCTGCCAGCACCTCGACATCTCCACACACACACCGCTGCCGGCAATAGCCGAACGGATTATCGAACTGAATCCGAAGGTAGAGGCGGACGGGGTACGCGCCCTGGCACAGTCGCTGGACAGCGCCATGTACGGTGGCCAATCACTGGATTTTGTCGTCTGGAAGCGTGACTTCCAGCAGCACCTGCGCCCGCACCTGTTCCGCCGCCGCCGCTCGCGTACCCGGCGCAGCAGGAATGTCCTGCCGGCGCTGAATCCGCATTCGGTGTAATACCCGGCCGACCGGCCGGTAACGCCCCTTCACCCAGCCTGCCAGACCGGACTGCTCCGGCCAGCGACGGCGACTGTCGGTGAACCCGGCCAATGACGACGGAGTCGGCGCTGTCTGTGCCTCTGGCACGGTGATACCTATCCGGCAGGAGGCACCGAAGTTGCCATTGGCAGCGAGGTACCCGGGGTGGCCTGCACCGGAGCGGCCGATCTGTCTGATATCACAATCGACAACCTACGGGTTCCGACTGCAGTCGACCCAAGCGGCAATCTGATCGTTCGCATACTGAACCCCCCTGACGCCAAGGTATTGGCACCGTGCTCGTCACCCTCAGCGGCAGCGATAACGGCCTGTTCACGGGCAACGGCGCCAGCCCTGCACCGGGCGCAGCAGTACACAAGGTGTTCCGCTGGACGGCACCGCCCGATTTCCAGACGATCGAATGGTCACTCAGCGTGACCGCGGGCACGGCGGGGCGCGTTACCCGCAACACCGGCAATACACCAATCCAGCCTACCAACCTGCCGCTAACCCGCATTTCTCACCAGGATCACGGGAGCAGGCCCTAACCTGAACCGTGATAGGCAGGCTTGAAAAAC
>JBFELL010000228.1:0-3072 GCA_041552135.1 Gammaproteobacteria bacterium
ATGTAATCAGCAGCCCCCCTCGCAACGCACAACGACCCGCACGCAGGTCACCCCTTCCAGGACATTTCCCGTGACGGCAAACCTGCCGCCTCCCTCATGCAAACGCGTTGCACTGTTGCAGTGCCTGAGCCGGGTGGCATAGTCAACGCCTGTCTTCCAGTCGACATTGGTACAGGCCGGGCTGCCCCTGCCGAGCTGGATACCCGTCTCGTAGGTCGCACACCGCAGGCGGCCGTGCCGGATCTCCCGGCGAATATGCCAGGCGCCGGTTTCATCCAGCCAGCCCCGCATGCCCTGCTGCTCGAAGGTGACTCTTGCCGTCTGATCGCTACCGAACTGCCCGGCGGGTGTTACCCGCAAGTCGACTTGTCCGACGATACGGCCCTGCCCGGCCTGATTGCCGCCACTGGCTGAGGATTGCGGATCGTTCATTGCACATGAGACCAGCAGGCAGACAGGCAGCAGTTTCCACATATCAGGCATCTCCGTATCACATCGTCATCACAGGGGAAGTATACAGCGCAGAACACAGCCGGCACGGCTATGCTAGTTTGTCGCATCGCCGGTGTCATCCCCGTCATCACTGTGCAGCGTCGTTTCCTCGATTTCCGCGCCGCCCGGCATGCCCGTGCGTGCATCCGTCCGCGCGGTGGTACCGCCCGGTGATGTCATGTCAACGGCAGGTGCCGGCTGGCGGCCCAGGTTGACCGGTCGCTTGCTGTCGCCGGCCAGGTACATGGTTTGTGACGGGAAGGCGAAATCGATGCCCTCGGCATTGAAATGCCGCATGATCTGCATATTGATCCGGTGGGCAAATTCCACGCTCGGCCATTGCTCGGGCGGGTGAAACCAGTAAACGACCAGCAGGTTCAGCGAGTCCGCATTCAGGTCATTGAAGAACACGCGGGGCGGATGGCCCGGCTGATTGATGGCCTCGTTGGGGTGCGGTACCCGGCCCCCGTCGGCACGGGAAGCCTCCTCGCCTGATGCGGCCTCCGGCACGGCCAGTATCTCGTGCAGGATCTCCACGGCACGGGCAATCTTCTCCGGTGGAGTGTCATAGGTGATCGTGATATTCAGGTCACGCCGGATAAAGGGTCGGCGGCCGATGTTCTCGACCTCCACTCTGGCGGCTTCCTCGTTGGGGATGATGACCTGGTGGCCGTTCAGGGTGCGCACCCGGGTCGAGCGCAGGCCGACCTCCTGGATAAAGCCCTCGTAGCCCTTCATCCGCACGCGCTGGCCCACCTCGAACGGCCGGTCCAGTGCCAGCAGCAGGCCGCCGAAGACATTCTTCAGGGTGTCCTGCGCCGCCAGGGCGATAGCCAGGCCGGTGACGCCCGCCCCCGCAACCAGGGTGGCCAGCGAGAAGCCGATCTGCTGCATGCCCTCGAGCACAATAACAACTGCGATCAGGATAATAAGCATGCGAATACCCAGCCGGACGAGTTGCTGCTCGATGCGCCGCGACTCGAATTGCCGGGTGGCAATAACAATCTCCGTCAGGACGTTGCCGGCCCGGATAACCAGGTACACGGTGGCGGTCAGCATGATGAGTTTGGCGGCAAACAGGACATCCTGCAGGATCTCGCCGGACAGCATGACCTGCCGGTCGAGGAAGGAACGGGCAGCTATCACAAGGTAAATCACGCCGACTGGCCACAATATGAAGACCAGGTTGCGTTGCAACTGGTCGTCTTCCGCGGCCAGGCGCTTGACGATGGCATGCAACAGCAGGACAAGCCCGCCCAGCACCAGGGCAGTGACAACCAGCAGCAGCCATTGCCAGACGGTCTGGTCCAGAAGCTGGGCCTGCATCCAGTCAGGCAGGGCGCGAATGAGTTCGTGGGGAATGAGCGGGCCGGGTGTCAGAAAGTATGCCTCGTACAGCCCGTCAACCGTTTCCTGCCCCTCATGGTACGGGTGCACTTCCGATGCCTCATACCAGTTCCTGGCCTCGTCCAGTGTTGCCGCCGAGAACTGGTAACGGCCCTCGTAGACACCTGCATCGGTCTTTCTGATGACCGCGGGTGTACCGGGCAACTGGTAGAACGCCGCCCGGCCTTCACTGATCCGCTCCACCATCCGATCCTCGTCCGGCACCTCCTCTATCGCCGGCAGGGGATAACGCGCAAGCCCCTCTCGCAGGTAGATCGCGGTTTCGGCCGCCATGTGGCGGCGATATTTTGGCGGGACTTCGCGCAGATCGAACAGCTTCTCGAACTGCTGGTTGAGATTTCTGATCCGCCCCTCGTTTTCCCGGGTAATGCCATCCTCACCGACCAGTTCATGGAATGTGTCAGTCAGGCGCAGCAGGCTGTCCAGCGTCGTACGCGGGCTGATGATAACCGCAGTGTCAGCGGCAATCGCCGGCAACGCCTGCCCGGGCGCCGCCGAGGCTGTAGGGCAAACCTGTATACCAACGAGCAACAGGCCGGCCAGGACGATCCAGCCGACGCTGATCGCCCTCCACGCTCGGACTCTGGTCTCAAGCGTATCGCTTTGGATAATCGGCATAATCTTATGGAGTCAGATCCCGGTTGACGCTAATATAGCATCGAAATCGGATCGCAAGGGGGCAGATCCCGGTTATACGGGGCAGAGGGTTGAGTGAGGGGGAAAGCCTGAATTGAAGCTGGCCACCTTTCGTCGATGCCGCCTCTCATGCGACAACCCTGAGCGAGTTCCTTATCCGCTTCATTCGCGGAGCACAGGACGAAGCTTCGTCAGCCCGGCACTACCTGGAGGTTGGCGGCTCGCACACCTGCTTCAAGGAAGTACGAACGACACCGCAGTACATTCCTCCAGCACAGTGTGGGGTTGCACCGAAATTTGATCCGACTGAGGAAGATATTTGCATTGCCCCCTGACCCGTCTGTACCGAGAGCATTTATCTTGGATACGCATACTTGCATCGTTTCAAGCGGGTCAATATTAGGTGCAAATACCGGGTCAGCTTTAGATGCAAATTAACACCCCTATGCCTTTGTGGAGTATGAAGGACAGGCATTAGGGGTCTTCTACGAGTCTTTTAGAATGTAACTGATAAACGATTTTCTATCAAAATTAACC
>JBFELL010000229.1:0-3034 GCA_041552135.1 Gammaproteobacteria bacterium
TACTCGACACGCATGGGCGCGGCATTGCGTCACGCGGCTTCCATGCTGAAGAAGCAACCAAAGAACAAGAAGGTCCTGTTCATCATCACCGATGGCGAACCCGCCGACAATGACGTACGCGATCCTCAATACCTGCGCTATGACACCAAGCGCGCGGTGGAGGAGCTGACGCGCGACGGTATCACTACCTATGCCCTGTCGCTCGACCCGCACGCCGACCAGTACGTGCAACGCATTTTCGGGGCGAAGAATTTCACCGTGCTGGATCACGTTGAACGTCTGCCGGAGAAGCTGCCGATGCTTTACATGGGACTGACCCGCTGAGGCCACCCATGGACGTTTCGCTACGCACTTTCGTCTTCATCGACTCGCTGCAGCCGCAGCTCGCCTCCTATCTGGCGACTTCATCGCAGGGTTTCCTGCCGGTACCGGGCGATGCCTGCGTGTGGATCGAGGTCGCGCCCGGCATGGCGGTGCATCGCCTGTCCGATATCGCGCTCAAGGAGACCAATGTGCACCTGGGCGAGCAGGTGGTGGAGCGCTCCTTCGGCTCGATGGAAATCCACTACCGCAACCAGAGCGAGGTGCAGGAGGCTGGCAACATCATCCTGCGCCAGCTGAACACCACCATGGATACGCGCATGGCCTGTCGCATCGCCTGGAGCGAGACCATCAGCGGGATGACGCCGGATCACACCACCCTGATCAACCGCCAGCTGCGCAAGGGCTCCATGATCCTGCCCGGCAAGACCATGTTCATTCTCGAGGTCGAGCCGGCGGGCTATGCCGTGTATGCCGCCAACGAGGCGGAGAAGGCCGCGCATGTTACGCTGGTGGATGTAAAACCCTTCGGCAACTTCGGGCGCCTGACCATGATGGGTAACGAGGCCGAGGCCGAAGAGGCGGCCCGCGCCGCTGCCAGCGCCATCGAGGGTCTGAACCGGAATGCCAGGAACGACTACTGATCGTTGAGTCAGCTATGGACATCAATTCCATCACCAAGAAACTGCTGTTCAACACCATCCGGGTCGATACCGAGCTTGAGGACGGCAGCGAAGGATCAGGCACCGCCTTCGTGGTCAGCCATGCCCACGGCCGCGGCACCCATACCTTTGTCGTGACCAATCGGCACCTGGTCGACGGCGTGCGTCGTGGCGGGCTGGTGTTCACCCAGAAGCGCAACGGCAAGCCTCTGCTGGGTCAACGGTTTCAGCTCAACATCGAGGATTTTCCGCATGCCTGGTTCATGCACCCCGATCCCGAGGTGGACCTGGCGATCGTTCCCATGCGGCCGCTGGAACAGGCCGCGCGCGATCAGGGCGTGGAACTCTACTACCATGCCATCGACAGCCGCCTGGCCCCGGATGCCGCTGCGCTGCACGCGCTGGATGCACTGGAGGAGATCTTGTTCGTCGGTTACCCCAGTGGCGTGTGGGACCAGGTCAATCTGATGCCGATCCTGCGCCGCGGGACCACGGCCACGCCGATGGCGCTGGATTTCGAAGGAAGGCCGGAGTTTCTTGTCGACGCCGCCGTCTATCCGGGCTCGAGCGGCAGCCCCGTATTCGTGTTCCAGCCCGAACCGCTGCGTCCGAGTCACAGCGTGGGGCGCAAGTTCCTGTTCGCCGGTGTCATCGCCGCCGTGTTCTTTCGCGAGGAAGCCAATCACATTGTCCCGGCCCCGGTTCCGGCCAACACCAACACCATGGTGATGGGCTCGGAAATGATCGACCTGGGCCTGGTGATCAAGGCGCAGGCGGTGATCGACGTGATCAACGCCTACCTGGGTAAATGGGCGGAGTAGAGCCATGAACGGCAAGATGGTGTACGAAGGATTCAACCAGGACCCGCATGGCATGACCATGCTCGGGCGCATCGTGCTTGATGCCTGGCTTTTCGACTTGCTTCCCCGGAGCGAGGACTGTGCCGGCTGGGATCTGCAGCGCATGCAGAAATTGATGGATCAGGTCAACAATCGTTGGGATGAATACGGTAATCTGCCCAGCCGCCTGCCCCCCGAATTGCTGGAAAAGCACACCGAACTCTATGATTGGGCGACCCGCCGCGCGCGCGAACGCGGCTGGGACCCGGAACTCGGCGACGACGACTGACAGGCGTCAGCGTCGGCTGGAACAGCCCGGCGTAAAGACGAGGTGAGGACCGGCTGGTCATCTGTCCCGGTGGTCGGCCACGATGGCATGCAACTGTTTAACGAAATTAACCTGCGAAATATTCGCGGCGATGTGTTCGGTGGCATCACGGCCGCCGTGATCGCCCTGCCGATGGCGCTGGCCTTTGGTGTCGCCTCGGGCGCCGGCGCGGAGGCCGGGCTCTACGGTGCGATACTCGTCGGGCTGTTTGCCGCGCTGTTCGGCGGTTCTCCCTGCCTGATGTCCGAGCCAACGGGCCCGATGACCGTGGTCTTCACGGCTGTTATCGCCAAGCTGATCGCCTCCGATCCCGCCAATGGCATGGCCATGGCCTTTACGGTCGTTATTCTCGCCGGGCTGTTCCAGATCCTGCTGGGCGTGCTGCGTCTCGGCAAGTATGTCACCCTGATGCCGTATACCGTGGTATCGGGTTTTATGTCCGGCATCGGCATCATCCTGATCATCCTGCAACTGGCCCCCTCGCTAGGCGAGCCCGTGCCGGCCGGCGGGGTCATCGGTGTCCTGCAGAATCTGCCCGAGCTGGTGGCCGGCATTCAGCCGCGGGAAACCCTGCTGGCCGCTGCCACGCTCGCCATCCTGTTCCTGATGCCTGCCAGGCTGACCCGTTACATGCCGGCGCAGCTGGCCGCGCTGGTTGTCGTCACCCTGGTCTCCCTGGTGTTGCTCGACCTGGATGAGGTACGCCGGATCGGCGCGATACCGACCGGCTTACCGGAGTTCAGGCTGCCCGTATTCAGTATCGATCAGTGGCAGATCATCCTTGTCGACGCGATCGTGCTCGGTGTGCTCGGCTGTATCGATGCACTGCTGACCTCGGTGGTGGCCGACAGCTTGACGCGCCAGGAGCACAACTCGGACAAGGA
>JBFELL010000230.1:0-2954 GCA_041552135.1 Gammaproteobacteria bacterium
CTGGGCAAGCGCGCACTGCAGCTGGTGGTAGCGTAGAGGCTGGCCTGATTTTTTTGGCCTCACCCTAAACCGACCGGTCAACTAACAGACAAAGAGGGGAAACGAGATGGCACATAACACACGCTTGCTGCTATCGCTATTGCTGGCGATGTCCCTGTCACTGCCCTGGCCTGCAGGCGCCGATAGCCAGGATCGCCAGTATGTCCTCGACCTGTCCGGCGCCGAGGTCGGCTTCTCGGTCAATGTGCTGGGGCTGTTCCGCGTATCCGGCCGATTCGACCAGGTAGAGGGAGGGCTGCTGTTCTCCGAATCCTGTACGGCGAAGTCGATTGCCTTCAGCATACAGACCGACAGCGTCAACACGAACAACAGGCTGCGCGACGGGATCATCCGCGGCCCCGCCCTGCTGAACAGCCGGGACTACCCGGTCATTGCCTTCACCAGCAGCCACATTGCCAGCAATAACGACGGGCCCGGGATGATCACCGGCAAGCTGAACATGAACGGCAAATCCCGCCAGGTCAGCTTCCGGATAGAACCCGGGCAACGGGCGCCAGGGGATTCATCTCCGACGGCTGGCTACCAGGCCGTCGCCAGCATCAGCCGCGCCGACTTCGGCATCCCGTCCCCCATGATCGGCACCAGCGACACGGTCCAGATCCGGGTGTCGCTCCAGCTGCGGCAGGAAACACTGAGACTCGCATCATCAACCACCACGGAGACCACACCATGAACAACAGCGCAGACACGCTCGCCGCGCGCATCGATGCAACCGTGCAGAATTTCATCAGCGGCTTGCCGGACGACGAGCAACAGGTGGTCGGAGAGAGCTTTGCAAGATTGCAGGCTTCGGACGTCGCCGCCAATGCCATCAACACCGGTGACAAGGCAGCGGATTTCACCCTGCCGAATGCCACTGGCCAGGCCGTCAATCTCTATGACACCCTGTCGCGCGGGCCCGTGATACTGAGCTTCTACCGTGGTGGCTGGTGTCCGTTCTGCAACCTCGAACTGCAGGCGTTGCAGCAACACCTGCCGCAATTCAGGTCGCTGGGCGCCACCCTGATCGGCATCTCGCCCGAGACACCTGACCACAGCCTGACCACAACGGATAAACACCAGCTGGAATTCCAGGTCCTCAGCGACAGCGGCAACCGGGTGACACGGGATTACGGGCTGCTGTTTACCGTGTATGAAAGCATGCGCCCCCTGTATCTCAAGTGGGGCCTGGATGTACCGGCATATAACGGCGAGGACAGCTGGGAACTTCCCGTGCCGGCAACCTATCTTATCGACACAGATACAGTGGTGCGCGCCGCCCATGTGGACAAGGACTACACGAAACGCATGGAACCCCGGCTGATCATCGAGGCCCTGCAACAGCTGTAAGGTCCGGGTGGAAAGGCAGGCACGGGAACAATGTCATGGAAACACTGATAAACCGGGAACTGGATCTGCGCGGGCTGAGCGAGCCGGTTCCGGTCCTGCGGACCCGGCACGCCCTGCATGACATGCAAGCGGGCGATGTGCTGATGGTCACGACCACAGACCGCGATACCCTGCTTGATTTCGGTACCTACTGTGAGCTCAGCGGCAATACCCTGTTGCTTAGCATGGAAGAGGATGACATGTACACCTTCCTGCTCCGCAAACGCAGCCGCGGACTCAACTGAACGGCTTGCCCCGGCGGGTCAGCCGAGCCCGGACAGCAGGTTGACGATCACGCCACCGTCGAGCACGTCGAGACCGTGTTCACGCGGAATTGAAATGCGTATTGACCGGCCCTGCAGGACCGGAACGTTGTTCATGTCCTGGCTGTACCCTGGCACGACAAAATCGCCCATCGCCACAGACTCCTGCCCGCGCACAATCGAGAAGTAAAGAATGTCCGGGTGCGGCTGGCTGTTCAGCCAGAACAGCATAGTCCCGGGACGGGGACGTACAAGGTCAACGTACAGGCTGCGTGAACGCCTGGCCGTATCGTAGATATCGCCGCCGAAGACATCGGTCAGTATCGACAACGGGAACGGGATGTCCGTGACATCCAGTGCCTGCTCGGCGCGGTAGGTACCCAGGTGCGGGCTGGCGATGGTAATCAAGCCCCTGACGCTGCCGATACTGGCATTGACCAGTGCCGCACGTGCAACGACCCCGCCGGCGGAATGCCCGACGATGTAGACGGCTTCACTGCCATGCGAGCGGTTGATGGCAGCCAGCATTTCACGCAGCTGGAAGACCTGGACCATAACCGGCGCCTCTGATGGCAGGTCAACGGTATAGTAGGTGTTGTCTGACTTGCCGAGCGGTGCCGGCATCAGGTAGGCACCTGACGGACCCGTGACGTAGACACCGGCATGCCGCCAGCCAGCCCGCTGCAGCACCCGGGTAATGCCACTGGCATCCCAGGATTGTGCACCGCTCAGGTAACCGTGCACCAGCACCAGCACATCGGCCCGTACCGCCTGACCGAACAGGCCGGCGGCGATCAGCAAAAATGCCATTAATCCCTTTTTCATTGCTTCACCTCGTCGCAACAGGTTTGACCATTTCAGGTCTGACCACAGCTGCGCTCAGCCGGTCAGCTCTCCCCCGGAAAACAGGAATCCATAAAACAGACCCTGTCCTATGGATTCAGGCTCTCCACTGTGGTTGCCCACAGGCAACCCCGAGGCACCCTGCCAGAGTTACATTTCCGGCCGGCAAAAAAAAACGGGGGTGACCCTGGTGGGCCGCCCCCGTTCGGCTTTTCTGGCTAAGTAAGGGTTACTTACTGGGCCTGGGCAGCAGGAGCTGCCGGAGCTGCCGGAGCAGCGTAAGGGGCACCGTAAGGAGCACCGTAAGGCGCGCCATAGCCATAACCACCGTACGGGTAGCCATAACCACCGTACGGGTAGCCATAACCACCGTACGGGTAGCCGTAGCCGTAGCCGTAGCCGCGACCGTAACCGTGGCCA
>JBFELL010000231.1:0-2794 GCA_041552135.1 Gammaproteobacteria bacterium
ATAAATCTGTCCCCTTTGGGCTCTTTGGTGGAATGAATCTGTCCCCTTTGGGCTGACCCGGGACACCCCCGGCGGGACCGGCAGGTTTACCGGTAAGGGTCGGTGAATTCGCCGCCGGTCAGCCTGACCAGACGCTTTTTCACCTGGCGCTGCAGTTTCTTCACGTGCGTGCCGAAGCTCCTGGGTGCATCGAAAAGCGGGGTTTCCACCTCGCCCACCAGGTTCATGAACAGCCGTGGATGCGGTATCGGCTGCCGCACGGTCACGCCGTGCAGCGACTCCAGCGAGTTGACGAACATAACCAGCACGTTCTTTTCGTACCTGACAGGCTCGACCAGTTCGGTATAGCGGTTGTCGATGAGACACCGTCATAGCACCTCGCCCTGCCCTTGCCGGAGCATTCCCGCCTGAAGCGGCGCACCTCGAGATCGCCGCCGGTCGAATCGTCATCATCGCGCCGCAGGTACAACAGGCCGGCAAACAGCTTGCGGTGCGAGTCGATATGGTTGGGCTTCACCGAACGGGCATGCATTGCCGGGGTGTTACCGCAAATCTGGGCATCCAGCAGGATATCGGCCCGGTCAAAGCTGTCGGCCTCCCGCAGGCCCAGCCGCAGGCCGCGCAGCGCGTCCTCGTCGGGGAATACTGCGGGATACCGTTTCACGATGTCAGCGGCGAACAGATCGAGGAACTCGTCATAGAATGCCCGGGAGACATGGTAATCAATGACATCGCGCCAGTCCGGGTCGATGGCGGGATTGTTGCACGCCTCACAGGCCGGGTAACTCCAGCGCACGTTGTTCCTGCCGGTGTCGACTCCGAGTTCCGCGAGCGACGGATAGCCGGCAACAAGCCGGTCGCACAATTCCTTCGGCAGGGCATCGGGTATCACGATATAGGGATAGGGCGAGCTGGCGACAGCGCAGGCCCGGGCATGCTGCAGTACCGATAACGTCGTCCGTGGAGCCTGTGCATGCTGTAGTGCCGATAATGTCATCCGTGGCATACCTGCTTGAACTGCCGCCATTATAGAACAACACATCCGGCACACGCATCAAACAGAATGCATCCAAAGGGGACAGATTTATTTGGCAAACGCCAAATAAATCTGTCCCCTTTGGCTTCAATAAATCTGTCCCCTTTGGGCTTCGCAGGCACGGTGGGATTCGCGATGACACGGCCACCCCCGTAAACACAGCTCATGACGCAAACCAGGCCGGCGACAACGCTATACAAATAGCGCCCGAACCCTTGCCGCAGCCTGTCCACACCCGGTCGATGGCAGGACCTGTTGCGCCGCTGCAGCCCCGCCCCCGATCCATGACGCACGGCCACTGGCAACCAGCCGCTCCTGGATACGCGTCACGTCACGCCGCAGACGCCGCGGCGCCAGGTGCATGGCAAGGTGATGACTGAAGGGCTTCCAGCGCAGCACATGCCCACGGCGCCACCACGGCAGGCAGGGCGCCGCGCCATGCGAGGGGGCGGGGCAGTCGGAGAGGTCATAGATATACAGTGGCGCGCCGCTGGCGCTGGCCTCGGCCAGCATCGACATGCTCTCGCCGGTCACCACCAGCCGGTCGGCCAGCGCCAGGTAGGCCAGGTACGGGTTGTCAGTGGCATCGCGGCGCCACGACCAGGCCGTGTTCGGCACCGCCAGCACCTCCCGGAACGCGGCCCAGGCATCAGCCGGCGTACGCGCACTGTTGGTCAGCAGCACCGCACCGCCCTCGGCGGCCACCTGCCGGTTCAGCCAGCCGGCCAGGTGCCGGGCCTTGTCGGGCGTGAACACGAACGGCCCGCTGTCGCCGCCCAGCAGCACCGACCACCACGGGTGGGGCAGCTGTGCAAAACGCGACTCCCATTCCCTGCCGGGCGCATCCAGGCCGTCCCGGGTGACGCGGTGCAGCGGCAGATCGACGTGCAGGATATTGTCGCGCTCGGGCAGGAAATACTGTGGCGTCACCACAATGAGGTCGAAGCAGTCGAGCGGCGCCCATGGGCGACCGACATGCACCAGCCGGGTGCGCCCGCCCGACTGCCGGCGGATCCAGCGCGCCACCGGCTCGTTGCGCCGGCCCGCCGTGATGACCAGGTCCGGCCAGGGCGGCTCCAGCGGACTGCTGTGCCGCGGGTCGGTACCGGCCAGTGTCACCTGCAGCAGCCGGTTGGTCAGCAGTTCCCAGGAACGGTAGGCGAGGCGCTTGATCTCATACGGCCATGACAGTGCCTCGGCCAGTGCCAGCACCTGGCTGTTGTCACCGGCCTTGTGACCGTGCAGCAACCAGACGACGGGATCATCCGGCATCGTCAAACAGGGCTTTTACCCGCGCGACCGCGCGGTCGATGTCTTGCGGTCCCGGCGCGGCAACGGCCGGATCCGCCACGCCCAGCCAGCTCACACGGCCCTCGCGCAGCAGCCGCTGGTGCACCAGCGTGATATCGCGGCTGAGTCGCTGCGGCCCCCAGCGCATGAGCGCGCGATACAGCAGAGCGGACAGGCGCAGGTCGTTGCCACCGGCCTCCGCCTGCGGGCGCATGGCCGAGGCGCCGGTGCCGAGATCGAACATGTGCACCGGCTTGCCGGTGGCGCAGGCCTCGGACAGCATCGAGATGCTGTCGGCGGTGACGATGAATTCGTCCGCCAGGGCAAGATAGCCGTAGTAGGGATTGTCCAGATCGTCCTGCTGCCAGTTGTACAGGTGCATCGGCGCCTGGAGGCGTCTCGCCAGCTCCTGCATCGCCGCCGGCGCGGTACGCGCACTGGTGGTCACCAGCAGGGAACCACCGCGCG
>JBFELL010000232.1:0-2763 GCA_041552135.1 Gammaproteobacteria bacterium
AGGCGCCGTGGTTTCAATCGAGTCAGGCTGGATATTTTCTGATTTATCTATCTCTTTCAATAATATACAGAGATATCTTGCGCAAGGGGTCAGCTGCGCTACCGAGCCCTGACAGGCTGTCATGGGCCTCGTCATTGAGTTCGACCGCACGCTGTCGTGAAGCCTCGAGTCCGATCAGTGCCGGGTAGGTCGACTTTTCCAGTGTCTGGTCGGCGCCGCTGCGCTTGCCCAGCGTGCCTGTTTCGCCTTCCACATCGAGGATGTCGTCACGGATCTGGAAGGCCAGGCCGATGCACTTGGCATAGTGGTCCAGGCGTTCCAGCGTGCCCGCCTCAAGATCCCTGGCGGTCAGTGCGCCCAGCACCACGCCGGCACGGATCAGGGCGCCGGTCTTGTGGATATGCATGTCCTCCAGCTCGGCGATGTCCAGCTGGCGGCCGGCAGCCTCGAGATCGATGGTCTGGCCGCCCGCCATGCCGCGGGAGCCGGCAGCCAGCGCCAGGGTTTCGATCATGCGCAGGCGTGTCGCCATGTCGGCAAGGTGGTTGTCGTGGGACAGGACGTAGAAGGCCAGCGACTGCAGCGCATCACCGGCCAGGATGGCGCTGGCCTCGCCGAATGCCTTGTGGCAGCTGGGTTTGCCACGGCGCAGATCATCATCATCCATCGCCGGCAGGTCGTCGTGGATCAGCGAATAGGCGTGAATGAACTCGATTGCACAGGCCGGGCCATCCAGAATCTCACGCCGGCTCCCGACGGCCTGGCCGCTGGCATAGACCAGCGTCGGCCGGATGCGTTTGCCGCCGTCGAGTACCGCATAGCGCATGGCCCTGTGCAGGCTGGCAGGGTGGGTCGCAGCCGGGGGCAGCCATTGTGACAGGGCGCCCTCCAGGCGCAACTGGCACTCTGCCATGAACTCGCGCAGGGCGGGGTCAGCCGGTTTCACTGTCAAACGGTACGACCTCTTCCTGGCCGTTCTTTCGCAGCAGCATCTCCACCTTCTGCCCGGCATCTTTCAGCGCCTGCTGGCAACTGCGGGTCAGCTGGATGCCGCGCTCGAAATGTTGCAGCGATTCCTCCAGGCTCAGATCCCCCTGTTCCATTTTCTCAACCAGGGTTTCGAGTTCCTTGAGCGAGGCTTCAAAGGGAGGTGTTTTTTCGGATTTTCTGGCCATTACTTGAATCTTCCCGATAATCCGCTTACGTTACCCCAGCGTAGCGATAAGGGCAATTTGGATACGCCTCCCGATTCGCTGCGACGGGGCTTGACAGCACCAGCCGGCAGGCATAATCTTTCAACTTAGACACAGTCTAAACTTGCTGGGGCCAGGGGCCCGAAGAATTCCAACGACACCACCAGGAGGATTGAATTATGGATTTGAAAGGCAGTTCCACAGAGCAGAACCTCAAAGACGCCTTTGCCGGCGAGTCCCAGGCCAACCGGCGTTATCTGTACTTCGCATCCAAGGCGGATGTCGAGGGCTACAACGATGTCGCCGCGGTGTTTCGTTCAACCGCAGAAGGCGAAACCGGCCATGCTCACGGTCACCTGGAGTACCTCGAGCAGGTCGGCGATCCGGCCACCGGGCTGCCGATTGGCGGAACCTCGGACAACCTGAAGGCCTCGATCGCCGGTGAGACGCACGAATACACCGACATGTACCCGGGCATGGCGAAGTCGGCCCGCGAAGAGGGCTTCGACGAAATCGCCGACTGGTTCGAGACGCTGGCCAAGGCCGAGCGTTCACACGCCAACCGTTTCCAGAAAGCCCTGGATTCGCTGGAAGACTAGCCAGCATCTTCCGGTCGTTACGAGGGGCCGGCTTGCCGGCCCCTTTTCGTCAGGGACACCAAAAGGACATTATCTGCCATGGCATCATCAACAGAAGGCAAGCGCGAGGGGAGTCTCGAGGCCCCGACACGCCATCCGCTGGACTGGACCGGCGAACGCTTCTACGACGAGGCGGACCTGTTTGCCGAACTCGAGCGCGTCTATGACATCTGCCATGGATGTCGCCGCTGCTTCAGTCTGTGCAACGCCTTCCCGACGCTGTTCGACGCCATCGACGAGTCCGACACCATGGAGCTGGACGGCGTGGCCCGGGCAGTGTATTGGGATGTCGTCGATCACTGTTACCTGTGCGACATGTGCTACATGACCAAGTGTCCCTACGTTCCGCCGCACGAGTGGAACGTGGATTTCCCGCATCTCATGCTGCGTGCCAAGGCGGTGAGGTTCAGGCAGGGCAAGAGCCGTGCCCGTGACAGGCTGCTGGCCTCGACCGACACGGTTGGCCGGCTGGCGGGTATCCCGATCATCACCCGGGCGGTCAACGCCACCAACAGGTCCGCCGGTGGCCGCAAACTGGTGGAGAAACTGCTCGCCGTGCACCCGGACGCGGTACTGCCGGAATACCATACGAAGACGCTGCGCAAGCGGGTCGGCAAGCTGAAATCCCGCGAGGCGGCCGGCGAGTCGGCCGGGCCGACGCGTGGCAAGGTGGCGCTGTTTGCCACCTGTTACGGCAACTACAACGAACCGCATGTCGGCGAGGACCTGGTCGCGGTGTTTGAACACAACAGCATCCCGGTCACCATCGCCCGCAAGGAACAGTGCTGTGGCATGCCGAAGCTGGAACTGGGTGATCTTGACGCCGTGCGCAAGGCAAAGGAGGCCAATATCCCGGTGCTGGCCGGGCTGGTCGACGCCGGCTGGGACATTGTCGCCCCCGTGCCGTCCTGCGTGCTGATGTTCAAGCAGGA
>JBFELL010000233.1:0-2762 GCA_041552135.1 Gammaproteobacteria bacterium
AGCCGCCGGGACAGGGCCGCTTCCTCTGCCGAGACAAACAGGCTGGCATTGAACTCGCGGGCCACAGCCTGCTCGTACTTCATCAGGGTCTCCCCTTCCCGCCGGTACAGCCAGCTCAACGGCCAGGATTTGCGCCCGGCATACTGGCGCCACTTGTCCGAATCGACATCCACGAAATCGATCACGCGCCGCATCTCCGGGGACGTGGCATGCATGACATACTGGGCCATCGGCGAGGAGAACACGAACACCTTTTGTACCGCCGACAGCGCCAGCATGGCGTTGACCCAGTGCTGCATCCGCCGGTTATGGAAATAGGACAGACTGAGTGGCGTGCCACGCAGCAAGCCGCCCAGGCTGCTCAGCCTCGCCGAGGCCGGTTGCAGCGGCAACAGACAGGCGGATGCGCATAGCTCCTCGAGCTTGTCCCGATAACGCCAGTCATCCGGGTCATCGACGAAGGCCCCCAGGTGCACGCGGTAGGAACGGGCCAGGTGCCTGAGGATATGCCAGGAGCGGATCTTGTCCCCCTTGTTCGGCGGATAGGGGATGCGATGCGCGAGAAACAGCAGCTCTTCCATCAGTTCACCCCAGGTTGCGCGCCAGCATCGGGCCAAGCAGCTGCGTCACCGGCAGCGGCAGCCGTTTCCAGGCATTGATGAAGACGCGGTATTTCGGATTCATCGGACTGACATCCGGCATCTGCCGGGCCTTGACCAGGTGGTACTCGTAGTGCAGCGGGGCCGGTTCGAAGCCCCAGTTCTTCTTGAAACTGTAGGGTCCCGTGCCCTGCTTGCTGCGCCCGTAGTCGAACACGCGGATACCGCGCTCGCCGCTGCGGCGCATCAGTTCCCAGTACATGAAGTCGTTGCCCTTGAGCCGGCGTGCCAGTGGCGTCCCGCCGCCATAGTACGGCAGGACCTCGTCGCGGAAGTAGAAACTCAGCACGCTGCTGACCAGCTCGCCCCGGTGGGTGACGGTGAGGATATCGCTCGCATCCGGGAACACCTCGCGCAGGATATCGAAATAGCGGCGGGAGAAGACCGGCGTACCGAGGCTGCGGACACTCTCGGAATAGGCCCGGTAAAAGCGATCCACCGATTCATCGCGGCAGCTCTCCAGGCCGGCCTTGATGCCCTTGCGCACCATGGCGCGCTGCTTGCGGGGGATGGCCCGCAGGTTCTCTTCGGGGTCGGCATCGATGGCCTTGCGGAAGGTGACATAGAGCTGCTTGGTCGGCCAGTCCGGATGGCGGACCTCGCGATTGCGCAGCTCGAGGTAGTCGACCGCGAGCTCCTGCGCCAGCTCGCAGGCCGCGGCCTCCAGTTGCCGGCGGGCCGGTTCACTGTCTGCCGCAATGCCGCCGTAGACCGCAAACGGGGTCGAGATCAGGGCATTGCCGAACAGGCGGCTCTTGATATGCCCCAGCGGGAGCACACCGGTGATCCGGCCACCGGACTCGGCCAGCAGGTAGTGCGTGCGGTGGCCGAAGGCCCGTTCGATGACCGCCTTCCAGCCGGCACGGTGGAAAAACGTGGCCTCCGGGCAGGCCTCGACAAAGGCGTCCCACGCCTTGACGTCGCCGGGGCTCAGCGGCCGAATGCGGATAGCTTCAGCCGCCATCGGCACGTCCTCTGCCCGGGCCGTGTTCGTCGCGTGCTTCATGCCGCCGCCCTGACTGGTTCGAGAAAGACGCGGTCCATCCGGTCCCAGTGAAAGTCACCGAGCAGTCTCGCGATCCGCTCCTGCATGCGCCCGAGATTGAGGTAATGGCGAAAACGGGTCTTCCAGCCGATGCCGGTCTGCCGCGGCTGCTCCGGGTCGATTTCCCAGGGGTGGAAATAGAACACGCAGGGCTGCTGGTCCGTCTGATTCACGCGCCTCATGGCCCAGTGCGATACCCGGTAGGGCAGCAGGCGGAAATAGCCACCGCCGCCGCAGGGGAAGTTGTGCCCGAGCATCGAGACGGTGCTGATGGGGACCTCCAGCAGGCCGCCGTCCCTGGGCCGGTAGGGGAAACGGGAGGCCCCGGGGATGCCGTACAGGTCGTGGTGGATCGGGTAGATGCTGGAGCTGTACTGATAACCCGCCGCCTGCAGCAGGTCATGCGCCCAGAGGGTATCGGTGACGATGGAGTAGCTGGCCGCCCGGTAACCGTGCACCTGGCAGCCACCCACATCCTCGAGCAGCGCCCTGGCCCGGCGGACGTCCTGGCTGAATTCGTCCTGTGTCTGGCGGGTCACGCGGACATGCGAGAGGCCGTGGCTGGCGAGCTCGTGGCCGGACTCGACAATCCGCCGAACCAGCTGTGGATAGCGCTCCGCCACCCAGCCCAGCGTGAAGAAGGTCGCCTGTACGCCGTGGTCGGCAAACAGGTCCAGGATGCGATGGGTGTTGTGTTCCACGCGCGCGGGCAGCCGGTCCCAGTCACCGCGGTCGATGACGCCCTCGAAGGCGGAGACCTGGAAATAGTCCTCCACATCGACGGTCATGGCATTGACCACCGGCTTGTTGTTCTTGTCTGTCGTGGCTGGCACTGCGACCCACTCTCCCTGCAAAAAAAACGTTTTCTGGTTGATTGTCTCAGGGCGCTTGCCCTGCGTTCAGGCTACAGTCTTTTGTAGGAGCGGCGCCTCGCCGCGATTCGCGCCGGGGGCGGGCGCTCCTACAGGGTTCGTATAGCTGCAAATGCATTCACAACAGCACATTTAAACAAAACACCATAGTTACCCGATCAGTGTAAAAATGCTTTCTGTAGGAGC
>JBFELL010000234.1:0-2745 GCA_041552135.1 Gammaproteobacteria bacterium
ACTGCTGGTCCTGCCGACGCTCAGCCGGCACTGGCTGCATCGGGTCAGCAGCGACGATCCGCACACCGCCTGGTGGGAGGGCATCACCGGACGGATCATGCGCCTGACCGACGGCCACAGACGGCGCCTGCTGCTGATTGCCCTGCTGGTCGGTGCGCCGGTGCTGCTGACGGTGCTGCTGAAACCCGATGCCGACTACCTGCCGGATGGTAACCGAAACCTGGTGTTTACCTTTATCCAGTCTCCGCCCGGCATGAACCTGGACCATGTCGAGAAAGAGATGGGACAGGTGATCGCGAAGCGCCTCAGACCCTATGTCGCGGGCGAAAAGCAGCCGGTGATTCAGCACTACTTCTTCGTTGCCTACCGCGGCGGTGTCTTCATGGGCGCGCGGGCGAAGGACGCCTCGCGCGCCAGGGAGCTGGTGCCGGTGGTCAACGAGGTGATCCGCGGTTTCCCGGATACCCGCGGCTTTGCGCAGCAACGTTCCCTGTTCGCCGGTCGCGGCGGCCGTAACGTGGAAATGAACCTGCAGTCGCGCAACCTCGACCGCCTGCTGGAGGCGGCACGCAGCGGCGAGGCGGCCATCCTCAGGATCTGGCCGCAGGCGCGTATCCGGCCGCTGCCGGGGCTCGAGCTGGCCGAGCCGGAGCTGCGGCTGGTGCCGAACGAGCGCCGTATCGCCGAGGCGGGCTGGGACCGGGCCACCCTGGCGCGCGTGGTGCGTGCGCTGGGTGACGGCCTGTTCGTTGGTGAATATTTCGATGGCGAGGAAACGCTGGACATCGTCGTGCGCGCAGCGGCGTGGGCAACACCCGAGGAGCTGGAGGCCATCCCCATGATGACACCCGGATCCGGCATCCTGCCGGTCAGTGAGCTGGTCGACGTGGTTCGCACCGCCGGCCCTGACCAGCTGCGTCGTATTGACCGCCGGCGGACCATAACCCTGCAGATCACACCGCCCAATGGCGTCTCGCTGGAGGAGACCATTGCCGTGCTGAAGGAGCAGGTCGAGCCGCTGGTGCGCAACGAGTTGCCGGCCGACGGTGACGTGCTGTATACAGGTGCCGCCGACAAGCTCGAACAGGCGCTGATCAACATGAGCGGCAGTTTCGTGCTGGCAATACTGATCCTGTATCTGCTGATGAGTGCGCTGTTTCGCTCCTTCCGGGACAGCCTGCTGGTGTTGCTGGTGCTGCCGCTGGCGACTGTCGGCAGTGTGGTCGCCCTGCAACTGCTGAACGCGGTGACTTTTCAGCCCATGGACCTGCTCACCATGATCGGCTTCATCATCCTGCTTGGGCTGGTGGTCAACAATGCCATCCTGCTGGTCTACCAGACGCGCGCGGCCGAACGTGCCGGCATGCACCGGCGTGATGCGGTCGGGCAGGCGGTGCGGCTGCGGCTGCGGCCGATCCTGATGACGACCCTGACCAGTGTGTTCGGCATGCTGCCGTTGCTGCTGGTTCCCGGCGCCGGCACGGAGCTGTATCGCGGTCTGGCCTGTGTGATTGTCGGCGGCATGCTGGTCAGCACCGTGTTCACCCTGCTGTTGCTGCCCGCGCTGTTGCGCACCGGCAGGACACTGGCCGTGGCGGGCAGCACGGAGCCGGCCTGAGGACTCCGTGGCCAGTGGCTCAGCGTTTCCTGCCGTGACGCCCCGGCAGCCTGTAACCGGTCATGTCGGCGCAAAGCTCCGCGCAGGGGATCCCTGACACGGTCCCGAAACGCGCCCGGGCGGACTCCACCAGGTGGTCGATATCGGCAACCATGGTGGCGGTTTCGCTGTCTTTACCCGTGAGTCGTTGCAGACCCAGCAGGCCGCCATACTGGATCTTGACGAGCAGGCTGTGCGGTATCTGTGTCAGGTCATCCTCGTAGCCCTGGTCGGCCAGTGCAACCGCCTTCATGGCCTGGTGCAGTTCGATGCAGCGCGCGCGGGACGTGTCGGCCCGGCAGGCGATCTCGGTGCCGCCACGGCGTATGACCGCTTCGGCATGACGGCAGGCAAAGTCTTGCGCTACCAGCGGCGCGCTGAAGGGACAGATCAGGTCGCTCATGGAGTGGCTTCCGTTTCAGTGTGTGCCGTGTCACCGGCAGTGACGGCGAATTGCCTACTATCAGAGAATGCGCGAAGATCGTCAACCGTACCCGCCGATACAGGAGCCTGTGAAAGATGAGCAAGCCGGGCATCGTTACTGCCATACCGAAGCGACGCTACCATCTGGGTGAATTCAGCCTGGTCGTACTGGGCGAGATTGAAAGCAACGATAACAGGGACTATGGTTACATCATGGCCGTGGTGCGGGGCACCGATCCGGAGCCCGGTATCTATATCACCACGGAGCGAAGCCATGAAGCAGGCAGCGATGGCTATGCCATGCGTCTGGTAATGCGCGATGGCGAGGATGTCATCGGTTCATCGCAGACATGGCACGACCTCGACGCCTTCGCTGACGAAGCGATCGGGGTTGTCAGCCGGATACTCAATCTCACGGATGAAGAACCTTACCGGATGATGTAATACGCGAATGAAAGCCGGACGTGCACTGCAAGCGGTCATCAGCCTGCTGACAGCGGGGCTGCTGCTCTGGAGTACGACGGCGCAGGCGTTTTCCTTCTGCTTTTCTTTCGGCAGCAAGGGCCGGGGGGGCGGATACTCGCATTCCCGTTACTATCCGCCATATGGCGCCTGGTTGCCTCCGCCGGCACCAGTTATGGCATACAACTACGCGCCCTACACCG
>JBFELL010000235.1:0-2616 GCA_041552135.1 Gammaproteobacteria bacterium
ATCATGCTCGATTTTGCGGCCCCATGGGTTGAGATTCCACGGGGTGAGGGGCACCGGCATTTCCGGCGTTATCCTGATGAAAGCATTGCCGACTGGCACCGGCGACACGGCTTGTATGAAGGCCCGTAGTCCGGATCAAGGTGCGCAGCGACGGACCCGACAGCGGCGGAAAGCAAATCCATTGCTGGCCATGTCGGGTTACGCCCTTCGGGCTGACCCGACCTACGGATTAGCGGCCACCCGCTGCGCCTGCAGCACCGCCCGGTACAGTTGCGCGTCCGCCTCGCTGAAACAGCAGGCAATGATCCGCTCGAAGCGGTCCTCGAAGGCAAGCATCCCGGCGATGGCGATCTGCGCCGCCGGCTCTCTGGGGTAGCCATAGACGCCGGTGCTGATCGCCGGAAAGGCGATCGAACGCACGCCGTTCTCCAGCGCAAGCTCCAGGCTGTTGCGGTAACAGGCCTGCAGCAGCGCCGGCTCATAGTGCCGGCCTCCCTGCCAGACCGGACCCACGGTATGAATAACACGACGCGCCGGCAGCTCGAAACCCGGACTGATCTTCGCCTCACCGGTACGGCAGCCCTCCAGCGTGCGGCAGAATTTCACCAGCAGCGGGCCGGCGGCGCGATGGATTGCGCCATCCACGCCCCCGCCACCCAGCAGGCTGCTGTTGGCGGCGTTGACGATGGCATCCACCTCGAGGGTGGTAATGTCGCCGGTAATGATCTCGATCATGAGTCATACCTGTGTGGTTCTGCACAGGCTGTTTGCAGCCACGGGTTTCATGTGCACCGATAAGGGATTCAAAATAACATATCCGCCCCGCCTCGTTGCCCCCGCTGCACGATGCGTTATAGTGTCCTGTGACACACCGTTCGGGGGGGACGGATACCGACATGCCACGCCTGATCACCCTGTCCCGTGCCGCGCGCCTCGTCGGCGTCAAGCGGGGCGCCCTGCAGAAAAAGATCCGCGACGGGGAACTGCGCACCTTCGAGGGGGAACTCCTGCTGTCCGACCTGCTGCACGTCTACCCACAGACACAGGTGGAAGACTCCAGCATGCTCGAACGGGTCGGGCAGATCATGGAACAGGCGGTCCACAAGGCAGTACGACCACCGGACGATGCGCTGGACAGCGACGCACTCGCCGCCCGTATCCTGGCGCTGGGACGGGAACTGGCAACGGCCCGGCGCGAGGCGCGGCGACTGGCCGGCGTCGTGAACGGCATGCAGCGCCAGCTCGACACCCTGTCCGCTGATGAGCACACAGCGGGCGATGCATTTAGTAAACTCAGGGACTGGTTCGAACAGGCGATGGCCGATGCGTCACAGATCCCGGATAACGATGATGTCCTCGCCAGAGAGGCCTTCCTGAGGGTCATGGCGGCACAGGTACGCATACTGCCCAGTGGACACGAGTTCCTCATCGAGGGGTCGGACTCGATCCTCGAGGCCGGCCTGCGCGGAGGCCTTGCGCTCAACTACGGTTGCAGCAACGGCAATTGCGGCCTGTGCAAGGCGCGGGTCTGTTCCGGCCAGGTCAAGAAGATCCGTTCCCACGACTATGCCCTGAGCGAGGCGGAAAAGAGCCTTGGCTACATCCTCACCTGCGCCAACACCGCGGTGACGGACATCGTCCTGGAGGCCGACGAGGCGTTCGGCTCGCAGGACATACCGAACCAGGAAATCGACATCCGGGTAAAGAAGATCGAGCGGCCGGATGACCGGGTTATCCTGCTGCAGGCGAAGACCCCGCGCACCAGCCGGCTGCGTTTTCTGGCCGGCCAGTACCTGTCACTGGATCTGGGCAACGGCCTGTCGCAGCAGTGCGCCATTGCCAGCTGCCCCTGTGACGACATGAACCTGCAGTTCCACATACCGTTGACCGCGGGCAACCCTTTTGCCGGCCACCTCGCGGACCGTGCCCGGAAAAACGACACCATCACCATCCGCGGGCCGGCCGGAAACTTCACCCTCAACGAGGACTCCCCCCATTCGCTGGTCTTCATTGCCGTGAATGCGGGCTTTGCGCCGGTGAAGAGCCTGATTGAACATGCCATGGCGCTGGATATCGCCGAACACATCCACCTCTACTGGATCACCACTTCGGGCCATAGCCACTACCTCGGCAACCTCTGCCGTTCCTGGGGAGACGCGCTCGATAATTTTCACTATACGGCCCTGGAAACAGATGACGAGAGCACGCTCGAGGGCCTGCTGCCGGGCATTGCCGGAGATCTCGACAGCCTCGCCGCCCACGACTGCTACGTCTGCGCGCCGACGCCGCTGCTCGACGGCATGGAAACCTGGCTGCATGGCGTCGGCCTGCCCCGCAGCCAGTTACGACTGGAGCCGGTGCGACAGCAAGCGGAGTGACGTCCCCGGCACGACCAGCCACGACAACTGGCAGTCAGGCAGGATAGGCTCCGGCAAGTGCCCGGTTTTATTGCCTCCCCCCGGAGGGGAGATAGATTCGATGTGTTGGACCCTGGTGTATGTGCTGCAGGCCGGATCAGGCCGAACGCCGTAATCCGGCGCAGGCGGCCGTGGGCGCTGCGTCCCCGCCGCGACTGGGTCCGGTGCAATCGCGCCGGGGGCGGCGCTCCTACTTCAT
>JBFELL010000236.1:0-2530 GCA_041552135.1 Gammaproteobacteria bacterium
CGGTCCATGCGGCCGCGAAAGTCCGGCACCAGCACCTCGATACGGGTTGACGGGTTGTGCCTGCGAATGGCCGTGATGCAGCGAGTGAAGTGTTCGGCGCCGCCATCGCGCAGGTCATCACGGTCAACCGAGGTCACGACCACATACTTGAGCTGCATGGCCTGTATGGTGTGCGCCAGGTTTTCCGGCTCGTCGGTATCCAGCGGATCCGGACGGCCGTGCGCCACGTCGCAGAACGGGCAGCGCCGGGTGCAGATGTCGCCCATGATCATGAAGGTCGCGGTGCCGCCGGCAAAGCATTCGCCGATGTTCGGGCAGGACGCCTCCTCGCACACGGTGTGCAGGCGGTTGTTGCGCAGCACCTCCTTCAGGCGCACCACCGCCGGGTCGGCCGGTGACCTGGCGCGTATCCAGGCGGGTTTGCGCTGCGGGCGCAGGGTCGGCTCGATCTTCACCGGGATGCGCGCGGTCTTCGCCGCGCCGCGCTGTTTTCTGTCGCTGTCGTTCATGATTCTGCCGGTTCCAGCAGCCGCCCGATATGGTGGCTCAACTGCGTCGCAATGTGGTCAGGCGGCACATCAATGCCCAGTGCGGACATCTGGGTGACTTCAAGGCCCGGGTAGCCGCACGGGTTGATCATGCTGAATGGTGCCAGGTCCATATCGACGTTAAGGCTGAGGCCGTGAAAGGAGCAGCCTTTCCTGATACGCAAACCCAGTGCGGCAATCTTGCGGCCGTCGACGTAGACGCCGGGCGCCCGGTCGCGTCGCTGTGCCTCGATGGCATGGTCCGCCAGCAGGTCGATTACCGCCTGCTCCAGCAGCCGCACGAGGGATTGTACACCCATCCCGCGCCGGTTGAGATCGAGCATGAGATAGGCAAGCAGCTGGCCGGGCCCGTGGTAGGTCACCTGGCCGCCACGGTCTGCCTGGATGACGGGGATCCGGCCGGTGTCGTGTATGTGTTCCTGCCCGGCGTTGCGTCCCAGCGTGAACACCGGCGGGTGTTCGAGTAACCACAGCTCGTCCGCGGTATTGGCGTCGCGTTCCGTGGTGAAGGCCTGCATGTCGCGCCAGACCGGCTCGTAGGCGACGTTGCCCAGCCGCCTGACGATCAGCCCCGGTGTCGTTCGATCGGGGAGGATGGTACTTTCAGACTGCGCGGGCACGGCGTTTCTCACAGTGCCATGATGACATCGGCATGGTCCACCAGGTCCTGGTAGATGGCATCCAGCTGGTCCCGGCTGGTCGCGCGCACCACCACGGTCACCGCAATGTAATTACCCTGCTTGCTGTCGCGGGTCCTGACCGCGCCTTCCGCCAGGTCGGGGGCGTGCCGGCGAACAATCTCGACGACCGTCATGTCCAGGTCGCAGCCCGTTTTCCCCATGGCCTTGATGGGGAAATCACAGGGGAATTTCAGCGGACTTTCCTGTTCGTCACTCATGCCGTAGCACCTTCCGTCAGTGGGATATCCATTCTACCAGTGAAACGTGCCCGGCAAGACCGGCGGGCGGATTCAGCGCCGGTTGGGGACGCCGACGGTGGGGCGGCTGGGTCTGTTGCCCGGGCGCGAGGGTAAATGTCCGGGGCGCCCCGGCCGGTGGCCCGGACGGTGCCCGGGCCATAGTGCAGAGCCCCATAGCGGGGCGTAGTAGCGGTTGCTGTAATCAGCATCGTCGTGGCTGCGGTTTGCCGCCCGCGCTTCTGCCGCGGCCTTCCTGATCTGCGCCTCGGCCTGCAGGCGCTCGGTCCTGGCGCGCTCGTTTTCCAGACGACTTTGCTGCATGCGCTCTGCCTGGTTGATGACCGAGAAATACTCATCGTCGACAGCGGACTGGATGCCCGGCGACGTTTCGATCTCTATCCGGCGGGTTTCAAGCACGGCATCGGCCGGCGGGGTTTCACTGAAGTGCGTCACGCCGTCGGCGTCGGTCCAGGTATACACGGTATCCGCGGCGGCGACTGCCGGCAGCGGCAATAGCAGCGAACAGAGGACGGCCCGTAGGGTTATTTGCATGCCATTCACTCTCGTGTGGTTCCTGTGGCCATCCTGTGTGGCCGGCAGCCGGTCTTTCTCTAATAGTAGCCAATCTGTTCAGAAATGGCGTGTCAGGCTGACTTGCAGGTAATCGTCGTCGCGAAAACCGCGCAGGGGATCGTCCCTGGATATCTCGGTGAACAGGCGTGATTCCACCTCGAGCAGCCAGCTGTCGCCCAGCCGGCGGCTGGCCTCCAGGTTGTAGGTGACGGCATCACCGTCATTGTCGCGAATGATGCCCAGCAGCATCTCTGTGGATTGTGCATCATTCATGGTGAAGCGCAGCCCCACCATGCTGTCATCCTCGAAGGGGGTCGGCGCCAGTTCATCCCGGTCATCGTAGTGATACTCGCCAATGAAACCGAGGTCGGCGCTGCTGTTGAAGGCGCCGACCCAGGTGTATTCAAAGCCTCCGACCACGGCATAGAAACTGTCGTCCTGGCCGGTGCGCCTCAGGGCCTCGAGCTTCCACAGCCAGTCGCCCTTGGTC
>JBFELL010000237.1:0-2447 GCA_041552135.1 Gammaproteobacteria bacterium
CAATAACACCTGTGGGAGCGCCGCCCCCGGCGCGATTGTCCCGATATCGCATCGCGGCGAGGGCGCCGCTCCTACCCCGTCAATAACACCTGTGGGAGCGCCGCCTCCGGCGCGATTGTCCCGGCACCGTGTCGCGGCGCCGGTCAGCTTCCGGATATCCTGTGATATGCTGGGCTTCATGGTTGATCGATGTCGGGTACTGATATCAAGCCAGCGCCATGGGCTGAGTCACCTGACGCGGCCTCTGTTGACCTGCCTGACCCTGGGAATTCTCACCGCCTGTACCGCCCTGCCCCGTAACCCTGTTCCCGTCGAGGACATGCGCAGCGCCGAAATACCCGGCATGCCGGCTGTACGGGCCTGGGCCGGTGAACTGAATCCGGACTTCCAGGCCGACCTGGTAGCGTCGGTAAAACAGGAGACACCCGGGACCTTTCAGCTCGACGAGGATGGCTACCCGATCTACAACGCCCTGGCACTATCAGGTGGCGGCTCGAGCGGCGCCTTTGGTGCCGGCATCCTGAATGGCTGGAGCGATGCGGGTACCCGCCCGAATTTCAAGGTGATCACCGGCATCAGCACCGGCGCACTCATCGCCCCCTTCGCCTTTCTGGGCCCCGAATTCGATGAGCAACTGAAGACCGTCTACACCACCACCCGAACCCACGATATCCTTGAACGGCTGAACATCTTCCGTATCCTGTTCCGGGGTGAGGCATTTGCCCGCACCACGCCGCTGAAACACCTGATCGAGGGCCACTTCGATCGCGATTTTCTGCGTGCTGTGGCAGAGGCCCACAACCAGGGACGGCGGCTGTATGTTGGCACCACCCACATGGATGCCCAGACGCTGGTCGTCTGGAACATGGGCGCCATCGCCAACAGTGGCCATCCGGACGCACTGGAGCTGTTCCAGAAGATTGTCCTGGCATCGTCATCCATCCCGGCCGCATTCCCGCCGGTCTTCACCGAGGTGGATATCGATGGCCGGCGCTATGACGAAATGCATACCGATGGCGGCACCGTAACCCAGGTATTTTTCTACGAGGGCACGGTGGACCTGGCCGCCGCTTCCCGGGCGGCGGGTTATCGCGATCGCAAGGGCTACAGGGGGACAGTCTACATCATCCGCAACGGCAAGCTCGGCCCCGAGCCGGAACAGGTGAAGCGCCGCCTGCCGGAGATCTCCGGTCGCGCCATCGGTACCATGATCAAGTATGCCGCGATCAATGACCTCTACCGTCTCTATGTGACCACCGATGCTGCCAGGCTGGGCTTCCGGTATGTCGCCATCCCGGATGATTTCGAATCGCAGGCCGACGAGGTGTTTGACCCGCGGGAGATGAATCGGCTGTTCGCACTGGGCTACGAGACGGGTCTTGCAGGCACCGCCTGGCAGGACAATCCGCCGCGCTATCAGCTGCAGCAATGATCACCGGATTCAGGACACCCGGATGATGCGGAATCAATAGCCGGCTGGACACAAGGGCAGGAGCGAAATCATTCGCGATTGTCAGAAATGCTATCGCGGCTGAAGCCGCTCCTGCCTCGGACAACCCCCCTGAAGGAACGAATACATTCGATCGGCTGACTATAGCTGGTGTTCAACCGGCAACAGCATGATGAATCCCGACATGAAACGTTGCCCGAAGCTGGTCTCCGGTTCCCTGTGGTAGCGCACCTCACGGCCATCGACCTCGGTCACCCAGACAAGTTCGCCCTCTTCATCCAGCAGTACCCGGTAGCTGTTCTGCGGCTGTACCCCCTCGTCCATGTAGGCCGCCAGCTGTTGGGCCAGCTCGGGACTTTCGACATACAGGCCCGCCTCGGTATTGATACTGGCCGAACGCGGATCGAGATTAAAACTGCCGATGAATACCGATTCGCGGTCGAATACGATCGCCTTGGTGTGCAATGCCGCCCTGGACTCACCCACAGCAACCCGCTGCCTGACAGCACCTGCGTCGGGGCGCAACTCGTAGAGTTCCATACCGTTCGCAATAAGCTTCTGGCGGCGCTTGGCGTGGCCGGCATGGGCGGCCACTACGTCATTCGAGGCCAGTGAATTGGTCAGTAGCCGGACCCTGACGCCCCGCTCTGTGAGTTTTCTCACCACCTCGAAGGCCTTGTCCTGAGTGACGAAGTAGGCCGATTCGATGAGTATCTCGTGTTGCAGTGTCTCGGCCTTCTGGAACAGCCCCTGGATCATGATGCCTTCCGTAATCCCTTCCCGGATGGCGGCCGGGTCATCCCAGACGATCCGGCCAGGCGCCCAGACAAACCGGTCGCGTATCGACGCCAGTTCGGACATGAGGTCGTCGACATCCTGGTCCAGTGGATAGGGGTAATTGTCTTCAGCCATCCGCTCGCGCATGGTCTCCCTTGCCGCTTCCAGGTCTGCCGGGGTGTAGGGCCGCGTTACCAGTGCGGCAATCGGCACCGCCCAG
>JBFELL010000238.1:0-2352 GCA_041552135.1 Gammaproteobacteria bacterium
ACGCGTCCGAAGGTGTCGTGCGAGGGGATGCCGGCTTCGAGCTTGAGGAACGTGCGGAGCCAGTCGAGGCGCTGGTTGCCGAAGCGTTCGATGTCGGTCCAGGTATCGCCGGCGGGACGGCGCCGGTTGATTCGGTTGCGCCTGTCGCTCGCGGGGAGGCACCACCGGTCAAGGTGGGTGTTTTCTACCTGACGAATCGGAGACATCTTGAAGACAAGCCGGTTGCGGAGACCTATAACGGTGAACGCGGGGTGCCCCGTTTCGGGCGATGCGAGGTCGAGTTCACGCCCATCCCCCTGATCAATCACGTTGCCCCGAAAATACCCTTCTATATCCAGAGCGAGACCAATGTGGTGTCGCTCGCCGGGCAGGCCGATCCACCCGTTTTCTGGGAGCTGTTCACCGAAGCGGCCGGACGCGTATCGTCAGGCTCCGTGGTGCTGTTCGTGCACGGCTACAATTACGGTTTCGAGCGGACCTGCCGCATGGCGGCGGAGATGCAGCGCTACCTGCAGGACAAGGCCACGGTGCTGGTTTTCAGCTGGCCATCGAACGGCCTGCCTTCCGACTATATGCGTGACCAGGCCGACATCGAGTGGAGCGTGCCGCTACTGGCAGACATCATCGGCCAGCTTGGTAAGCGCATCGGCAGCGAGCGGGTGCGGGTCGTTGCTCACAGCCTGGGGTCGCGCGGTGTCATTCAGGCCCTGCAGCGGCTGGGTGCCGGGCGGTCTGAACAACCCGTGATTGCCGATCTTGTGTTGCTGGCGCCGGATTTCGATGCCCAGAGCTTTGTCGAGCTGTTGCCCGGGCTTGCACCGCTGGCGGGCGGCATAACGCTGTATGCCTCCGGCAACGACACCCCGCTCAAGTTATCGCAGCAGCTGAGTGGCTATCCGCGGCTGGGTGAGGCTGGTTAGCACCTGACCGTTGCCAGGGGGATGGAAACCATCGATGTATCATCGCTGGGTCGTTACCAGTTCACGGGGCATGAGTATTTCTATTTTCATCCCCGGGTGACGGCCGACCTGGTGACGTTGCTCGGAAACGGTATCCGGGCCTGGGGACGATCCGGGTTGCGGGAGAGAAGAATGAATGGTCTTGCCTACTGGGAGTTTACGCCGATGGAATCCGACGCCGGTTCCGGGGATGGTGATAAAGACTGAACACGTGTTTATGCCGATTACGGCCTTCGGCCTGATCCGACCTACTGTGCAGGGAATGGTCCATGACGGTGCACAGAACACCGTAGGTCGGGTCAGGTGCGAAGCACCGTAACCCGACGGTGCGCATCATATTGCCGGGAGTTTGCAGGCGGTGACGGAGGAGGAGACAGCTACACATGCAGCAGGCAATTCAACACATCCGGTTATCCATACTGGCCCTGGCACTCGGCCTGGCCATCGCCTCACCGGATATCCATGCCGCCGCCCCCGAGTACCTGATCGACGATCGGCCGGTACCGGCCTCCGTCGAGGACGAACGCGCCCCCATGGAGCAGGTCTACCCGGAAGAACCGCCGCTGCCGTCGGTCTTTCCGCGACTCAGGCAGCGTCTCGACACGGCAACACCGTTCTGGCGCGACACGAGCCTTCGACTGCACCCGCGTGTCTATTACTTCGGTCGCGACCGGGAAAGCGCCAGTAACAGCGAGGCACTGGCCTACGGTGGCTGGCTGGACTACAGCTCGGGCCTCTGGCACGATCGCATCAAACTCAATGCCGCGCTCTACACCACGCAGCGTGCCTACGGCCCTGGCGACAAGGACGGAACCCTGCTGCTGAAGGAAGGCCAGAACGGTTTCACCGTTCTCGGCAAGGCCAACCTCGAGCTGAAACTCCGGGAAGACATCTCGGCGAAGCTCTACCGGCAGTCGTTCAACCTGCCGTACCTGAACAGGAACGACAGCCGCATGGTGCCCAATACCTTCGAGGCCTATACCCTGGTCAAGCGGCCGTTGCATAACTGGCCCTTCCTGCTGTCGCATGTCAGGCAGATGAAGCGACGCGAACGCGATGACTTCATCAGCATGTCGGAGTCGGCCGGTTTCAAGGGCACGGATGAACCGCTCACCGTGGTCGCCGCCCGCTATGACTTCACCGATGACATCAATCTCGGCGCGACCAGCCAGTATTCCTGGGAGTTCATGAATACCTTCTACGCCGAGTTCAACGGCCTGTGGCGTTTCCCCGATGACTGGGCGTTACGGCTGGGTGGCCAGTACACCGACCAGCGCAGTGTGGGTGATGAAATCGGCGGTGATTTCGATACCCACGTCTATGGCGGCAAGCTGGCGGCGAGTTACCGCAGCGCCACCCTGACACTGGCATTCAGTTCGACCGATGACGGGGC
>JBFELL010000239.1:0-2317 GCA_041552135.1 Gammaproteobacteria bacterium
CCCCCCCCTGAGCGGGCATTCCTCCTGCCCGGCCAGATGGCCGGGTGTTTAAAGGCCCGGCATCGTTTCCCCCTTGCCGGGTTTTTTTTGCCCGGCTGCTGTTCGGTGTGGCACCTGGCAATATCATAGGGTCAGGGTGGCCGACAGCTGAAGGGTATGTTTCAGAGGGGGCTATGCCAGCCGCCTGTTTATCGAGTGTTTGCAGCAGCTGTTCTGTTCAGCTTGAACAGTTCAAGAAATACGGCATGGCTTGTTGAACTGTAAATTGTAAGTCTATGTTATTTAGTTTTATTTAATTCAAGTATGCATTATATATATAGTTGACCATTATTCTATTAGTGGTGGCGATTTCGGCCTGGCACCAATCCGGCGGCTCAATCGACAATGCCGAACCAGCGATTCAGTACCTGGATGGCTTCTTCTGTCCCGGTTTTCTTCAGTGCCGAGAACAGTTGTACCGATGCCTCCGGATGCAGCGAGGCAAGCTGTCGCCGGACCGACAGCAGGGCCGCCTTGGCCGGGCCCCGTTTGAGCTTGTCCGATTTGGTTAGCAGCACATGCGCGGGCAGGCCGGCGACATGGCACCAGCCCAGCACCTGCCGGTCGAATTCTTTCATGGGATGACGAATGTCCATCAGCAGGATTACGCCAACGAGTGACTGACGGGTCTCGAGGTAGCGGCTGATGTGTCGCTGCCAGTCCTCCTTGATCTGCCTGGACACCCTGGCAAAGCCATAGCCCGGCAGGTCGACCAGACGTCGCCTGTCATCAATGGCGAAGAAATTGATTTGCCGGGTCCGGCCGGGGGTCTTGCTGGTGCGTGCGAGGGATTTCTGACCGGTGATAACATTGAGTGCGCTGGATTTGCCGGCATTGGAGCGACCGGCAAAGGCGACCTCCAGGCCCTCGTCAGCCGGCGCCAGGCGGGGTTCCGGTACGCTTTTGAGAAAACGGGCTTGTTGATAGGGATTGTTCATGGGCGTGTAGTAGACGCGAGTACGGACAGAATGAAAACCCGAAGTTGGACTGCACCATAATAGTGCAATCGGACGCTGCCGGTTGACCGGATGAGACGTGACTGGTATACAGTACAGCCCTTTTTTGCCAGCCCGCCGGCGGTTTTTTCCGCAGGCCGGCTACCACACACCAATCCTCCGCGGCCAGCTACAGAACGCGGAGCAGGAGTCGCACCGATATGAAAAACTGGCTTGTTCTAACACTTGGTATCCTGGTTTCTGCCGCCATGCTCCCGGCGCAGGCGGCCGGTGATCCGGAGGCCGGCAAGAGCAAGGCCGCCAGCTGTGCGGCCTGCCACGGCGCCGACGGCAACAGCGTCAATCCGGAGTGGCCCAAGCTGGCAGGTCAGCACGAGGACTACCTTGTCAAGCAGCTTACCTATTTCAAGCACGGTGAACGTGACAACGACACCATGAAGGGCATGTCGGTCGGTCTGTCTGACCGCGATCGCGAGGACATCGCCGCGTATTACGCCAGCCAGAAGACCACCATCGGTGCCGCCGACCCCGAGCTGGTGGAACTGGGTCAGAAGCTCTACCGCAGTGGCAATGCCGAGAGCGGTGTTGCGCCCTGCATGGGCTGTCACGGCCCGAACGGGGCCGGCAACCCGGCAGCGGACTACCCTGCATTGCGCGGCCAGCATGCCAGGTACGTCGAGAACCAGCTGCACGGCTTCGCCAGTGGCACCCGGCATAACGAGAGCGCCATCAAGATGATGCAGATACTGGCCTCGCGCATGACCAATCGCGAGATCCAGGCAGTTTCCAGCTACATACAGGGACTGCACTAGACGACCTGCCAGGCGGCCCCGTATCCCGGGGCCACCGTTCCGGCACACCGGCCCCGGGCCGGCGCTGCCCGCGAGACTACCGGCAATACACCGTTCAGCCAGCTGCCGGCCTGTTTGTCACACTTTTTCCTCATCCAGACGTTATTATGTCTGTCAGGACCGAACTCCTGCGCGCAGATGGAGTCCACCAAAATGAACATGAACCGGAGATTGTGCATGAAATCGATGACCCACTGGTTTTCCACCCTGCTGGTCTCGTTGCTGCTGGCGGGGCCGCTGGCTGCGGCTGAATACAGCGAGGGCAAGCAGTACCTGCGCCTGGCAAACCCGCAGCCGACCTCGGTAGCTGACAAGCTCGAGGTCGTCGAAATGTTCTGGTACGGCTGCCCGCACTGCTCTGATCTCGAGCCACATATCCAGCAATGGCTGGAAACCAAGCCCGACGACGTGGTGTTCGTGCGTATGCCCGCCGTGTTCAGACCGAGCTGGGAACTGCTGGGCAAGGCCTTC
>JBFELL010000240.1:0-2316 GCA_041552135.1 Gammaproteobacteria bacterium
GCGCGACAGCGCCAGCGTATCGAGGTTCTCGCGCAGGCTCTCGCCCACCTTGCCCTTGATGTCTTCGGCGCCGGCAATGACGGCATCCAGCGAACCATACTGTGTGAGCCACTTGGCGGCCGTCTTCGGACCCACCCTCGGGATGCCGGGAATATTGTCGGAAGCGTCGCCCATCAGGGCCAGCAGATCGATGATGCGCGCCGGCGGCACACCGAATTTCGCCTCGACGCCGGCACTGTCCAGCGTGGTGTTCGACATGGTGTTGACCAGCGTGACCCGGTCATTGACCAGCTGGGCCATGTCCTTGTCCCCTGTCGAGATGACGGTCGGGATCCCCTGTTCGCCGGCCTGGCGGGCGAGGGTGCCGATCACGTCGTCCGCCTCGACGCCCGGGACCTGCAGCATGGGCAGACCCAGCGCCCTGACCAGGGCATGCAACGGTTCCACCTGGGCCGCGAGATCATCGGGCATCGGCGGCCGGTTGGCCTTGTACTCCTCGAACAGGTCATCGCGAAAGGTCTTGCCGCGCGCGTCGAACACCACGGCCATGCGCTCCGGCCGGTACTCGGCGATCAGACTGCGCAGCATGTTGATGACGCCGTAGACCGCACCGGTGGGCTCGCCGCGGCTGTTACTCAGTGGCGGCAGGGCATGGAATGCCCGGTACAGGTAGGAGGAACCATCTACCAGCAGCAGGGGTTTGGCCGTTTTACTGTTCATCGATATACCCTAGTCTTCAAGGTCCTGCCCGCGACCGGGCGAGCGCGTTACCCGCAATCGAACATGGTATCATCAACGCCGTTTTTATCCCGTATAGCAACTGCCGGCAGCATCGGAAACCGAACATCGACGCCCTTACCGCATGACCAGGACCACCAAGCAAAAGCACCACGGAACCCTACCCAAGGACGACTCCCAGCTGACCCGTGAGTCGTGGAAGATCTTCCAGATCATGGCGGAATTCGTCGAGGGTTTTGAACGCCTGGCGCATATCAAGCCCTCGGTCAGCGTCTTCGGCTCGGCCCGCACACCGATCGATCACCCGTATTACCTGCTGGCCAGGGACATCTCGCTGGCGCTCTCCGATGCCGGCTTCGCCGTCGTCAGCGGCGGCGGTCCCGGCATCATGGAGGCCAGCAACAAGGGCGCCTATGCGGGCAAGTCTCCCAGCATCGGCCTCAACATCCAGCTGCCGATGGAACAGGCGGGCAACGAGTTCCAGGATATCGGCCTGAATTTCAGGCACTTCTTCTCCCGCAAGGTGATGTTCGTGAAATATGCCTCGGCCTACGTTGTGCTGCCCGGCGGCTTCGGCACCCTCGATGAACTGGCCGAGATCCTGACCCTGGTACAGACCGGCAAGACCCGTCGCATCCCCATCATCCTGGTCGTTTCCGATTTCTGGACCGGCCTGATCGACTGGTTCCAGGATACGCTGGTGCGCGAGGGCACTATATCCGCGGAGGACATGGAACTGTTCAAGGTGCTGGACAAGCCACAGGAGGTCGTGGATGCTATCTTTGATTACTACGAACACATCAGTTTCGAGCCGACCGAAAAGGAACAGCAGAAGTTGCTCGAGCTCTAGCCGCCGTAGCAGGCTTCTGCGCCAACCAGACACATGAAACGTTATCTGTTTGTCCTGCTGTTAGCCCTGCCACTCGCCTGCGTGGGGGAACAGCCACCCCCACTCGAGCCGCTGCCGGACGATGAGTCACTGCCGATACCCAGTGGCACGGACGAGGCAGAGGAACTCGAGCCCGATATCACCATCATCAAGCGCGGCACGGATGTCATCCAGGAATACCGCATGAATGGCCAGCTCTACATGATCAAGGTCGTACCGCAGGTCGGCTTTCCCTACTACCTGGTCGACCGTGACGGCGACGGCGAGCTGGAGTCGCGCTACAACAGGCTGGAGCCGGACATCCTGGTGCCGAGCTGGATGATCTACCGCTGGTAGGGCACCATTCGGCCGGCAGCACGGCCTGATAACCCGCGCATACTGACTGTTTCATCTCAGAGGGCGCAGAGAAAACTGAAACAATCCTGCCGCAAAGGCGCGAAGGACCCCGGGACAAAAAATGAACATAAATAAACACATATGTCCCATTAAAATTCCTGGCTTGCGGTGTAAGCATACGGGTCCAGGCCGGGAAGGCGAAACCAGATACACCTGAAACAGGGAAACGGCCAGTGAGGCTCGGGACCACATCCCCTCGCCCGCGTGCGGGAGAGGGGCAGGGTGAGGGTATATGATTCAGGCCGTTGCGCAACATTGATGCTCACCCCTTATCCTGGCCTTCTCCCCTTGAA
>JBFELL010000241.1:0-2284 GCA_041552135.1 Gammaproteobacteria bacterium
AGATCATCGCCCCCGGGACCTCAGGGGCAAAGAGTCGGATAATCTGGCATCACCCTGAAAGCCCGATTACCACCGGCGGCTTCAACCGGTGAGCGCAACACGCTCATCTTGTAAAAAAAAGGATGAATTCTTTTGTTATTGGCTGGCGTTGCGATACTGCGCTGGATATCCCCGCACTCCGGCGGAGTGCTCAGGTCTTCGGGAGTGTCACACCCTTCTGCCCCTGGTACTTGCCACCGCGGTCCTTGTAGGACGTCTCGCAGATCTCGTCGGATTCCAGGAACAGCACCTGCGCCACGCCCTCGTTGGCATAGATCTTCGCCGGTAGCGGCGTGGTGTTGGAGAACTCCAGTGTCACATGGCCTTCCCACTCCGGCTCGAAGGGCGTGACGTTGACGATGATGCCGCAGCGTGCATAGGTCGACTTGCCGAGGCAGATGGTCAGCACGTTGCGCGGGATGCGGAAATATTCCACCGTGCGCGCCAGCGCGAAGGAATTCGGCGGGATGATGCAGACATCCGCCTTCAGGTCGACGAAGCTGCTGGCGTCGAAGTTCTTCGGGTCGACGATGGCGGAGTTGATGTTGGTGAAGATCTTGAATTCGTCCGAACAGCGGATGTCGTAGCCGTAGCTCGAGGTGCCATAGGAGACGATACGGCCATTGCCGTTCTCGCGTATCTGGCCCGGCTCGAACGGCTCGATCATGCCGTGCTCCCCGGCCATGCGGCGGATCCATTTGTCGGATTTGATCGACATATTCAGCCTTTAATGGTTGTACCCGCAGGAAGGGCAAAGCGCAGCGTGCCCATCAAGCCCTGGCCTCAACCGGGCTGTCGGGCACGTCGCTGCAGTCCTTTGCCCGGCCTGCGACTGCCAAAGCAGTCGTCCTGTCAGTCGTTCTGGATAACGATCTGCGGGAAACGCGCCGCGTAGTCCTTGCTCTTCAGTGACAGCTTCGCCGCCGTACGCCGTGCGATCTCGCGATAGATCTGCGAAATGCGGCTGTCCGGTTCCGCCACCACGGTCGGCTTGCCGGAATCCGTCTCCTCGCGGATGCGGATATCGAGCGGCAGGGCGCCGAGGAAATCAACATTGTACTGCTCCGACATGCGCTGGCCGCCGCCCTCGCCGAAGATGTGCTCCTCGTGGCCGCATTTGCTGCAGATGTGAATGCTCATGTTCTCGACGATGCCGAGCACCGGCACCTCGACCTTCTCGAACATCTTGAAACCCTTGCGCGCATCCAGCAGCGCGATGTCCTGCGGGGTGGTGACGATCACCGCACCGCTGACCGGCACCTGCTGCGCCAGGGTAAGCTGGGTGTCACCGGTGCCCGGCGGCAGATCGACCACCAGGTAGTCCAGGTCGTCCCAGTTGGTGTCGTTCAGCAGCTGCTGCAGGGCCTGGGTCACCATCGGGCCGCGCCAGATCATTGGCGTCTCCTCGTCGACCAGGAAGCCGATGGACATGGCCTGCAGGTGGTAGCTGTTCATCGGCTCCAGCGACCTGCCGTCCTTCGACTCCGGCTTGCCGGACACGCCCAGCATGCGCGGCTGGCTGGGACCGTAGATATCGGCGTCCAGGACACCGACCCTCGCGCCCTCCGCCGACAGCGCCAGCGCCAGGTTGACGGCGGTGGTGGACTTGCCGACGCCGCCCTTGCCCGAGGCAACGGCGATGATATTCTTGATGTTCTCGATGTGCTTGACGCCCTTCTGCACCTTGTGGGCGGCAACCTTGCTGCTGACATCGATACTGGCCGTGCTGATACCGTCAATCGACTCCACCAGCTGTTTGAGGCTGTCGGCCAGCTGGCCGTGGTAACCCGCTGCCGGAAAACCAAGGACCACCTGGACCGACGCGGTGTCGCCGTCGACACCGATTTCCTTAATGCACTTGCTCGAGACCAGGTCCTTTTCGAGGTAGGGATCCACGTAGGATGCCAGTTTCTCTTCAACCTGGGATTGGGTCACCTCAGCCATTGCTTGCTCCTTGGGAACTGTCACCGGCGCGTATGCGCCTGTCTGCATGTAAAAATTGACCGCGAATTGTACACCAGATGCCCTGCCCCGTACCCAGCCCTCCAGAGGGGATATGCCGCAATGAGCATACGCCTGTGGCATACTTGCGGATCGATAACTGCACGCGATACAAGGTTTTAACGCGAAACCGACGATATGAGCCCGAACCGACGCACAATCCTGGTCACCAGCGCCCTGCCCTACGCCAACGGGCCTATCCACATCGGGCACCTGGTCGAATATATCCAGACGGATATCTGGG
>JBFELL010000242.1:0-2228 GCA_041552135.1 Gammaproteobacteria bacterium
CCCCGACGGGGAATGCAGCGATGTGGGTATCGGGGAAATACTTCGATAGCGATTCACGCAGATCTGCGCTCTCTGCCGAATAGACGAAGACAGCATTTGTTATGTGATCCTGCATCGATACCGGTTTATGTTGTTGCTGGAAATCTCCGGCAGCCGCATGCAACACACGCACGCGACTGCGCATAACACAAGCCTATGACAATTCACCACCAGATCAAGATACCATATCCGGTAACCTTTGAAGCAACTCGCCCGTCCGGAATCCGGCGCAAATGGAGGGTTACCGGGAATTTCCCGGCGGCAAGATCGGGCCCGGCGAAACGCCCCGGGACGCGCCGGCGCGCGACTTGTGCAGGTGCGGGAAAAGGAAATGGATGCGTATAGCCTGCGCGCCTTGTTCTGGATGTCACTCGAATATGTCACTCCCATCACATCCGGGTGATGGTCAACGGTGATATCAATCTCGCAAGGACGACGGGAGCGGGTGGCGTACACCTGCAAACCGGGCAGTTCATCGATCTCGACTCTCCACCCGTGACCGGCATGCTGTGGTCGGCATCCTGTCACAACCGCGATGAACTGCTCAGGGCCGCCCGGTTGGGCGCGGATTTCGCCGTGTTGTCGCCTGTTCTGCCGACGCAGTCACACCCCGGAGCCACGACGCTGGGCTGGGACGAATTCGCAACCGCCTGCCGGGGCCTGCCGATGCCGGTATATGCCCTGGGCGGGATGAAGCCCGGCTTGCTGGAGATGGCGATCGAACACAACGCACACGGCATCGCCATGCTGAGCGGCATCTGGTAGCGCGCCGCTCAACCTTTGGAATCCGCCGTCTCCGCGTTTTCGTCTTCGTCCTCGATGTCTGCATTGGCCGTACCGGCCGGCCCGAACACGGCAAGCTGCAGGGCATTGGCCCTGGTATCCTGGAAATGTCTGGGCGGTATGCGTTCCATCAGGCCGAGGTTTTCCATGCGCTTGCGCGGCTGTTCACCGGCGCCGGCCACGTACACGGCCTTGCCCGCCCGCACCATGTCAAGGATGGCCTGCTCCAGCGCCAGGGAGGACGATACACCGAGATGCTTCATATCGGTCATATCGACGATGAGCGCCTCGCGTCCCTCGACTTCCGAGTTCTTGCGGCTGATGGCACGCGAGGCGCCGAAGATGATCGAGCCGCGCATATGCAGCAGCAGCACCTTGTTGCCGGCCTCCTGGAGCATGTCTCTCTCGTAGGGTGTCAACTCGATATCGGGGCTGTCGGGATCGGTCACCGCCTTCACATCTGCCGCTTGCAGCTCCGACAGGCGCATGACCGTCATCACGTTGGCGACGAACAGGCCGATACCGACGGCGACGATGAGATCGACGAACACCGTGAGCAGGATCACGCTGTAGGTGACCACGCTGCCCTTGGGCGATATCCGGTGCGCCCGCTTCAGGAACCCCCAGTCGATAATGTTGATGCCGACCTTCAGCGCGATTCCCGCCAGCACGGCGAGCGGGATAACGGCCGTCAGGTCCGCGGCCCACAGCACAACGACGATGAGTATCGCCACCCTGACCAGCCCGGCGAGGGCACTGCGGGCACCGGCCTGGATAGCGACCACCGTACCCATGGTCGCGCCCGCGCCCGGCAGGCCGCCGAACAGGCCGGACATCATGTTGCCGATGCCCTGCCCGACCAGTTCCTTGTCCGAGTTGTGTTCCTTGCGCGTCAGGCTGTCGGCCACCACCGAGGTCAGCAGGGCATCGATACAGCCGAGCACACCGAGCACGACCGCGTCGACAAGGATGATCTGCCACTGATCGATACTGAATACGGGCAGCCTGAACTCCGGCAAGCCGGTCGGTATCGCGCCAATGCGGCGTACCTCATCCAGCTCGAGTAACACCAGGGAGGCCAGGGTGACGACGACCAGCGCGGCCAGCTGCGCCGGGATGTAACGGGTCAGCCTGGCAGGCATCAGGAACAGGATGGCGAGCGTGGTAGCGGCCAGCAGGGTTTCCCGCGGCTGAATGCCGGCCACCAGCTCTGGCAGATTCTGCAGGACACCGATGACCCCGCCGGCCGGCACGGGCTCGCCGAGCGAGGGGGCCAGTTGCAGGATGATCAGGATAATGCCGATGCCGGACATGAAACCCGAGACGACGGTGTAGGGCATCAGCGTGACGTACTTGCCGAGACGCAGCACACCCAGCAGGATCTGGAACAGCCCGGCGAGGATGAC
>JBFELL010000243.1:0-2223 GCA_041552135.1 Gammaproteobacteria bacterium
GAACCCGACATACATCAATGCATTGCACCTTGATGTCCCGTGTCGTGTTTAAATCCAAACCAATAAAGAACATCAATCATGAGTGATATTCGCGCGTAATTTTGACAGTATTTTCCAGCCTCTGTATCGGGGGCAGGGCATGAAGATACATAAAGAAACACTAATAAACCCGATAGTTGCATAAATCTTGCCCTGAAAGCGGGTTTCGCCCCAGGATGTAGCAGGTAGAAATGAATATATCATTATGCTTTCGGAGTTCACCGTCAGCGAGGTCCTGGCACAGCACGGCAGGAGCGCCGCCCCCGGCGCGAATCGCGGCGAGGCGCCGCTCCGGCGGTAAGCTTTTTTTGCAATGATCGGGTAAACCGCTTCGTCAGTCACCCTGGCAACAGGGCCGTTGCCGGTTTTCCTGAGAAATTCACACGCGGCTTGTGCCCTGTGGCCTGCCGGATTTTACCTGTTCAAGGAGATCACTCCCAATGAATCAACTCACTCCGGAAGAGGAACGCGAACGTCTCAAGGGGGCGCCGTGGGGCACGTTTGCGCTCATGCTGCTGGTGGGGGCGCTGCTGCTTGGTGGCTGGGCCTTCATGTTTTTCAGCAGGTTCCTGCAGCACGGTCCGGTTAACTAGGGGGAGGCGGTGATGTCGATTGACCCGTTGAGCAGTATCTGCGACGACCCGCTGGAGCGGAAATGGACCTGGATCGCTCTGGTGCTTGCCGCCTTCATGGCAGGTATCCTGGGTTTCTATGCCGTCGGCAGCAACATCCACCCGCCGAGCAACGTCGAGACCATCGATTCATCGCGCCTGCATCTGACCGAGGAGTTCGCCGAGGACAACCTGGGCGTCAAAACCAATCCCGATGGCAGTGTGACGGTCACCATGGTGGCCGCGCGCTATGGCTTCTACCCGCCGCGCGTCGAGGTGCCGGTCGACACGCCGGTCAGGCTGCGCATGGCGAGCGCGGATGTGCTGCACGGCATCCATGTCCCCTACACCAACATGACGACCATGGTCGTGCCGGGCTATATCTCCGAGGTCAACACCACATTCCCGAACACGGGTGAGTTTTCCATGATATGCAACGAGTACTGCGGCCTGGGGCATGATCACATGTGGTCGCGACTGGTCGTCGTGCCGAAGTCCGGCGGAGGGCAATCCTGATGGATGACAGCAAAGCTGCCGGCCTGACGCTGGCCAATCTCTGGGTAGGATTCATTGCCTTCGCCGCGGCGACCCTGCTGGGTGTCTACCAGGTGATCGAGCGCAGCGGACTGGTGCCTGCGCTTGAATCCCCCGCACTGTATTTCGCCTCCGTCTCGACGCACGGCGTGCTGATGGCCTTCGTGCTTACCACCTTCCTGGTGATGGGCTTTGGCTACTACACGGCCACGACCAGCCTGAAACAGCCGCTGTGGAGCAGACCGCTGGCCTGGTTCGGCTTTTACCTGGCTGTCATCGGTGTGCTGACGGCGGCCGTGCCGCTGCTGATCGGGCAGGCCTCGGTGCTGTATACCTTCTATCCGCCGCTGGTGGCCCACCCGGCGTTTTACATCGGCGCCGTGCTGCTGGTGGTCGGGTCCTGGATCTGGTGCCTGCAGATGATCATGATGATGGTCACCTGGAAACGGGCCAACCCGGGGGAGACCGTGCCGCTGGCCATGTACGGCACTGTGGCCAACGCCATCATGTGGCTGTGGACCAGTGTCGGCGTGGCCAGTGAAATCCTGTTCCAGTTGCTGCCCTGGTCGCTGGGGCTGATCGATACCGTGGACGTGGGGCTGGCGCGAACCCTGTTCTCCTGGACCCTGCACGCCATTGTCTACTTCTGGCTGTTCCCGGCCTACATCGCCATGTACACCCTGCTGCCGAAGGAGGCGGGCGGCAAGCTGTTCAGTGACCAGATGGGGCGGGTGGCGTTCATTATGCTGCTGGTGTTCTCGGTACCGATCGGCTTCCATCATCTGTACATGGACCCCTTCCAGGCCGCCGGCTGGAAGTTTCTGCACATGGCCGGCACCTTCATGGTCGCCGTGCCGACGCTGATCACCGGCTTCACCATTATCGCCTCGCTGGAGGTCGCGGGACGATTGCGTGGCGGCAAGGGTCTGTTCGGCTGGATCGGGGCATTGCCGTGGCGCAATCCCATGGTCACCGCCGCGGGCCTGGGTCTGCTCATGCTGACCCTGGGTGGTTTTGGCGGCATGATCAATGCCAGTTA
>JBFELL010000244.1:0-2167 GCA_041552135.1 Gammaproteobacteria bacterium
TACCACCTCCGCAATATCGCCATCCAGGTCGCGCAGCGCGGCCGATACCTTGCGGCCGTCATCCAGCGCCAGCCTGATGACGACCGGCCGGTCAAAATAACGCAAGACATCCCAGGTGCCCCGCTCGTACATGCAGCGCAGGCCGTTCTCCGTGGCAAAGTTGCAGAAGTCCGGATCCACGCTAGCCGGCAGGACCAGCGACCATTCGGCGAACAGCGCACTCCAGGCGCTTCGGTACCAGGAATCATCTACACCCTGTAGAACGCCGGCCAGCGTCACTACCGGCAATTCGGGTGTGACGGCCCGGCTTTCCACCGCAGGCGCTGCCGCAGCCGTGTCCACGCGGCTCTCCTGCGGGACCTCCGGCGCACGTTCCCGGAGCGGAGCGGCTACAGCCGATAGGGCAATCGGCGCCGTCAGCCCCGGCGCATCCTGTTCGGCGGACAGCAGCCCGTAAAGGTCAACCGTCTCCCATGACCGGGTGACCAGCAGCGCCAGCAATGCGACCACGGCAACCGCACCGGCCGCCACACTCCACCAGCGGCGTTCCTGCTGTACGTCATGCTCATGGCCCAGCACCTCGCCGGCCGCCTTTTTGACGATTTTATGGTCGACCAGCGACTTGCCTTCCACATAGGCGCCCAGCATGGAACGGTCGCAGAGTATGTTGATCAGCCTGGGCACGCCGCCCGACAGGCGCTGGATCGTTTTGATGGCGCCCTTGGTGAAGATGGCATGGGAGGTGCCGCAGACCTGCAGGCGGTGCCGTATATAGTCGCCGGTCTCGCTGCGTGAAATCGGTTCGAGGTGGTAGCGTGCCGTGACTCGCTGCGCCAGCTGGCGCATGTCTTCGCGCTGCAGCACGGCACGCAGTTCCGGCTGGCCGATCAGGATGATCTCCAGCAGCTTCTGCGTCGACGTCTCGAGATTGGTCAGCAGGCGGACCTGCTCCAGCACCTCCGCGCTGAGGTTCTGTGCCTCGTCGATAATCAGCACCACGCGCCGGCCACGCGAATAGGCATCCAGCAGATGCGCGTTAAGCAGGTCGGTCAGTGTCTTGATGCTGTGGATTTCTTCCGGATAGTCGACCCCGAGTTCGTCGCATACGGTGGCGATGAGCTCCTCGGCGGTCACCTTCGGGTTGAGCACCAGCGCCACATCGACGTTGCCGGGCACCTGCTCCAGCAGGCAGCGGCAAATGGTCGTCTTGCCGGTGCCGACCTCGCCGGTCAGCTGGACAAACCCGCCGCCCTCGCCGAGGCCGTAGAGCAGGTGTGCAAGCGCCTCCCGGTGGCGGCTGCTCATGAACAGGAAACGCGGATCCGGGGCGATCGAGAATGGCCGTTCACCTAGATTGAAATGACTGAGATACATAATTTTCCGCTGTCTGCACCCGGTCCGCCGGAGCGAGGTTGTCTTTGTATCACCTGGATGGCCGAACATCAAAGGCGAGCCGCCCCCAGGGGCAGCGCGAACCCGGATGATACTATAATCGATAGCCAGTGAATGCTTCCCGTCCACAGCAAAAAGGGCCGTCGAATATGGGATATCCGCAACTGATTGCGCGCAGGCTGTTGCTGCCGGCGTTAGCGCCCCTGCTCGCCCTGCCGCCCGCCATGGCCGACGGCCCCGATCTGGCACGGGAGCAGCGCCTTGCCGAACAGACCGTGGATGCCATCCTGGACGGTGAACCGGTCTACCTGACCACGTCGGACAACACGCGCTTTCTTGCCATCGAGATGCAGGCCGACACCGAACGGCAACACGGCGCAGCCATCATTCTGCACGGTCGCGGCATGCACCCGGACTGGACACAGGTGGCTGCACCGCTGCGCACCGCACTGCCGTCCCACGGGTGGTCGACACTCTCGCTGCAGATGCCGGTACTGGCGAAGGACATGCGGTACTACGATTACCTGCCGGTATTCCCGGCAGCCGTGCCCCGCATCGAGGCCGGCATACGCCACCTGCGGGAACAGGGCGTGCAACGGATAGTCCTGGTTGCCCACAGCTGCAGCGTTCACATGAGCATGGCCTGGATCGAGGCCGTGGGTGACAGCGGCATCGATGCCTACATCGGCATCGGCATGGGTGCCACGGACTACCAGCAGCCGATGCCGGAACCCTTTCCGCTGGAGCGCATCAAGGTGCCGCTGCTAGCCCTCTA
>JBFELL010000245.1:0-2152 GCA_041552135.1 Gammaproteobacteria bacterium
GACGATCATTGTGACCATCAGCGGTAATGCAATCCAGCGAACAGCGAGGCCGGCGAGAAGCAGCACGGCGCCGATGACTTCGGTGCCGGTTGCCAGAGCTGCCATTACATAGGGCATGGGCAGGCCCAGTCCCCAGTCAGGGTTACCAAACCACTCTACAACATCCGGGAATCCCTGAAGCTTGTTGGTGCCGGCGACCCAGAAAACCGGCACCAGATACAGGCGCAGTGCCAGGGGCCCCAGAAAATCGAACGGACGTGTCGTTCTCTCGAGCAGGCTTTGTGCGCAGTTCAGTAAACCTTTCATGAGTGTCTACTCCGCATAGTCGTTGTTATCCCTGATTGCTGTGCACTGTCCTGTCTGTAGGAGCGGCGCCCCGCCGCGATTCGCGCCGGGGCGGCGCTCCCACAGCATCTCGCCAGAATCGCGGTGCCGGTATACTCCGGAATCAAAATGCCAATAGGCATTTCATGCACGCCGCGTCCCGGTGATGATGTCCTTCTCATGCAGCTGCCCGAGAATGTCTGTGCCGCCCTGGATGACAACGGCCGGGTTCGGGTGATTCATCTCGCTGGCGATCTGCCCGAGCACCTGCCTGCCGGTCTGTCCGGTGCCTGAGCCGACCAGTTCCAGCAGGCGCTTGGTGACCGGGTTGATTTCCAGAAAGCCGACCTCGTGGTTGCGGTCGCGGTAAATCACCAGGCAACTCGGTTGTTCGCCCGGTGCCTGCGGTACATTTCCGGGGGCGATTTCGTGCACCGGGTAGGCGTAGGTGAAGTGCCAGGCGAGGGGAGAGAGTACCGGCACATCGTCCAGCAGGTCACCGTCCCGGTCGACATCCTCTGCATCCACGGTTTCTTCCGACACCGACAGCGCCAGCTCGACCCACTCGTAATGCGCGAGTTCGCGCAGGAACGGCAGGTCATCGTCACGTGGCGTTCGTTCGCGTTCCAGCCAGGCGAGAAACTCGCGCGGTATCTCGAGAAAATAGGGGGTCTGGGCGCGGTGGCCCGAGAAATACTCCCGCACCATCACATGCCATGCCGTGTCGTCCAGCAGGCTGCGCAGCACGGGAAAGGTATTGGCAATGAACCCCTCGACATTGTTGTAGAACAGCTCGCGGTAGATTGCCATACGCCGGTCCTCGACATCGGGCGGGGCCGGCCGGTTCTCCGGATCGCGGATATGGGCGGCGAACTCGTACTGCCGCCGGATGAAATCAGGTTGCCCGGCCGCCATGTGCCGTGTCCTGTGGTGTTGACGTCTCGCGCTGCTGCTGCAGGTGCCGGATGGTATCGATCTCCGTCAGCAGTTCGGGCAGGGGGGGGATATTGAAGTCCCTTTCCAGCAGGGTCGGAACCACGCCGCAGTGATCGTAGGCGGCTTCAAGCAGTTGCCACACCGGGTCGATTACCGCTGCGCCATGGGTGTCGACCTTGAGGTCATCGGCCTCGTCGTAATGCCCGGCAACGTGGAAATAGACCACGCGCCCGGCCGGCAGTGACCGGAGAAAGGCATTGGCGTCGTAGCGGTGGTTTATGCTGTTGACGTAGATATTGTTGACGTCCAGCAGCAGGTCGCAGTCCGCCTCTTCGAGGACCGCGTTGATGAACTCGATTTCGGACATCTCCTGGCCGGGGGCTGCATAGTAGGAGATGTTTTCCATGGCGATGCGGCGTTCCAGGATGTCCTGTACGCGCCGTATGCGACCGGCGACGTAGTGCACGGCCTGCTCTGTGAACGGGATGGGCATCAGGTCGTAGAGGTGGCCGTCATCACTGCAATAACTCAGATGTTCCGTGTAGCTGCGGATGCCATGGGCATCGAGAAAGCGCTTCAGCCGGTAGAGGAAGGTCTCGTCCAGCGGTGAAGGGCTGCCGATGGACAGTGACAGGCCGTGGGTGACAAAGGGGTAACGCTCGGTGAACTCGCGGAACTGCCTGCCGAGCCGTCCGCCGATGCCGATCCAGTTCTCCGGTGCGACCTCGAAGAAGCCGACCTGTTTTGCGGGGGTAGCCTGCAGCGGACCCATGAGGGTCCGCCGCAGTCCGAGTCCCGCACCGTCAACCGGATAGTGTCTGGTGCTCACAGCGTATATGCGCCGCGCCTATGTGGCGCCGCCGCACTTGCCTTCGCCGCACTTGCCTTCACC
>JBFELL010000246.1:0-2142 GCA_041552135.1 Gammaproteobacteria bacterium
ACCAGGGCATAGTAATTGTCACTCTGGCCGGTACGTCTCAGGGCCTCCAGTTTCCACAGCCAGTCGCCCTTGGTTGCCTGCACGTCGATGCTGGTCTGGTTGATGATGTCATAGCGTGGCAGCAATACCGGTTCGCCCGACTTCGAGATTGACGGCACCAGCAGCGGTTCACGGCTGGTGCCGCGAAAATGCGCCAGGCCGAAATCCCAGTCACCGATGTAGTGTGACCAGCGGGCGGCCAGGTCGATATGTTTCTTTTTTCTGGAGGAGTCGTAGATCGGGTTGCTGGTGTCGATGCGCGGGGTGGTGCGCAGGCGGCCCTTCTTGCCGGGAAAGGTGCGTTCACGGAAGTAAGGCAGGACAAACAGGTTGACCGTGCCCCAGTCCCGGATCAGCGCCAGGTTGATCATCGGCTGGCCGAGCTTGTCTTCCTCGTCGATGTTTTCCACCAGGTCGGTCTGGTTGACGATATCCACCAGGTGCTGTGACTCGGCGACCCCCCAGAACACCTTGCTGATGCCGGTTCGCAGCTCCCAGTCGTCGCCGACGTACTGCCAGAGCAGTTCACGCACGTCGAAGTGGGTGCGCTTGCTGTCGTTCTCGTCCCAGCGGTAGAACGGCGTGAAGGTCAGGCTCTGTTTGCGGTCATCCGACTCGCTGTAGTACTCGGGCTCCGCCATGAGCGACAGATTGGTGCCGTCGTGCTGGCGCGGGTCCAGCGGGTCGTTGCGGAAGTAGCGCACCTCGGTGCCGGCATAACCTGACCACTCCCCGGAGGCAAGCCAGCCGGTGGCGGCCGGGCAGGGGCCGGTGGTGGCCAGCGCAAGCAGGCATGCCGTGCCTTGCAGGAGGCGCCGTGCCCCGCTGGCATGGCCCGAATGTCGCGCCTGGCTTTGGTTCATTATTTTAGTAATAACAATCAGATATGGGGTTTATGCCACGCCGGGCCCGAGAGATTGCGGGACCGGTTAAAGCCGCATGATACGGCGGCCGATACGCCTTTCATAGTGCAGGAAAGAGTGTTCTGTTTCCGGAATCCACACCATGGGGGGTGACGCATGAGCGTAGTGACGCATGATTCCGTTCTGAAGAAGGGCAAGTCCCGACGCGGCCGTCGCAAGGGTGCCAGTGCGCTGAAGAAGATCAAGCGGGCGCTGGCACGCCGCAAGCTCGAGGAGATGCGCGACGACGAACTGCTGAAAGAACAGATCTACGACGTACTGGCCGACGAGTAGCGGGGCGCAACGCCGGTCGACCGTTTGGTGCAAAGCGGCTATCGCATACAATGCGTGCATGGCCGCGCGTACCCTTGTCCTGCATTGCGATAATTCCATCAGGGAAATTCTTTCCCGTGCCATCCGTGAGTTTGCCCATGCCGCCTATCCCGAGGGCGGTTCGGAGTGCGCGCAGGTCGCGCGCTACACCCTGCTGAATGTTGCGTCCGAGATCGATGCGGCGATTGAATCAAATGCCGGCGAGGTCCTGCTCAGCAGGCGCGTCCGCCCGAACCTGAAGGCGGCGCTGGACTATCATTTCGATCTGAACGATGCCGCCTCGGGCCATGGCTCGACGGTGCAGCGGGGACTGTTTGCCGGCCTGCTGAAGGGGGAGGCGGTGAACGTTACGGATCTCGGGGCGGCGCGCGCGGCAGACGTTAATGCCGGGGGCGGTCCGGATTGAATTGCAGGTCAATGGGGCTGGCATTCCTTGTTCATCATGCACGGTTTTGTGCGGGTGCGACACCTCCGGCGCGATTGACGAACGCCGCGATGGCGGTGAGGGCGCCGCTTCTTCGGTGATTGTTTTTCTGGCCTTGTGTATTGCCCGCCGCGATGGCGACCAAGAACGCAGGTCGGGTCAGCCCGAAGGGCGTAACCCGGCATGGATTGCATATGTCTGTCGGGTTACGGTGACTTCGCTCCTGATGTAACCCGCGACGGGTCGTGTCAGTCCTGTCCGGGGTGGTGTGATTGAGACCGTTTAATCCTTCATCCACTTCTCCAGCGCGGCAATGATCTTCTCCGCCTGGTCCCTGCTGGAGAGGTTGAATTTCGATTTTTGCTGATACTGGCCGCCGCGTTTCTGATAGCGGCGGATGGAGTACTTGTCTGGCCCGTACTCTCCCTTGGCACGGTTCCAGTC
>JBFELL010000247.1:0-2016 GCA_041552135.1 Gammaproteobacteria bacterium
CGAACAGACGGTGCGCTGGTGCGTTTGACGGCCTTCGTACAGCCGGGCGAGGATCTGGATGAGGCCGATGCCAGACTGGTCGAATTTGCGACCACGGTGGTGCCTCGCCTTGATGAATACATTCCGGATTGAATGGGATGCAATCGCGGCTGAAGCCGCTCCTGCAAATGCATCTGATTCCTTTCGGTGATTGAGCAGCTCACAGAGCCATTGATTGACTTGCACCTGGGTCTGGAGGCAGGTGCTTCGTCGGCTGCTGACATAAATCCGTTGACCTTGCTGTTGCCGCTGATTGCCGCTCTGGCCATCAGCATGGTGATGGTCCCGGTCATGGTGCGCCTGGCGCCGCGGCTGGGGATGCTCGACAAGCCGGATCCGCGCAAGGTGCATGCGGTGCCGATTCCACGCGTGGGGGGTGTCGGCATTGTGCTCGGTGCGCTGCTGCCGATTGTTCTGCTGCTGCCGCTGGATCCGTCGCTTATCGCCTATGTCTTCGGGGCGCTGGTCCTGTTCGGCTTCGGTGTGCTGGATGACTGCCGGGAACTCGGCCATTATGCGAAATTCATCGGCCAGTTCATCGCCGTCATTGCCGTGGTCTATTTCGGGGATGTCTATGTCACCCACCTGCCGTTCATGGGCGGTGAGGCCATCTCCGAAACTGCCGGCAGGCTGTTTACCGTGTTTGCGATGGTGGGCATGATCAATGCCATCAATCATTCCGACGGTCTGGACGGTCTGGCGGGTGGTGAATCCCTGCTGAGCCTCGCTGGTATCGCCTACCTTTCCTATCTTGCGGGCGGGATGACGGTCACCCTCATCGCGCTGGCAACCATCGGCGGCCTGTTCGGCTTCATGCGATTCAACACCCATCCGGCGCGGATCTTCATGGGGGACGGGGGGAGCCAGTTCCTGGGCTATACCCTGGGCTTTCTGGCCGTGCTGCTGACGCAGGAGGTCAATCCAGCGCTCAGCCCGGCGCTTCCGGCGCTTTTGCTGGGCCTGCCAATTGCAGACATTATCGCCGTGTTCGCACAGCGCGTGTACCACAGGATGAACTGGTTCCGCGCGACAAAGAATCATATCCATCATCGCCTGCTGGAGCTCGGGTTCCAACACTACGAGTCCGTGATTGCTGTCTATGCTGTCCAGGCGCTGCTGGTTTTCTGCGGTGTCCTCATGCCGTATGAATCGGATGCACTGATACTGGGGATCTATCTGGCGGTGGTGGCCGCTGTCTTCCTGTCCCTGTTTGTAGCCGAGCGTCGTGGCTGGCGGGTGCATCGGGAAAATGAACCGGCCGCCATCGATGATCTGATCGAGTCGGCCACCCGCAGCTCCCGGCTGCTATCCATCGCTTCGTGGGTGGTATTCCTGGGGGTCTCGCTCTTCATGGTAGCCGGTTCCCTCATCGCCACCCGGATCCCGGGTGATTTTCTGGTGGCGGCATCGGTGCTGTTTGCCCTGCTGCTGGTGCGTCTGCTGGCCGCCCGCTGGTTGCGGTTTTTCCCGCTGCGCCTGCTGCTCTATGTCACTATCGCCTTTGTGGTCTACCTGACCAATACCTATCAGCCTGCCTATCTTTCCGGGGCAGATCCGGTGACCTATATCTTTTTTGCTGTCCTCGTGGCAGCGATCGCCCTGTCCATCCGCCTTGCCCGCGGCGGGACCTTTGCTGTCACGCCCATGGACTTCCTGGTCGTGCTGGCGGTGCTGGTGCTGGCGGCCTTGGCCAGCCAGGGCCTGCTGGATACCAGGATCACCGCGATCACCCTGAAGACCATTATCCTGTTCTACGGCTGTGAGCTGATCCTGGACAGGATGAAACACCGCTGGAATCTGTTTACCTTGTCAGCACTGGTTGCGTTACTGGTGATCGGTGTGCGCGGTGTGATGGAAACAACCGTTTGAAACTGAACCCCCGGCGGCCTGTCGGGGCTCTGGAGTGACTGCATGAGTAAAAAATCCAAGCATGGGAAGGTGGCGCTGATAACCGGCGTCACCGGTCAGGACGGTGCC
>JBFELL010000248.1:0-1842 GCA_041552135.1 Gammaproteobacteria bacterium
ATGGTTGAGTTTCGATGTCTCGGTGTTCAGGATGGCACCGGCCAGTTTTTCCCGTGCCATCGCCTTCAGCGGCTTGCCGGACTGCAAGGTATCGGTTAACCGGACCAGCAGTGATTTCGACAGCAGGGTCTGTTTCTTGCCGGCACGCTTGGACATCCGGACGAGGTTGTTGGAGATCAGCATGATGAACAGTGCGATGCCGAACACCGTCAGGGTCGCCCGCCAGGACATGACCAGCGCGATACCGGCATAGATGATGGCCTGTACCATGAAGGTCAGCATGGTGATACCGAAGATATATGACTGTGACGACCGTTTGGCTTCCAGTGCCATGGAGTTGGCAAGCTTGCCGATGGGCTGATGCAGGAAATAGTCCCAGCGGGTAGCCAGGATGGACTGCAACAGCTCGAGGCGCAGGTCAGTTGTGATATGCGCGGCGGAAAAGCCGACATGTGTTTCTGCAGCGAGCAACAGCAGACTCTTGATGATGACCGCCATGACAATTACGGTGAGCAATACGCCGAGGGTTGCTTCCAGGCCGACACCGGCGAGTCCCTCGATGATGAATGCCTCCAGTTGACTGCCGGCATCGCCGGTTTCCGGCAGGGCCTCTGCGACGGCCGTTGTTCCTCGGGTCGCGATATTCAGCAATGGCAGCAAGGCCGTGATACTGAGGCCATCGGCGATTCCGGCCAGGAGAATTGCCACCAGCGCAATCGCGGTACGCCATGGATAGGCTTTGATCAGGTTGAGTAGCAGACGCATGGCAACAGGGTGGTGTAGATGACGTGATGGCCCGCCGGGCTCGGCCGGTCAGTGAAATATACCACGCCGGTAGAGCCGCCAGAAAAGTCCCCAGATGAAGATCAGCGGCCAGCGTCTTACCCGCCCGGGGATCTCGATATGCTGCCCCGAGTGGCGTTCCAGTTTCCAGGCGATGTAATCGAGGCCGCCCTCGAAGGTGAACAGGGCCTTCAGCAGGCGCAGCACCGACAGCAGCTTGCCCTGTGCCTTGCGCAGCGGCCAGGTGAGGCGGCTGGCCAGGCGCCGGGCGGCGGGGATGTCTGCCTGGTAATGCAGGCCGTCTGCCTCGTCCCGCAACGTCAGCCCGTAGCGCAGCGAGCCGGCCAGCAGTCGGGTGGCGGCCTGATAGTAATCTGCGCCGAATCCGGTCAGTTCACCGGCGCGGCCGGATCTCTCGGCCCGCAGTTCGGCGCCGTAGCTCAGCTGCAGACCCTGTTGCCAGAGCGCCTGCACACTGCCGGAGGCCGGCAGGCGGGGCAGGGTGCGGTTGAGGAAGGTGCATATCGCGCCGGCGAGGCATTCCAGTACCTGCTGTCGGGCGCGGCTGTCGCGGCTCCAGGCGATCGCCGTGGGCTGGGTGAAGCGGCCCCACAGGTAGGAGTGGAACCAGCGCGTCGTGCCGCGGCGCAGGTCACGGTCGGACAGCACGGCATACTTGGCGCGCACCGTCCTGTCATCGACCGGCAGCTCGATATAGAAGACGTTGGGCGGCAGCAGCCAGTTGGCGAAGGCCTTCAGGCGCCCCGGGTAGAAGTCGCGGTAGCGGTCGACGATCAGGTAGAGGTCGACCAGTCCGTCATGCAGGTCGCCGCTGCGCAGGCAGGAGCCATAGAGCAGCACGGCGTTGACGCATGCGCCGTGTCTGCGGCGCAGGTCGTCCAGCAGCGCGTCCAGCGCCGCCGAGGCGGGCGGCGCGGGCAGCAGTTCGGCGATGTTGCTGGCTGTTGTCATGTCATGCTTGCGTTGTACGCAGGATGCCTGGAATGCAACCTGCAGGAGCGCCGCCCCCGGCGCGAGAAAATTTATCAACAATCGCGC
>JBFELL010000249.1:0-1800 GCA_041552135.1 Gammaproteobacteria bacterium
ACGCCAATGCCCGAAGATCATCTATGCTCTGTCCATACCGGTTGTGGCGTGGGTGCAGAGACCAGGTGCAAACTGCGCCCGGGTGTCGCGATACAGCCATATCACCACCAGGAAGAGGCGAACCATGATCCGTACGCTACAGCTGATACTCCCCGTACTGCTCCTCACGGCCTGCCAGTCCGACATGCTGTCACGGCATGGCAATCAGCTGTTTGGCGAACTCCCGGGCGGCAGCCTTGTCCTGCACCGGGACGTTGTCATCGCCCCGGGACTGGCGCACATTGTCTTCCAGGACGGCACGGCGGCGCATGGCGCGAGCGAATTCCAGCCGCGCTGCGAGCTCGAGGTGAAGCGCATCATGGACACGCCGCAGACCATCCCGGCGGGTAGCTTCCGGATAGGGAGGGTTCTCGGCAATCAGCGCTACGTGAAGCACCCGCCAGGCGGTATCAAGCTGGCCGCCGCCGGCGATGCGATCCGGCTGGCCGGTGACGACTCGAACGAGTGGCTCATGTATACCTACCGTATGCAACTCGTGAGCGAAGCGCAGGCGGAGACACCGACGTTCGTCTGTGGCGGCGCCTATAACTACCCCTTCTATGCCCGCTATCCGACACTTCAGGAAATGCGTGATGCACTGGGGGATTATGCCACCCTGACACTGCGGCAAGCCCTTGACTGAGTTTTTGCCGGTCTAAAGGGGACAGATTTATTTCCCGACACCTCGCAATACATCTGTCTCCCTTGGCAATCCAGGGGACCATGCCGCCAGCGGGCCAGATCATCTAGACTGTCAGGTATGCATTACCCGGTTATGAAACCCCGATTCGGCATCCTGCTGATGGCGCTGCTGCTGGGCGCGTGTGCCTCGCCGATACCGCAGGCCATCCGGCAGGTGCCTGCCGACAACCCGTCCCTGGCGGCGGTACGCGCCAGTGCCGCCGGTCACCTGGGGCAGCAGGTGCGTTGGGGCGGCACCATCATCGAGACGGAGAACCGGGAAGACGCCACCTGGCTGACCGTCCTGGAGCGGCCCCTGACCAGGTCCGGGAGGCCCGACCACACCGATGACAGCGGCGGGCGGTTCATCGCCATCGTGCCCGATTTCCTGGAGCCCAGGGTCTATGCACCCGACCGGCGGGTCACGGTCACCGGCACACTGCTGCGCACCGAGGCCGGCAAGGTGGGGGACTACCCCTATGCCTACCCCGTCGTCCAGGCGGATGCCTGGTACCTGTGGCCCGCGAAACCCGAATGGCCGCCAGGCTACCCCGCCCCCTGGGGCTACCGGTCGTGGTATCACGATCCTTGGTATTACGATCCGTGGTATCCCTACGGTTACTGGCATTGAACCGGGTCCTGATGCTGCCGCGTCTCGCCCTGTCGTGCACCCTGCTGCTGCTCGGCGCCTGCGCCAGCGGGCCGGCCTTCGATACCGGCGGGATCGACCGCTCACTGACCCCGCGCAATGTCGACGCCAGGCCGCAGCAGGCCACGGGGCGGCATGTCCTGTGGGGCGGCCTCATCCTGGGCACCGACAACCTGCAGGACCACACCCGGATCGAGGTGCTGGCCTACCCGCTCGATGCCAACGCGCGACCGCTAACCGGGCACGAACCGCTGGGACGATTTATCCTCCAGCGGGACGGTTTCCTGGAACCGCTCCGCTATGCCCAGGGCCGGCGCATCAGCGTGACCGGGACGGTGGCCGGCAGCCGGGCAGCCCGAATCGGCGAAACGGACCATGACTACCCGCTCATCGACGCGCGGCAACTCTACCTGTGGCCCGGGGGCAGCGAT